>JBOGWU010000165.1:0-8417 GCA_050693935.1 Actinomycetota bacterium | reverse complement strand
GGCGGCACCTCTGTCATGGGGAGCCGGCGCCGCGCCGCGGCGATCGCGTCGCCCTCGCGGGTGTGTGCCTTCTCGCGCTTGCGCAGCTCGAGGAGCTGTCGCTCGAAGTCGTCGTGGTCGGTGACGGTCGGGGCTGGCGTGGTCATGGTTTCCTCTTTTCAGTTGTCTTGGGAGGTCGGCCGGCAAGTATCTACATCGACTGGTAGGGCGTGAAAAGACCGACGACCTCGCTATCGGGCATGTTTGCTCTGAGCTCTGCGCTCGGCTCGCCGAGGAGTACGCCGGAGACCGATCCCGTCGCAGGGATCGCTTCCATTAGGTCGCCAAGGTGCTGCGCGTGCTCGATGAGCGCCTCGGAGTCCCGGTACCGCTCGAGGGCGATGCACTCGGACTGATCGTCGTTGAAGTAGATGTCGTATTGCAGCGTTCCGGTGTCCCTGGTCCGCACGATCTCCATCGCTTGGGCGGACAAGCGCTTGAACTCGTCGACATTGCCCTCGTGAAACTTGAACCGAGCGATACCCACAAGCTCACTCACTGCTCTGACCTCCAATCCGTTGCGATCGCCGTTCGTTGTAGCTCACCATTACCTCCTCGCTCTCATTACTGAGACCGGATCATGAGTGGAAACTAATCGCGGTCCACCGCGACGTTCGGGACCGACCCCACGAAGGCGCTAGTAGGCGTCTCCGATAAGTGGGTTCGGACTCCTTCGTGTCCTCGGCAGACGTCTTGTAGCCCGGCCGGCTGTGATCTGGGGCATCATGCCAACATGGATCTCGAACCTTCGGATGGGTTCAAGAGAAATCAAATGTTCAGGGGTTTGATCCTCGGTTTCCTAGGGCTACCGATCCTGGTCGGCCCGCTCCTTGCGGTGTTGTTTCCGGCCTCTTGTGCCGGGACGATCTGCTTCGGACCGATTCCGGACTGGGGCATTCCGATTGTCCTCGTGTCGGCTCCCCTGGGAGCACTTCTCGCGTGGATCTGGGGAAAGAGAAGAGATTGGTGGTAGGGATCTGGGGCCGCGGTGGGGCCGCAGGAGGTTGACTCTCGTCACCAAAGTCCAACCAACGTGACCACTGTCTTGGCAGGTCAGCCAGCCGATTTGACCACAGGTGCCAAACATCAACCATGCCTTGAATCCCTGAGACAGCGTCCTCTAGATAGCCTGGTTCTGGTTCACGTCCCAGCCGAACTTGACCGGTGTACCCAGGGTGCCGTCCGGGTTGGTCTCCCTGTACTCCACCTGAATTCTCGAGAAGTTGAGAGCGATCGAGTCGAGCGGCCCGCGCCGGTCCTCGCCTCCTCCTGCCGCTTGGTGAGACGACACGAGAACGTCTTCGAGGGTAACGATCAGGAACTCGGCCTGTGCATTGCCGCCCCTTCGAGCGGTAAGGACGGCGCTCTTGATGTGTTTTCCGGAGGCGCACGCCAGCATGAGCTGGGGGCTTGCCTTCGAGATTCGCGACGTGAAATTGAGATCCTGGATGGTGACCTTGCCGGCGCCGCCTCCTCCTCCGGGCCCACTCGAAGCCGTAGCCGTTTCGCCCCAAGACCAGGCCAGGACCTCGACCTCCCCCTGGTGTTTGGCGTCCTTACTCTCGCCGGGGATACCGTCGATCTTGAGGAAGTAGTCGACGGCTGCCATCTCCCCTCCCTCCAGTTGCGCCTCAGATGCCAGGTGATCGTGCGTCCGCCGCAGCATCCCTGTCAAGGCATACCTCGAGCATGCCCTGGGTAAGGAGCCATTCGACGGGCCCCCGGAAATCGGAACATGTGAACCGAGGTGAGGTCCCGTCCCTTCGAGTCTTCCCCCAACTTTCGAGGATCGTTTTGGCGATTCAAGAAAGACCCCGTGTCATGCCGATACCACTGGCGTGAAGGCACACCGAAATCTGCTCAGCCCGGCTTTGGGTGCAGCCCTGGCCTTGCTGATGATCGCCCTCCTCGGTGGAGTTGCGCTGAGCGCCGCCGAGGTTCCTCCGACGGATCCGGTCGCTTCCTTCCAAGCCGAGGACCACTCTCTCCAAGTCCCGCTCCGCTCCCTTCACGCGGAGGTCCGCGGCTTCCAGAAATGGCAGCGCACCTCGGAGGCAAGGATGGAGCGCGAGGCGCCGCAGCCGGCCCTGCTGGCGGAGATCCCCAGGAACCTCCCCATCACGGCTCGACCCGGTGAGGGCAAGGTCATCGGCCAGATGCCCGCGGGGTCCCGATACTTCGGAGAGCCCCACAAGGCTTGGATTCAGGAGCGAAGCACCGATGGCCGTTACGGAAAGGTGGCCGTGCCCTATAGCGGCACCCGTGCCACCGGGTGGATTCGAATCGCCGGACTCGACCTGAGTCGTACTCCCTACCGGGTCAGCATCGACCTCTCGCGCCACATCGTTACCGTCCTTCGTTTGAACAAAGTCGTCATGCGCCTCCCGGCGGCAACCGGCGCGCCGGCCTCCCCAACGCCTCCCGGCCGCTACTTCGTAACCGATCTCGTGGCCGCCACTCCCGGTAGTTCCTTCGGTTCATACGCCTTCGGCCTGTCCGGAATCCAACCGAAGCTGCCGGTCGGGTGGTCCGGCGGAGACCAGCTTGCGATTCACGGAACGAACGACCCGAGCTCGATCGGAACGGCGGCGAGTGCGGGCTGCCTTCGTGTAAGCGAGCGCGCTCTGGATCGGCTCAAGCCGCTGCTGAGACTGGGCACACCGGTCACGGTCAAGCCGTAGCCCCCCATTCGCGCGGGGTTCACATGCTGCGACTAGCCTGACGGTCGTCCGTTCACTTCAAGCCGGAGTCTCGATTGAAGGAAACACCCGAGGTGCTTTTCGTTTGTGTTCACAATGCAGGGCGCTCCCAGATGGCGGCGGCGCTTCTCGACCGGCGCGCCGGGGGCCGCGTGCAGGTGCGATCGGCGGGCAGCACCCCCGCCGACGAGATCCACGAGAACGTCCGCGCGGCAATGAGCGAGCTTGACATCGATCTCTCTCGGGAGTTCCCCAAACCTCTCACCGACCAGGCGGTGGTCGCAGCCGACGTGGTCATCACCATGGGTTGCGGGGACGCGTGCCCCATCTATCCCGGCAAGCGCTACGAGGACTGGGAGCTAGAAGACCCGGCGGGAAAACCCCTGGAGGTCGTAAGAGCGATCCGGGACGACATCGACAAGAGGGTGGGTCGACTCCTCGAGGAGCTCACTCCGGCACAGACCTAAGAAAAGGGCATTCTCGCAGTCACTCTTGTTCCCTTTCGTATCGCGAGCCGTCGCGTATCGTTCATGTGACCGCACGACAATTCTCAACATGAGCGCGCCCCGAGGGGAGGCCACGATCGCGGACACACAACGGCGGCAGGGCTCCGAACTCGCCTCCGCCTCGCCCGCGCGCATCGCCCATCGCGGCGCCTCCGGGCATGCGCCGGAACACACCGTTGCCGCGTTCGACAAGGCCTTGGAGCTGGGGGCTGAGTACCTCGAGTTCGACGTGCAGCTGACCGCCGACGGAGTGCCCGTCGTGATCCACGATCTCACCTCACTCCGAACCATTCGCGGGCTAGCAGACCACGACATGATCTCGAACCTCACGCACGCACAGTTGGCCGGTGCCGACGCGGGCAGTTGGTTCAACGAGGCCCACCCGACTCGCGCACATCCGGATTTCGTCGGGCAACCCGTGCTGACGCTCGCCGGAGTGCTCGAGCGCTACAAGCACGTGGCCAAGTTCGCCATCGAGTTGAAGAGTCGCGACGACGTCGACAACGGCATCGAGTGGAGGGTGCTGCGCACGCTCGCCGACCACGGCCTCTTGGGAGGCGGCGGGCGAACCGTGATCATGTCGCTGTCCCCCGTCAGCCCTCAGCGGATTCATTCTCTGGCTCCCGCCATCGAGCTGGTCCAGCTGTTCTACGAGCATGAGGGCCCGACCGAGATCGGTGGCCGCATGGAACAGGTCCGCAGATACGCGCAGGGGATCGGCCCGCACTACACGCAGATAACGGGCGAGCTCGTCAAGGCAGCCCACAACGAGCGCCTCGTCGTATGGACGTGGGCGGTGAACGATCCCGGCGAGATGAAGCTCCTGCTCGACGCCGGCGTCGACGGCATCATCACGGACTACCCCGAGCGTCTCGGCGCGGTGCTAGAAGCGCGCCGCGACGAGGCCGCGGGCAATTAGCCCCGGGTAAGAAGCTCCGCGACCTGCACGGTGTTGAGTGCGGCTCCCTTGCGGAGGTTGTCGGCGACCGAGAAGAACTCGAGGGCTCTATCGTCGAACAGGTCCTTCCGGATCCGACCCACGTAACAGGGGTCCTGGTTCGCCGCCCGCAGTGGCGTTGGGTAAACGTGGTTCTCAACCTCGTCCGCAAGCTCGACTCCGGGTGCCACCTCGAAAATCTCTCGAGCACGCTCCACCGACACCTCATGATCGAACTCCGCGTGCACCGCAACCCCGTGACCGGCGACGACGGGCACGCGCACGCAGGTAGCCGTGGCCCTCAGATCGGGGATGCCCATTATCTTGCGCGTCTCGTGGCAGAGCTTGAGCTCTTCACTCGTATAGCCCTGCTCTTTGACCGAGCCGCACTTCGGAATGACGTTCAGGGCGATCGGATGCACGAAGGTCTCGCCGCCCTTGAGGATGTCGCCGGCGCGACCCTCGCGCACCGCATCGGGATCCTTGGCGACGAGCTGCGTCTGCTCCACCAACTCTTCGGTTCCGGGTTGACCGGAGCCGCTCACGGCCTGATAGGTGGACAACACCAAGCGGTTGACGGTCCACTCCCTGTGCAGAGGCATGAGTGGCACCACCATGGCGAGGGTTGAGCAGTTGGGGCTGGCGACGATCCCCTTCGGACGGAAGGCGGCCTGCTCGGGGTTGATCTCGGGCACGACGAGAGGAACGTCGTCGTCCATCCGAAAGGCGGCCGAGTTGTCCACCACGACCGCTCCCCGTTCGGCGGCGATGGGAGCCCACTGCGCGCTCAACTCGTCGGCGACGTCGAACAGCGCAACGTCAACACCTTCGAAGACTTCTGCCTCGAGCGCGCGCACCTCGATCTCCGACGAACGAAAGCTGAGTTTGCGACCCACCGAACGCGGCGACGCCACAGGGATGATTTCGTGGATGCCGTAGTCGCGCGATTCGAGGATCTTCAGAATCTCGGTGCCCACGGCCCCCGTGGCACCGACCAGCGCTGCTCTCACTCGTTACTCCTTGATCGCCTTGAGCTGACCTGTGGCGGTGACCGGATGTTCTTCTCTGATGACCGCTTCCTCCGTCAGATCGAACCGGTCGTGAACCGCCCTCACCGCACGTTCGACCTCGAACTTACGCACGACGCACGACACCCGAATCGACGACGTCGAGATGATCTCGATATTGATTCCCGCGTCGGCGATGGCGTCGAACATATCGGCAGCAACTCCCGGGTGCGACTTCATTCCCGCGCCGATGAGGGACACCTTGGCGATATCGGGATCGGTCGCGATGCCGTCGGCGCCCACCGACCCGACGATCTCCTCCAGCACCGGCCGCGCGCGGCGAAGGTCGTCGGTGGGCATCGTGAAGGAGATGTCCGTCCTTCCATCCTCGGCGACGTTCTGAACGATCATGTCGATGTTGATTCCCTCGTCGGCGAGGGGGCGAAAGACCCGTGCCGCAATGCCCGGTGTGTCGGGCACGTTTTGAATGACAACCTTAGCTTCGGATGTGTCGTGCGCGATCCCGGAAATGATCGCTCGCTCCATGCGTTCGTCCTCCTCCGTGACCCAGGTGCCGTCCTCGTAATCGAACGAGGAGCGCACGTGCAACACAACTCCATAGTTACGTGCATATTCCACTGCGCGAAGCATCAGCACGCCCGCTCCGCTCGCCGCCAACTCGAGCATCTCCTCGTAGGACACCGCGTGGAGCTTGCGGGCCGTAGGCACGATGCGGGGGTCCGCGGTGTAGACCCCGTCGACGTCCGTGTAGATCTCGCATGCATCCGCACCGAGGGCCGCGGCCAGCGCCACCGCGGTGGTGTCGGAGCCACCTCGGCCCAGGGTGGTTACGTCGTACTCCGTGGAAACACCCTGGAATCCTGCGACTATCGCAATCTTCCTTCCCGACAGTGCTTGGCGCACGCGGTCGCCCTTCACCTCGAGGATGCGGGCCCTGCCGTGAGTCGTGTCGGTAACGATGCCGGCCTGGGAGCCGGTGAAGCTGATCGACTCGTAACCGAGATCCGAGATGACCATCGACAGTAGGGCCATCGATATGCGTTCGCCGGCCGTGAGCAGCATGTCCATCTCGCGCGGGTTCGGATCCTCGGAGACCTGGGCGGCCAGACTCACCAGTTCGTCGGTGCTGTGGCCCATCGCCGAGACCACCACACAGACCTGATTGCCGGCGCGCGCCGTCGACACGATACGCTCGGCCACACTCTTGATCCGTTCGGCGTCCCCCACCGAGGTCCCGCCGTACTTCTGAACGATCAAACCCATCCACCCAAAGTAGCCGGTTCTGAGCGCGGGAGCTCCCGCTCCAGCGCGCTAACGGCACAAAGAAACCAGGCCCCGCGTTTTGAGTGCGGGAGCTCCCGCACCAGCGCGCTAATGGCACAAGGAAAATCCTGCGGGGACCCTTGGTTCAGGGGCTCATGCGGCGGCGACCGCCGAGGGCGCGGCCCAGGGTCACCTCGTCGGCGTACTCGAGGTCACCTCCCACCGGGAGCCCGCTGGCCAGGCGCGTGACCTGAACCCCGAGTGGCGACAGGAGGCGGTCGAGGTACATCGCGGTCGCGTCGCCCTCGGTGTTCGGGTTGGTCGCCACGATGACCTCGCCGATCCTCTCGTCTCCCTCGGCAGGACGGTGGATTCGACCGAGCAACTCCTTGATCCGGAGATCCTCTGGCCCGATCCCCTCGATAGGGCTGATCGCACCCTGCAGTACGTGATACAGACCGCGGAACTCGCGCGTGCGTTCCACGGCGATGATGTCAGGCGGTTCTTGGACCACGCAGATGACACTGAAGTCGCGGCGCGGGTCTCTGCAGATCTCGCACAAATCGCGATCCGAAACATTGAAGCAGCGCTCGCAGAGACGCACCTTCTCTTTCACTTCGACGACGGCGTCGGTCAGGGCGCGCGCCTCGATCGGCGGGATCTTGAGGATGTAGAACGCCACCCGTTGCGCGCTCTTCGGGCCTATGCCCGGCAACTTCGCAAGCTCGTCGATGAGCCTCTGGAGAGGGCCCGCAAACAAGTGAGGCTTCCGCCCCTACATACCCGGGAGGCCGAGCCCCCCGAGTCCACCGGCGAGCGGACCCATAGCTTGGGCCTGCGCCTCGCGCGCTTTGTCGAGCGCGTCGTTGACCGCTGCGGTCACGGTGTCACCAAGCATCTCGAGGTCGTCTGCATCGGGCTCGCCTTCAAAGAGGTCTTCGCTCACCGTCACCGAAACGACCTGCTGGTCGCCGGTGGCCACGACCTTGACCGCCCCACCACCCGCGCTGCCCTCGACCTCGATCTCGGCAAGCGACTCCTGTGCCTTGGCCATATCGGCGGCCATCTTCTGGGCCTGCTTCATCATGCGCTGCATGTCCTTGCCCAAGTGCTCGTTCCCTCCCTGCGTGAGACTCTATTCGTCGATCTCCCGTACTACCTCGGCTCCCAGATCCTTCTTGACCAGCTCCACAGGATCGTGGTTCACGTCTTCGGCTTCCGCCGCATCGGCGTAGGAACTGGGATTTTCAGATGGGGGCGCCGGGGTCGCAGCTACGTCTCCCGCCTGTTCGCGCGCGTCGTCGCTCACCGGTGGAGCACCACGTTCTGCGAACCGGAGCTTGGGCTCGATGCCAAGCGCCGCCTGAATCGCACCGGCGAGCACGGAGCGATTGCCCTCGCTCGCCATTTGGGTTGCGTGAAACCCGGACTGAACCTCGACGACCAAGCCCTCGTCGTCGAGAGACACCGGGCGCGACGGATTGAGGAACGCATGCACTCGCTTGCTGCGCTGCGCGACCTCTTTCATCGTGGCCGACCATGCGTCTTTGACGTGACCGAGTCCGAGGTGTTCCGTTGACGAGGACGGCTGGGTCGCGGACGTCTCCGGGACCGGCACCGGCTGCACCTCGGGTTCGGGGTCGGGACGAGTTGAACCCGAGTCCTCGCGCACCTGTGACTCCGGCTTGACGGTCGGTGCGGGAGCGGCAACCTTTACATCCGCCGTCCCATCGAGGCCGATTCGCCGTTCGAGGCGCTCGATCCGTCCGAGTAACCCATCGGGGGTCGAGTCGGTCTCTGGCGAAGTCGCCCGCGCGAGCGCGACCTCGAGAAACAGGCGGTGGTTGGGGGCGTTGCGCATCTCCGTGATGGACTTGCCCACCAGGTCCAGCAATCGCAGCAGGCCCCCGATGCGGAATTGTTCGGACTGCGCCGCGAGCCTGGG
>JBOGWU010000164.1:0-15225 GCA_050693935.1 Actinomycetota bacterium | reverse complement strand
CCGAGGAAGCCGATGAGCTTCTGATTTCGCTCGAGGAACGACTTGTGCAGAGCGCCCCTGAGTTTCATCTATCGATCACCCGCCAGGGTGTAGCGGAGCAAGGATCCGATGTTCTCCGAGGGGGCGGAGCCTGAGGATCCTTCACCGGAGGACCCGTCACCGCTATCCACCTGTCTGTTGTCGTTGCCGTCGCCCTCGTCTCCGTCGGTGCCGCCGCCCTCGTCGGCGTGTTGATTGGGTAGCTCCTTCTGGCGAACGAGGTCGTTACCTTGGTTGTCCTGGAGCACGAGCTCCACTATGCGAACGTTGAACCACTCGCCCCAGCTCGAGGTTTGGAAGTAGTTCGCTACGCCCATCGGCGTGGACTCCAAAGTGCGTGCAAGATTCTTCTTGTTGGCGGACAGCGTGGTGGCAACCGTCTCGAGCGAGCCGATGGTGTCGTCGATGTTCGAGCCACTGGTTTTCAGCAACTCGTCGAGTTGCTCCTGGACGTCTGCGAAATTGGTTACGAGCGCATTAACGTCATCGGTGCGACGCGCCAGCACACCGGACACGTTGTCGAGGTCGTCGAGTATGTTCCGGATCTCGTCGTCCTGGCTCGCGAACGCCTCCATGATGGTGTCGGCGTTGCGGATAAGGCTGGCTATCTCGTCGTCTCGCTCGCTTAGATCCCCCGCGAGGCTCGACACGGCGTCCAGCAACGCCCGTACATTGCGCTCGTTGTTCTGTAGCGCAGTGTTCATCGCGTCCAGGAACGCGTTGGCCTGCTCGGGATCGATCGCCTTGAGAATCGGTCCTACGCGATTCAGGAACTCTCCTATGTCGGCCACGTCATTGGTCTGGCTCACCGGGATCGTGTCGTCTTCCTCCCAGGCCGAATCCTCTTCGCCGGGGAAGACATAGACGAAGCGCTGGCCAAGCACATTGCGCCAGCGGATGCTCACCTCGGTGTCGCGCGGAAGCGTGATGTCCTCATCCAGCGAGAAAGTGAGGAGGGCCCTGCCGCCCTTGATCTCGGTGCCGGTGACTCTGCCCACGTCGACACCTGCGATCTTCACCGCGTCACCCACAAGGACTCCCGTCGCGTCCTCGAACTCGGCCTTCATCTCGTAGGTGTCGGCGAACAGTCTGGAGTTAGCAAGCTTCACACCGAGCGCGACGGTAAAGATGACGCAAATGACGGTGAACACGGCCACCTTGAGGAGCATCACCTTGGAGGTCCTCACCGGCCGCGCTCCTGACAAACCGGAACGAGATCCTGGACCTCGAGGGGAAACACCGCACAGATCTGCTTCTCCTCTTCCTCCTGGGTGTTGCCGCCGATGAACGCGGTGAAGCCCGCTCCCGCGCTGCCGTCGGACAACATGAAATCGACACCGATGGGATGGCCGAGTTTGAAGACGTAACGGTAGAGACCATGCACGAGGTCCTTGAGACCCTCCGGGCGGTCGGCGATCGTCTGAAGTACCTTGTCGCCCTCGTTGTGCATGCGTCGGAAGTCATCGCGCTGCAGGATCAAGAGATCGGCGAGATCCTCAGAGAACGGCTGTAAGGCCCTGAGGGCACGGTCGAGATTGTCCTGTGCCTCCTGTGATGCGTACACCGGCGCGCCCTCGTTGATTGCGTCCGCCAGCAGGTTGAGGTCGATGCCCTTCGCCTTGAGCACCCCAAACAAGGTGTCGAAGTCCTCGAGCGCTTCGAGCTGCGGATCGAGAGTTCGAGCAAAGAGTTCGGCGAGCTCGCTGTTGGCGTCGAGACCCCTGGCAATGTAATCGCTGTTGCCTCTGACTCCCTCGGCGAGCTCGCTGATGACGGTCGCGGCGTCGTCAGGATTGACGGCCTCGATGACCGAGGTACCGTCGGCCAGCAGATCCTCGAGCTCGGGTCCGATGTGCGCGTTGGAGATCACATCGCCGTTGGCCAGATAGGGACCGTCGGTGTCTGCGGGGAAGCGCAGGTCCACGTACTTGGCCCCGAGTGGGGTCTTGAGCGACACCACCGCCTCGGCGTCCTCGGGAATCCTGTACTGGTTGAGGATCTTCAGTTGCAGTCGCGCCCGGCGATCGACCAGATCGATCCTGGAGATCTTGCCGACCTCGACGCCCTTGACGCGCACGTCGAGCCCCGGCTTCATCTGTTGCCCGGCCCGGTCGATGTCGACCGTCACGTAGTACGCGTTGTCGAACGCTCCGTACGCGGCCCGCACCGAAAACCAGATTCCCGCGACGAGCAGCGCCGTGAGCAGGCTACCGATGCCGATGGTCAGCAGTCGCTTGGTCATCCAGCGATCGCAATCGTGTCGCCGCCGCCCCACATGAGCAGCGAGAGGAACAGGTTCAGGATGACGATGGTGACGATCGACATGCGAATCGCCTTGCCGGTGGCGATGCCCACGCCGGCGGGGCCGCCCGATGCGTTGTAGCCGTAGTAGCAGTGGATGAGCGTGACCACCACGGCGAAGATGATGGCCTTTACAAGGCTGTAGAAAATGTCGGTGGCAGGCAGGAACAGCTGGAAGTAATGCGTATAGGTTCCCGAGCTCAATTCGAAGAACTTGGTGACGATTGCCTGAGTGGCGAGGAACGACGAGAACAAGGCCGCGAGGTAAAGCGGGATCATCGTGATTAGAGCCGCCCAGATGCGCGTCGCCACCATGTAGACCATCGACGGCACAGCCATGACCTCGAGAGCGTCGATCTCCTCGGAGATGCGAGCCGCGCCCAACTCGGCCGTGTAGCCGGCACCCACCTGCGCCGCCAGGGCCACTCCTGCGACCAACGGGGTGATCTCGCGCGTGTTGGCGAACGACGAGATCAAGCCGACGAAAGCCTCGGCCCCGATCTGCTGGAGACCCTGGAAACCCTCGAGACCAACCTGGGTTCCGGTGAAGAACGCCATGGAGAAGATGACAAAGAACATGCCGGCCCCGAACAGGATCGCGCCGACCCCGATGGTGATATCCGAGATCAGGTTGAGGATTAGTCCCCGGTACTTCAGAGCCGGAGGAAGCGACCGGAAACAGCGGACGTAGAACTTCGCCTGGTCCACACCCTCTTCGAAGGGAGAGGAGGCTCGGCGGACGGCTCTGCCTGCGATGTTCGGTCTACGTGCTACACGAGTGGCCATCGCAACCTCAGATCTTTTGCGGGACGAAGTTGAAGTACACCGCCGTCAGTACGAAGTTCATGAAGAACAGCAACAGAAAGGTGATGACCACCGACTGGTTGACCGCATCGCCGACACCCTTGGGACCGCCTCGCACGAAGTACCCCTTGTAGCACGCCACCATCCCGGCCACGTAGCCAAATAGAACGGCTTTGAGTAATGCAATCCAAAGGTCGGCGATCTGACTGAGTTCGTTGAATGAAGAGAAATAACTCGACGATGTTCCGTGCTGCACGATCACCGCAAAGAACCAACCGCCGGCGATTCCAGCAACCGAAACCACGGCATCGAGCAACAACGCGACGAGGGCCGCGGCGATCAGCCGCGGCATGATCAGACGCTGGACCGGGTCGATGCCGAGGACCTGCATTGCATCGATCTCGTCACGGATGCGACGCGATCCGAGGTCCGCGCACATGGCCGATCCGCCGGCCCCCGCTATCAGAAGGGCTGTAACCACCGGGGCTTCTTCACGCACCACCGCCAACACCATCGCCGCTCCGATGTGGGCCTCAGATCCGAGCTCGGTTAGGAAGGAGCCGACGTGCAGGGAGATGATCATCCCGAACGGGATCGACACCAGGATCGTCGGGATGGTTGTGACCTTGACTAGGAACCAGACCTGATCGACGAACTCGGCTCGCGGCCAGGGACGACGGAACGAGACATGCAATGACTCGAGACCGATCGAGAACATCTGACCGGCCTCTGCGATCAATTTGAAGAATCGACTCTGGAATATCCGAGCGGGCTTTCGCCCCGCCACTCGGGTTGCCACTAAGAACGTCCCCTCTTAGCTGCGAGCTCCCCATGTCCACCCTGCTCGCGGTATCTACCACCGGAATCGGAGAGCTACACTTTCGTCACGGTCCGTCCCGGTCCGTCCCCCAGGGTTCGCTTCCGCACCCTCGAATCCCTGCCGTGAGCGCGAGAAAAGCTGGTTTCGAGCCGTCACATTTCGGGTTAAAACGGGCGCGCTACCACGCGATTGTGGCATACCGGCCTTGGAGAACCTTGGGGCGCGCTAGCGGTAGCTGTCGGAATTAACGCTTCGAGTACTGCGGCGCCTTGCGGGCCTTCTTCAGCCCGTACTTGCGTCGCTCCTTCTCGCGTGCGTCACGCGTCAGGAAGCCCGCCTTCTTGAGAACGCCACGCAGATCCGGGTCCAACTCGACGAGCGAGCGCGCTATCGCGTGACGCAGCGCTCCGGCCTGACCAGAGGTGCCCCCGCCCTCGACCTTGGCGATGATGTCATAGCGACCCTCGGTGTTGGTAATCCGCAGGGGCTCGGTGATGATCATGCGGTGTGTAGGTGAAGCGAAGTAGTCCTCGAATGGGCGACCGTTGATCGACCACTTACCGGCGCCGGCCATGAACCGAACTCTGCACACAGACTCTTTGCGGCGGCCCGTGGCCTTAGTGAGTGCCTCAGGCACCTGCAACCTCCTCGATCGTGTGCGCCTGCTCGGGGTCGTGCGGAGCGGCGATCTTCTTCAGGTCGAGCACCTTAGGGTTCTGCGCTGCGTGCGGATGCTCGGGCCCCGCATAGACCTTGAGCTTCTTAGCCATCGCCCGTCCCAGCCGGTTGGACGGCAACATGCCTTTGACCGCCCTTTCCACCGCTAGCTCCGGCCGGGTGGTCATGAGCTTGTCATAGGGCACTTCCTTGAGCCCACCCGGATAGCCTGAGTGGCGGTAGTACTTCTTGGCGAGCAACTTGTCTCCGGTCATCAGAACCTTTGAGGCGTTGGTCACCACCACGTGATCACCACAATCGAGATGCGGAGCGAAATACGGCTTGTGCTTGCCGCGCAACAGCTTCGCGACCTCGGACGCGAGCCGGCCCAGCACCACTCCATCGGCGTCGACGAGATGCCATTCGCGAGTGATCTCTGACGGCTTGGTTGAGTGGGTCTTCATGCTTTCTGATCTCCTGATGCGCGCGCTTCAATTAAGCGACGCGGGTAGCGGGACAAGTGAGGATAGCCGCGACCGTTTGCGCAGGTCAAATAGGCAAAACCAAAAGGCAAAACCGGCAGCGAAGGGGGAAATTCGAGCCGTGAGGCCCTGGGAGGGCCCACTCGGTGGGGCGGCGACCCCTTCTGCAACATGGGTACCGCCCAACGGTAGCCAGATTACAAAGGCCTACCGAAGGTCGAATCGGCCCTTCGCGGGGAGCCGGCCACACCCCAACTCGTCCCTTGGCTGCCGTTTGACGTCAGGCGCACCCCAATCGGCCCTTCGCGCGGGCACGAACCACTCCCAACTCGTCCCCTTGCTGCCTTTGAAGTTCTGGTGAACCTCTAGCCCGTCCCCGGGCCGCTCCAGTCGTCGTCGTACTCCACGGACACCAGGCAGAGGCCGTGCGGGGGCGCGACGGGGCCTCCGGTGGCTCGGTCCCGGGCCTTCAGGGTCGAGGGCATCTCGTCGGGAGACCTTCTTCCCTCGCCCACGTACACGAGCGTTCCCACCAACGAGCGCACCATCTGCTGAATGAAGGCGTTGGCGCGGGCTCGGATTCTGATGAGCTTGCCGTCTCGCTTGCAGCGCAGCTCGAAGAGGGTGCGTTCAGCGGTCGCTCCCTCCTCGACACGCCCGAACGAGGAGAAGTCGTGCGAACCCACGAGGTGCCCGGCGGCCTCGTTCATAGCCTCGAGATCGAGCGGTCGCCGGTGCCAGAGGGTGGTCGCGGCGAGGAAGGGATCAGGGACCTCACTTTCGAGGAGCGAGTAAATGTACAGGCGCGATCGGGCCGAGAAGCGGGCCGAGAAATCGTCATCCACGTGGTTAATGCGGGACACCGAGATGGCGGGCCCGAGCATCCCGTTGAGCGAGAGCTTCGCTCTCTCGAGGTCCGCGCCGGACGGGACATCGGGAACGGACACCACCTGGCCAGCGGCATGCACACCCGCATCCGTACGACCGGCACAGGTTGAGTGCAGCTCACGTCCAAACACTCGTTGAAGCGCCCGCTCGAGATCCCCCTGGACGGTGCGCACCTCGTTCTGCCGGGCGAACCCGTGAAAGGGTGCACCGTTGTAGGCGACGTCGAGCCTGAGGTTCAGTTCTTCTCGGCGGCCTCGTCCGAAGATGAGTCGTCGCCAGAGTCATCGTCGGAGTCGTCGCCTGAATCGTCGGAAGCGTCCTCGGCAATCTCCTCGGACGCGACCTGCTCGTCGTCGGCGACGGCTTCGGTCTCGACGGAGTCTTCCTCTTCGGTGTCGGTCGCCGTACCCGCCGGTGCTGCTTCCTCGACAGGGCGGCGCGGGCGTCGCAGCCCGCGACGCCGTCCAGTCGACTGAGAGGACTCGACGGTCGTGGCCGAGGAGCCCTGCACCAATTCGATCAGGGCCATCGGTGCGCCGTCACCGGAGCGGTGCCCCAGCTTGAGGATGCGCGTGTAGCCACCGTTTCGCTCGGCGAAGCGAGGACCGATGTCGTCAAAGAGCTTGTGGACGATGGCGCGATCCTCGATGTCGCTAAGGACCTGACGGCGGTGATGCACAGTGCCCTTCTTCGCCTTGGTGATCAACCGCTCTGCGTACGGGCGCAGCGCCTTGGCCTTGGCCTCTGTGGTTCTGATCCGCTCGTGCTCGAACAGAGACGCTGCCATCGTGCGAAGCATCAGCCGTTGGTGCGACGGATTGGAGCCGAGCGTATATCCCCTCTTCGGCTGCGGCATGATCCTTAGAATTCCTTCTTCCGGAGAGACAGGGACAACTCCTCGAGCTTAGCCTTGACCTCGTCGATTGACTTCTGTCCGAAGTTGCGGATCTCGAGAAGGTCCTCTTCGGTCTTCTCGATGAGTTCGCCCACCGTGGTCACGCCCTCTCGCTTCAGACAGTTGTAGGAGCGAACCGTGAGATCGAGGTCCTCGATCGGCTGGGCGAGCACCCCTGACACCTCGTCCTCGCCCGGCTCGGGGCCGAGCACCAGACCGCCGGCGCCCTCGCCCATACCGGCGAACAGCTGAAATAGCTCGACGAGAGTCGAGCCTGCTGCCGACAATGCCTCGGCCGGCTGAATCGATCCATCGGTCTCGACATCGAGGATGAGCCGGTCGTAGTTGGTCATCTGCTCGACGCGCGTGGGCTCGACCTCGTAGGTTACGCGCCGCACGGGTGAGAAGATCGCATCGATCGGGATGTTGCCGATTGGCTGTTCCTTCGAAGTCGATGCCGCGACGTAGCCGCGACCCTGCTCGATGATGAGCTCCATCGAAAGCTTGGCGTTTTTATTGAGTGTCGCGATGCGGTGATCCTGGTTGAGGAGCTCGATGCCGGCCGGCAGCTCGATGTCGACGGCGGTCACATCGGAGGGACCCGACGCCCTTAGGTATACGCGCGTTGGCTCCTCGATATCGCTGCGAATCACGAGCTCTTTGAGATTGAGCACGACGTCGGTGACGTCTTCAGTCACACCCTCAATGGACGTGAACTCGTGCAGTACTCCGTCGATCTTGATCTGCGTGATTGCAGCCCCAGGAATGGAGGAGAGCAACGTCCGGCGCAGCGAGTTCCCGAGCGTGTAGCCGAAACCGGGCTCGAGCGGCTCGATGACGAACTTGCTGCGCACATCGGAAATCTCCTCTTCGGAGATCTGCGGGCGCTGGACAATCAAAAGGTTCATAAACTTCCTCTCTGTGATCGCCGAGACGATCGCTTTCCTACTTCGAGTAGTACTCGACGATGAGCTGCTCCTGGACCGGGGCGTCGATCTGGTCACGCTCAGGCAGGGCACGCACTTCGACCTTCAATTGCTTTAGGTCCGATGCCAGCCAGTCGGGAATCACTCGGCCAGCTGCATAGGACGCGTTCTCCACGATGCGGCCGATGCTCCTGGAGCGGCCGCGGACCTCGACGACGTCCCCCGGCTTGACCCGGAAGGACGGGATGTTGACCTTGCGGCCGTTGACCTCGAAGTGGCCGTGGGTCACGAGCTGGCGTCCCATCGAACGGTTCATGGCCAGCCCGGACCTGTAGACCACGTTATCCAGGCGAGACTCACAGATCCTCATGAGCTCCTCACCAGTGACGCCCTTTGATCGGGCTGCCTCGGTGTAGTAGCCGCGGAACTGCTTCTCGAGCATCCCGTAGAAACGCTTGGCCTTCTGCTTCTCCCTGAGCTGGAGAAGGTACTCGCTCTCACGAACCCGGCCGCGCCCGTGCTCGCCGGGAGGCGGGCGGCCCTTCTCGATGGGGCACTTGGGGCTCTCGCAACGCGTCCCCTTGAGAAAAAGCTTGGTCTTCTCGCGCCTGCAGAGCTTGCAAACCGGTCCCGTGTAGCGCGCCACCTAAACCCTCCGCCTCTTGCGAGGACGGCATCCGTTGTGCGGAACCGGCGTCACATCCTTGATGCCGATCACCTCTAAACCGGTCGCCTGAAGCGAGCGAATCGCCGTCTCACGACCGGAGCCTGGTCCCTTGACCAAAACGTCGACGCGACGTACTCCGTGCTCCTGAGCGCGGCGCGACGCGGCCTCGGCGGCAAGTTGCGCGGCAAAGGGAGTGGACTTACGCGAGCCCTTCAAACCGACGTTGCCGGCTGACGCCCACGACAACACGTTCCCATCGGGATCGGTGATCGAAATGATCGTGTTATTGAACGTCGCCTTGATATGAGCGACGCCGTGAACGACATTCTTCTTCTCTTTACGACGAGACCTCGTCTTTTTCTTTGGAGCTGCCAAGCTCTGTCTCCCTTTGCCCTCTGGTTAGAAAGTGGTTACTTCTTGACGGCCTTCTTCTTGCCGGCGACAGCAGATTTGCGGCCCTTACGTGTGCGAGCGTTGGTGTGCGTCCGCTGCCCGTGGACCGGAAGACCGCGCCGGTGCCGAAGACCCTGGTAGGCGCCAATTTCCACCTTGCGCTTGATGTTCTGATTGGTGGCGCGGCGGAGGTCACCCTCGACGCTGTAGTTGTCGCCGATCCACTCGCGCAGACGGACGACTTCCTCGTCGGTCAGGTCGCGCACGCGCGTGCTCGGATCGACCTTCGCACCGACACAGGTCTCGAAAGCCTTGGCGGGTCCGATTCCAAAGATATAAGTGAGGGAAATCTCGAGGCGCTTGTCCCTGGGGATGTCGACTCCGGCTATACGTGCCATTGAAGAACTCCTTAGCCCTGGCGTTGCTTGTGTCGGGGGTTATCGCAGATGACCATGACACGGCCACGGCGACGGATCACTTTGCACTTGTCGCAGATCTTCTTGACGCTCGGACGAACCTTCATCTATGACTCCCGATCATCTGTAGCGAAACACCACACGACCGCGCGTGAGGTCGTAGGGGCTCAACTCCACCAGTACTTTGTCCCCGGGGAGAATGCGGATGTAGTGCATGCGCATCTTCCCGGAGATGTGGGCGAGGACCTCGTGGCCGTTGTCGAGCTTGACCTTGAACATCGCGTTGGGTAGCGTCTCGCCGACGGTGCCCTCGACCTGGATGCCCTCTTCCTTCGCTGAGCTCGAGCCCTTTTCCTTGTTCTTCTTTGCCACGCGCGTTTACGACCCCACTGACGTTGTTCGATTGCGGACTTCCGAACCCAAGGTGAGCACATTGCAACGCGCACCCCTGAGAGCGCGCGAGTCGGATCCGGACCGGCCGCCAAGAATAGCAGACCTATCTACCCTGGTCGAACGCCCTTTTACCAGTTTTTCTTCCCGTGAGAGGGCGGTCATTTCGGGCTCCTCAGGGTCAGGATCTCGCACCCCTGCGGAGTGATGGCAACGGTGTGCTCGAAATGAGCGGAGAGCGAGCCGTCGGCGGTCACGACCGTCCAACCATCGTCCAGCATCCTGGTATCGGGACCGCCGATGTTGACCATCGGCTCGATCGCCATGGTCATACCGGGGACCAGCAGCTCCCTGCGCCCGGGGGGCCCGAAGTTGGGCACCCAGAGGTCTTCATGGAGCTGACGACCGATCCCGTGACCTGCGTACTCCCTCACGATCGAGAAACCACTAGCCTCGGCCATGGTCTCGACCGCGTTCCCGACGTCTCCCAGCCGGTTACCGGGACGGCATTGATCGATGGCCGCGTCGAGGCTGGCCGCGGTGACCTTTAGCAACTCGGCGGCGACCGGGTCGATATCGCCCACGGGAAAGGTCCAGGCCGAATCGGCGTGCCAACCCTCGTGGAACACCCCTACGTCGATCGAGACGATGTCGCCCTCTTGGAGCGCGTTCGAGCCCGGAATGCCGTGGACGATGACGTCGTTGGGTGAGGCGCAAATCGCCGACGGAAATCCCCGATAGCCCTTGAAGCTCGGGGCGGCTCCAGCGTCGGTGATCGACCGATCCGCCAGAGCGTCGAGCTCGGCGGTGGTGATCCCCGGGCGAATCGACTCTTCCAGCCGATCTAACACGTCTGTCAGGATCTTCCCCGCGCGCCTGATCGAGGCGATGTTCTCTGCGGTTTTCTTGTCGACCATTCGCGGCCTCGATTTTCCTAGAGCGCAGAGACGATGTCGGTGAAGACCTCGTCTGGAGACTTGGTCCCGTCGATCTTCACTAGAACCCCGTGCTGCTCGTAGTACTTCATTAGCGGGACCGTCGTTTCCCTGTAGTTGCGGAGACGCTCGCGCACCGTCACTTCCTCCTGGTCGTCCATGCGTCCGACGACCTCTCCCCCGCAAGCGTCACAGGTCCAGTTCGACTTCGGAGGCATGCTGGTCGAGTAGGTGCGGCCACACTGCGAGCAGACCCTTCGCCCGAGAATGCGGCGCAACGAAACCTCCTCGGGAACCTCGACGACAATCGCGCCGTCGAGCGGCCGGTCTTGTTTGGCGAGGAAGTCGTCGAGCGCTTCCGCCTGCCCCCGGCTGCGCGGAAAGCCGTCTAACAGGAATCCATCCCTGGCATCGTCCTCCGATAGACGACCGAGCACGATCCTGATGACCAGCTCGTCGGGAACGAGACGGCCGGAGTCCACGTATTCGCGCACCTTCGCCCCGAGCTCGTTGTCCGGATCCCTCATTGCGGCCCTGAAGATGTCCCCGGTCGCGATGTCGGGGATGTCGTACTTCTCGATGAGTCGCGCGCTCTGCGTTCCCTTGCCGGCCCCCTGAGGGCCCAGGATGACTAGTTCCACGTATGCCTACCCGTGATGCTTTCGCAGGCCCTCGGCGAGGTAAGGCACCGGAGTGATCACTTGAGGAAGCCCTCGTAATGGCGCATCATCAGCTGCGACTCGATCTGCTTCATGGTCTCGAGCGTCACGCCAACAGTGATCAGGATCGATGTACCCCCGAACGGTAGTCGCTGGATGCCCTGGGTGGCCAGGAAGATGTTCGGGGTCAGAGCGATGGCCGCAATGAACAGTGCGCCCGGCAGGGTGATGCGCGTCAGAATGCGGTCGAGGTACTCAGCCGTTTGCCGCCCCGGACGAATGCCGGGGACGAACCCGCCGTACTTCTTCATGTTGTCGGCTACATCAACCGGGTTGAAGGTGATGGCCGTGTAGAAGTAGGTGAAGAACACGACGAGCAACCCGTAGATGAACATGTGCGTAATGGCACCTGAGTTCAGAATGTTGTTCGAGATCCAGTTCTGGACTCCCTGGTTCTGGATCGTGTTCTGCAACAACGTCGGGATGTAGAGCACGCTCGAAGCGAAGATGATCGGAATCACACCCGCCTGGTTCACCTTCAGTGGAATGTAGGTCGACGTGCCTCCGTACATCCTGCGCCCGACCACCCGCTTGGCGTATTGCACGGGTATCCGTCGCTGGCCCTGCTCCACCGTGACGATTCCGACGATGATCAGGATTCCAATGGCAACGAGGCCTATGAAGGTCGCGAGAGACTCCTGCTGGAAGATCGCAAAGTACTCACCCGGCAGGGTGGACACGATCGAAGCGAAGATCAGGATCGACATTCCGTTCCCGATACCGCGTTGGGTGATGAGCTCTCCGAGCCACATGATGAAGGCGGTGCCGGCGGTCAGAGACAGGACGATCAGCGCAACCCGGGGTGCGGTGAACTCGGGTATGAGCTGCGTGCCGGGCGGAAAGCCGAGCTGATCGGCGCCGCGGTTGAACAGGAAGGCGATACCGGTCGACTGCAACACCGCGAGGACCACCGTGAGATAGCGGGTCCATTGGGTGATCTTCTTGGTTCCAGACTCGCCCTCCTTGGACCATGCTTCGAGCTTGGGGATCACCACCGTCAACAGCTGCATGATGATCGAGGCGGTTATGTACGGCATGATGCCGAGCGCAAAGATTGCCATCTGCGTAAGCGCCCCGCCCGAGAACAGGTTGATGAATTGGAACACGCCATCGGGAGAACCACCGGCGGCAATCTGCTGGGCGGCCTCGACGTCGATGCCCGGCGTCGGGATGTGTGCGCCGAGCCGGTAGACGGCGATGATCGTCAGGGTGAAGAGGATCTTGTTGCGCAGATCCGGGACCCGAAACGCGTTGGCGAAAGCCTTTAGGAGGCTCACTTGCTTCCCTTCTTGCTACGGCTTTTTGTGTTCTTGCGATCCGCGAACTCGTCGATGATCTCGATCGACCCGCCCGCAGCCTCGATCTTGCTCTTCGCCGCCTCGCTGGCGGCATGGGCGCGAATCGTTATCGCTCGGCTGATCTCGCCATTCCCAAGCACCTTGATCAGCTTGTCACGCTTGTGCACGACTCCCGCCGCGTGCAGGTCGTCGGGACCGAACTCGTTGCCATCGAGCTCGTCCAACCTGCCGACGTTCACCGCGCCGAAGATCCTCCGCTTCGGAGGAGTGAAGCCCTTGAGCTTCGGAGTGCGTCTCGCGAGAGGCATCTGACCACCCTCGAAGAAGATGTGGACCTCGCCGCGAGCCCTGCTGCCCTTGGTTCCGCGACCGGCCGTCTTTCCCTTGCCCGCAGCTTCTCCGCGCCCCTTGCGCATCGACGCCTTGCGGGCGCCCGGCGGAGATTTCAGTTCGTGTGGCTTCATTTCGTCTCCTCGACGGTCACCAGGTGGCTCACCGCGGTGATCATGCCCCTGATCTCGGGCCTGTCCTCGTGGATTACCGAGTGGCCCACGCGCTTCATTCCCAGCGCTCGAATCGTGCCGCGCTGCTTGCTGCCCTTGTCTCGGGCCGAACGGATCTGAGTCACTTTCAGTTTCGCCATCTGTACCTCTACCTATCCGCTATTTACCGGCCGAGGCGGGTGTCGCATCGCGCAACAGGTAGGCGGGAGCAACCTCTTCGGGCGTCTTCCCGCGCCGCTTGGCAACCGTCTCGGGTGTCTCGATGTTCTGGAGGGCCTTCACGGTTGCATGCACGATGTTGATCGCATTGTCGGACCCGAGCGACTTCGACAGGATGTCGCGGATGCCGGCGCACTCCACCACCGCGCGCACGGGGCCACCGGCGATTACGCCCGTACCCGGCGAAGCCGGCTTCAGCAGCACGACGCCGCCAGAGTCCTCGCCGATGATCTCGTGGACGATGGTCGCTCCCACCATGGGCACTCTGAAGAAGGTCCGCTTCGCTTCCTCGATGCCCTTTTGGATGGCAGCGGGGACCTCGCGTGCTTTGCCGTATCCGACGCCGACCTGACCGGCGCCGTCGCCGACCACCACGAGCGCGGTGAAGGAGAAGCGACGCCCGCCCTTGACCACTTTGGCGACGCGGTTGATCGAGACCACCCGCTCTTCGTACTGCGTCCGGTCGTCATCACGGCCTCGGCCGCGGCCTCCGCCTCCACCTGGTCGTCTCATCTACGCCTCTTTCCTGAGCACTAGAACTCGAGTCCGCCCGCGCGGGCGCCCTCGGCGACCGCCTTGACCCGGCCGTGAAAGCGAAACCCTCCTCGATCGAAGGTCACCGTGGTGATTCCTGCGTCCTTTGCTTTGCCGGCTATGGCCTCGCCGACTGCCTTGGCCGCATCGATGCGATCATCGTTCGCCCCCGCGTCCTTGAGCGTCGATGCGGCGACGAGCGTACGACCGGCGAAATCGTCAATCACCTGCGCGTACATGTGCCGGTTCGACCGGTAGACCGCGAGGCGCGGCCGGTCAGGGTAGCCCGTGATCTTCTTGCGCACCCGGTTGTGACGGCGCTTGCGCCCCAATACCTTCTTCTTCGAGTTCATATCGCCCTCTTAACCCGCTGCCTTGGCGGCCTTACCGGCCTTGCGACGAATTCGTTCTCCCTCGTAACGGATGCCCTTGCCCTTGTAGGGCTCGGGCTTGCGGATCGAACGGATCTCGGCAGCAACCTGGCCGACCAGCTCCTTGTCGATCCCTCTCACCGTGATCTTCGTGGGAGTCGGCACCTCGAACTCGATGCCTGCGGGCGCGGGCTTGCGAACGGGGTGCGAGAAGCCGACCAGGAATTCGAGGTCGTTTCCCTGCTTGCTGGCACGATAGCCGACGCCGGAGATCTCGAGGCGCTTCTCGTAGCCCTGCGTCACGCCCACGACCATGTTGTTGAGCAAGCTGCGAACCAACCCGTGCAGGGCGCGAACCTCGCGCTGCTCCGTAGTACGCGTCACCAGCAGCTCGCCATCCGAGTGACTGACCTCGATCTTCTCGGGGAGAGCGCGCTGAAGTTCGCCTCGGGGACCGTTGATCGTCACGTTACGTCCGACGATGCTGACGTTTACCCCTTCGGGGACCGGCACCGGTGCTTGTCCAATACGAGACATCTCTTCTACCTTCCTCGACTACCAGACGTAGGCGAGCACTTCGCCGCCGACGCGGCTGCGACGTGCCTGCTTGTCGGTCATAACGCCCTGCGAGGTCGAGATAATCGCCACTCCCAGGCCGCCGAGCACGCGCGGCAACTCGCCTGCGCCGCGGTACACGCGCCTGCCGGGCTTGCTAATACGCCTAATGCCGGAGATTGCAGACTGGCGCTCCTCGGAGTAGCGCAGACGAACCTTGATCGCCGGATGGCTACCGTCGGTGACGCGCTCGTACGCGTCGACGTAGCCCTCCTCGACCAGGATCTTGGCGATGCTCTCCTTGATCTTTGAGGCGGGGATCAGCACATCGTTGTGAGCGGCCCGCGACGCGTTGCGGATCCGAGCCAGCATGTCGGAGATCGGGTCGGTCATGCTCATGGCCTACCAACTCG
>JBOGWU010000163.1:0-4587 GCA_050693935.1 Actinomycetota bacterium | reverse complement strand
CGGAAGCCCCCGAGTTGGTTTACCGATTGCGGAGTCAGGCCGAGGTGGGCCATGACCGGGATCCCACTCGAGGTCATGCGCTCGACGACGTCGGCGATCCGGCCCCCTCCCTCGAGCTTCACCGCGTGAGCGCCGGCCTCTTTGAGGAAGCGCCCCGCGTTGACAACCGCCTCGTCGGCATCGCCCTGGAAGCTCATGAACGGCATGTCTCCGACGACCATCGCGGTAGCCGCTCCCCTGGACACGGCGCGGGTGTGATGGAGCATCTCGTCCATCGTCACCGGAACCGTCGAGTCGTAGCCCAGCATCACCATGCCAAGGCTGTCCCCCACCAAGAGGACCGGGATGCCCGCCTCTTCGAGGATGTGGGCCGAGAGTGCGTCGTAGCAGGTGAGCACGGGGAACCGCTCGCCCTTGTCCTTGAACCCCTGGACATCGCGCACCGTGACGCGCTTGTTGCGCTGGTGAACCGACACTGTCGCCTCCTTGACAGGTAGCCGCAGTAGATCCGTCAAGGATACGCCGCGCGCGGCCCTTACCCTCCCCCGGCTGTGCCTACCTTCGCACCGGCGCGCCCGCCGATGCCGACTGCGGGGAGTCGTTGAGGTACATGTCCTCGATGACGTCTCCGTAGAGGTCGTTGATCGTGCGCCGCTTCACCTTGAGAGTAGGGGTGATCTCATTCTCCTCCTGCAGGAAGTCGCGCTCGAGGATGCGGAACTTCTTGATGCCCTCGACCTTGGCGAGTCCTGCGTTGAGCTCGTCGACCGCCCCCTGAATCTCCTTGATCGTGCGCTCGTGACGGCAGACGGCGGCCACGTCGCCCTCGATTCCGTGCTCCTTGGCGAACCCAGGGACTTTCTCCTCGTCGAGTGTGATCAGCGCCGACAGGAAGGGCCGGCGATCGCCGATGACCACTACCTGGCTGATCAGGCCGTTGAACTTGAGCCGGTTCTCGATCTCCTGCGGGGCGATGTTCTTGCCGCCCGCCGTGATGATGATGTCCTTCTTGCGGTCGGTGATCTTGAGGTAACCGTGCTCGTTGAACTCGCCGACGTCGCCCGAATGCAGCCATGCGTCTTCGTCGACCGCCTCCTTGGTGGCCTCATCGTTCTTGTAGTAGCCCATCATCACGTTGCCGCCGCGGGCGAGAATCTCGCCGTCGTCGGCGATCTTGACCTCGAGCCCCGGGAGAGCGCTTCCGACCGAACCGATGAGCACCGCATCCGGCGGGTTCCATGTCGTGGGTCCGTTGTCCTCGCTCTGCCCGTAGCCCTCGGTGATCTTGATGCCGACGGAGTGGAAGAACCAGATGAGCTCGGCCGCGAGAGGAGCCGCCGCACTCAACGCCAACTTGCATTCCTCGAGCCCGAACGCCGCCCGCACTTTGCCGAGCGCCAGCTTGTCGAGCACCACGTGCTGAAGCTTGAGTCCGAGCGGCACCCTGGCATCGGCCATCTTGCCGCCCTGCCTCACGGCCTCCTGCTCTAGCTCAGCGACCTGGCGGCCCACCTCGATCGCTTTCTTAGCGACCTTGGTCTTGCGGTCGTCGGGATCGGCGGCGGCCATCTTGCCCTGGACGCCTGCGTAGAACTTCTCCCAAACGCGCGGCACCGCGAAGAAGTAGGTGGGCTTGCACTCCTTCAGGTCTTCGATCAGCGTCGGGACCCCGCCCCCGAACCAGGTCTGCGTGCCGTAGTAGACCTGGAGAAGGTGACTGATCATCCGCTCGGCGATGTGGCTGAGCGGCAGGTAGCTGAGGGCGCGGCCGCCCTCCGCATCGCCGATCGGAATGTGCTGCTCGGAGTGAGTGGCGGTCCACCAGATGTTGGCGTGGCTCAGCATTACGGCCTTGGGCGGGCCGGTCGTTCCTGAGGTGTAGACGAAGGTGGCGAGATCCTCGGGCTTGACCTGGTTGGTGGCCTCCTCGTACACGGAATCGTCGACTCCGTCCGCCAGAGCCAGGAAGTCGTGCCAGCCCATCACGAGTTCCTTGTCGGCCGAGCCGTCGTAGCCGTCGAACACGATCACCTTGGTGAGGTTGGGCAGCTCAGAGCGCACCTTCAGGATCTTCTCGAGCTGCTCGATGTTCTCGACGCATGCAACCTTCGAGTCGGAGTGGCCCACGATGTAGGCGACCTGCTCCGGAGAGTTGGTCGTGTAGACGGGGGCGGTGGCGCCCCCGATGCTCAGGCAACCGATGTCGGCGAAGTGCCACTCGATCCGGTTGCCCGATAGCAACGCCATCTTGTCGGTGGCCTTGAAGCCGAGCGCGTGAAGGCCCTTGCCCATCTTGCGCACCGAATCGCCATAGCCACGCCACGTGATGTCGTGCCAGACTCCGTCCCGCTTGTAACGAAGAGCCACCTTTTCGGGATGGGTACGGACGCGCTCGTGGAATCGACCGATGATCGTCGTTGCAGGCATGGCCCCGTCCCCTCGTGAAACTGACCGATTATTCAAGTTTCGTTCCCCGAGTCTAGGACGTGTCCTTCTCGCGTTCCAAGAAAAATTCGATCCGCTCGGGAATCGGGGGGTGGGAGAACAGGGCCCACACCGCGACGGGGGGCGGCTGCAGGTCGGCGATATTGGCGAAGGCCAGGCGCCTAAAGGCGCGCACTCCGGTGTCTGCGTCGCCGGTCAGAGAAATGGCCCAGTCATCGGCCCGGCGCTCGAAGCTTCTGGAGACGGTGTTCTCGGCAGGGAGGAGGACGATGCCCATCGTCAGCGCGAAGGCCGCAAGCAGGGGCAGGGCCCTGAGGTCACCCACCCCCTCGGCTCCGGCCCATTCCCACAGCGACGCGTTTCGACCCAACCAGCCGAGCAGGGCGAAGGACACCAACAGCCCCAGGCTCGCCAGGGCGATGTTCTTGAGCACGTGATTCTCCTTGGTGTGGCCCAACTCGTGCGCCACCACGAAGAGCGTCTCGGCCTCGCCTCCCCCGGCCAGCAGCGTGTCGTACACCACCACCTGCCTCGTCGAGCCGAACCCGGCGACGTAAGCGTTCTCGGCGGTAGTCCTGCGGCTCGCGTCGGCCACCAGGACTTCGTCGACATCGATGCCGGCTTCCTGTGCGAGCGCCTTGATCTCGTTCGCAAGGGTTTGGTCCTCGAGTGGGGTGAACTTGAAGAACAGGGGCGCGATCAGCACCGGATAGAGATAGACCAGCACGACCGTCAACGCCGTGAACACCCCCCACCCCCATAACCACCAGGTCCCCGGACGCCACCGCACCACTCCGAAGAACGCGACCGCGGCCACCGCCAGCGTCACGGAGGTCACCAGCAGGCCTCGGAGCTGGTCGGACAACCACCCGCCGAGATCCTGAGTGGACAGGCCCCAGTCGTGCTGGACGACGTAGCCGCGCACGTAACCGATCGGCAGCCCCAGGAGAAACAGGATGAGCGCCAGGGACACCCCCGCCAGCAGTGCCCGCACCGGCCAGCCGCCGGGGATTCGCTCGAGCACCCCCAAGAGCTTGCCCATGGGGCCCCGCGCCAGGATCAGCAGCGTTGCGAGTTGCAGCACCGTCGTCACCGCGAAGCTGAGGTATCCGGGATGTCTCAGCGCCTCGCCGCGGGCCACCTGCTCGTCGCTGAAACGAGCGCCGAGCGTGGGGTCGGTGGCACCGGGCGGTGTCTCGGCGTCTCGCAACGAGGATGGGGCACGCGAGGCCCACGCCACGATTCCCGTCCCTACCAGCGTTAGGACACAGATCAGAATCACTGCTCGCGAGCTGCTCACTCGAGCAGCCTAAATGCGCCATCCAGCGGTCACCCGCTAGTCCGGCCTCAGCGTTCCCATCGCAGGTGCGTTCAGCCGAGACGGCGCTCCCGCCGCTTCCGTTCAGCCGGCCTCCGCGCTCGACTCTCGGTCGGGCCGGGGTGGGTTGGGGTGCCGTCTCGGCCTGAACTTCAACACTGGAATCAGCCCCACTCCGGCCAGTTGCTGCAGTGGCGGATCGAGCTCCTCGTCGATCTCGACTGGCCCCGCCTGCGGGTGCAGCACCGCGGTTACGAGGCAGTCCTCGCAGTGCTCGCTCTGGTACATCTCACATTGGGTGCAATCGATCCTCATGACGCCTCCTCTTTCTTAGCTCCGGCCTCCCCGTCTTGCTCTAACCACACGCTAGCGAGGCGCTGTGACACTTCTCTTTCGGGCCCGAGGAGAAATCGAAAGCCAGCCGCTCAACCGCCCGTCCCGGTGTCGGCCTTTATTCTGCCCCCACGGCGTCTCACGCCGATGAAATCGCCACGTCGTTCGAGGACTGTTCCCGCTTCGAAGGTTCGGCCCAGGAATATGAGCTCATCGGTAAGGTCGTGTAGCCACTCGTCCACGTCCGGCTTCGTCATCGACTCTTCCGGGACGTACCCCTGGTCCCTGAGCGCCTCCGAAACCAACTTGAAGTACAAATCCGGGTTCAGTTCGTCCCTGTGGGCCACTCTGATCGTCGTGGTCGCGTGATGGCTCACCATGCCTGCCATCGCGCGCCGACAGCCACACTCGTCGTCGACGCTTCCGGGCTCACACTGCAGCGGCGCAAGAAATACAAGCTCGCCCTCGACCGTCCAGCAGAAATCGTTGTC
>JBOGWU010000162.1:0-3537 GCA_050693935.1 Actinomycetota bacterium | reverse complement strand
TCGAGCTGAATGTCTCCCCCGTCCATCTGTATGGCAGGACGGATGAGCTCGAGAGCCTCGTTGACCTGCTCCTCAACCGTCGTCGCCTTGCTCATTTTCTAATCGTACTAGTAACTGCAAAGACTCCCAGGGCCGCGAAGACGAGCGCGAAGAGCAGCAGGCCCCAGGGTGCGCCCGGAGGATCGGGCTCCTCCTCGGTCGCCACCTCGGCGCCCTGGTCACCTGCGTCCGGGGTAGCCCCGGTCACCGTGATCTCGACCGGATCCGAGCGCTCGGTCTCGGACCCCGACGAGGCCTCGACGTGCACCGAGTAGCTCCCCGGCTCGAGCGGCGCCAGCCAGGTCACCCTGGCCCTGCCCGCATCGCGGACCGTGCCCTGCTCGTCCGAGGTTTCGTCGTCGATGGTGACGGGCGTGACCCGTGCCGGCCTCGATAGCGCGATCGTCAAGAAAGCAGCCTCGCCCGCGCCCACGACTTCCGGCGACCTCAACAACCGCACCGAGAGGGACCGGTCGCTGCCACGCGGTGGAGTCACCGACAGCGACCCCGCCGCGTTCCAGCGAAAGCCCCACCGACCCACGCTTGCTCCCACCACGATGTGGCCGCTCGCATCGACGATCCTGAACGCGCCGGTGACCTCGAGTGAGTCCCGGCCCCAGTCGATGCCCACGTCGAGCGTTCCCGGGTCGTCGACCCTCCCCAGCGAGACGTCCGTGTAGTAGTGGCCGAGGATCTCGGCGGCCGTCGCACCCGCTAGAGCAAGTCCCTGCGCGCCCCATTGCGACATGCCGACCCCATGGCCCCACCCGCGACCGGCTACCCGCACGGTGCCGTCCACCGTCCTCATGGCGAGCCGGTTCGAGGGGAAGGTCTCCGGCAGACGGCCGGTCAGCGTGAGCGACGGATACTTGGCGGGGAACAGCTCGGGGGCCAGCTCGCGCACGATGGTGCGCAGCTCCTCGGCGGTCAGACGCACTCGCCCTCTGGTTCCGTCGAACAGCACGTCTGGGTAGTGAAAGCCCGCGCGGGATGCGACCGTGCGAACGCTCTCGAGCCTGCCTTCGCGCCTGGTCCAAATACCTGGGCGTTGGATGATCCTCTGGAGGTCTTCGAGAGCGAACACCACACCCCAGCGATCGAGAGGCGACGCCTCCTCGGTGGGGCTGCTCACGCCCTGCAGGTAGGGATACGAACCCTCGTCGGGGAAGACCTGCTCGTTGTCGAAGGTCCGTCCTCCAGACACCGAGTGATAGCGCGCGAGGATCGGCTGCTGCTGATAGAGGATCGCCTGCCCCTCGGTTGCCCTGACCGCTTCCGCCCACCGGTGGCCGTCGGGCTGTAGCAACACCTCCGAGCCCGAGAACACCTGGCATTCGACCGACGCGCAGATATCGAAGCCGTAGGCCGCCGCCGCGCCCGCGGGGGGCCTACCGAGCGTGTAGAGGGCGTAGGTCCGGGCCGCGATCGCCTGCGCCTGCAGCGCCTGCGCCGGCCAGTCCGGGGGAACCTCGGCGAGGCCCAGAAGGTAGCGCTCCAGCGAAAGCCGGTTGGAGACCACTATGCCGTCGGTGGCGGGCGTGAGCTCGATGGAACCGAAGTAGGAGCCGAGATCCGCGACGGAGGTGGGCGCCTCACCCGTGGGAACCAGCCGGACGGTGCCGTCGAGCAGCCTGGTCTTGGGCCTGTTCTCATTCGGTTTGGTCCCTGCAGGGGACTCGAACAAGCCGGTGACCACCAGGACGCTGAGCATGACGCCGACGAGACGAGCGCTCCTCCTCATGCAGTCATTGTGGCTATGGTGGCGGTCTAGTAACTGGCGGGCTCTTGCTTTACGCCCGCGCCCAGGCCGCTCAGTTTGTCGACGAAGCGCTCGTAACCGCGCTCGATATGCCCCGGGTCGTACACATGGGTGCGCCCGTCGGCGCACAGACCCCCCACCACCAACGCCGCCCCCGCCCTGATATCGGGCGACCGGACAGGGGCGCCGGATAGTTGCTCGACTCCCCGGATGACGGCGTGATGGCCCTCGACGCGGATGTGTGCGCCCATTCGATTCAGTTCGTCTACGAACAGGAACCGTGACTCGAAAACGTTCTCGGTCAGGATGGAAGAGCCCCGCGCCTGACTTAGAAGAACCATCATCGGAGGCTGCAGGTCGGTGGGAAAGCCCGGAAACGGCAGCGTGACAAGGTCGAGGGTGGTCGGGCGGTCGTCCATACGCACGCGCACGCTGCCGTCGCCCCTGTCGATCTGAGCTCCCGCATCTTCGAGCTTCATCAACGGTAATTCCAGATGCGCGGGCTCACAGTCCACGAGTGTGACATCGCCCTGGGTCGCGACCGCAGCGATCGCATAGGTACCCGCCTCGATGCGATCCGGCACTATCGCGTGCTTGGCCGGCTGCAACTGGTCAACGCCGTCGATGACGATGGTGGGCGTGCCGGCTCCCTCGATGTGCGCCCCGGCCTTGTTGAGGAACGCGCACAGATCCTGGATCTCGGGCTCGCGCGCCGCGTTCTCGATCACCGACCGGCCCCGGGCAAGCACCGCGGCCATGAGGATGTTCTCGGTTGCTCCGACCGAAGGGAACTCCAGCAGGGTGTTGACACCATTAAGCCGTTCCGAGGTCCCCTCTACGTAGCCGTGCTCGGACGTGAAGCGAGCGCCCATGCGCTCGAGGCCGCGGAGATGCATGTCGATGGGGCGAGACCCGATCGCGTCACCGCCGGGCATGGCGACGCGGGCGTGACCTAGTCGCGCGAGAAGGGGGCCCAGCACCTGGATCGAGGCGCGCATCTTCGTTACGAGCTCGTAGGGAGCCTCCTCACAGAGATCGCCGGACGAGTCGATTATCAGGCGGCCGCCATCTCGTTGCACCGACGCACCCAGTTGCTCGAGAACCTCGGCCATGAGGTCGACGTCGGTGATCTGCGGGACGCGCTCCAGGACCACTTCCCCGGGAACCATGAGGGCGGCGACCATCAACTTAAGGGTCGAGTTCTTCGCCCCGCTCACGCGCACCTCGCCGGAGAGACGGCAGGGACCGTCGATGACGTAGGACCTCATGGCTGACATCGTAGTGGCACGACGAGGGACGACCACGGAAGCCGCCCCAGGTCGGGTTTCGTCCCTCTAACGCCGGCGCGTGCTCTTGCGGCCGGTGGTCTTCTTGCGAGCCCCAGTCTTCTTGCCGGCGGCCGGCTTCTTGCGGGCCGCAGTCTTGCGAGCCGTGGTCTTCTTGCGGGCCGGCGACTTCCTCGCCGTCGACTTCTTACGCCTGGTGGGCTTCTTACGGCCGGTTGACTTCTTACGAGCCGCAGTCTTCTTGCGGGCCGGCGACTTCCTCGCCGTCGACTTCTTACGCCGGGTGGGCTTCTTACGGGCAGTGGTCTTCTTACGGCCGGTTGACTTCTTGCGGGCGGCCGGCTTCTTACGAGTTGCCTTCCCGGCCCCCGTGGCCTTCCGGCGCGTGGTCTTCTTCGCGCCGGTCGTCTTCCTGCGAGCGGCCCTTCGTGCCGCGGTCGTCTTCCGCGCGGC
>JBOGWU010000161.1:0-36501 GCA_050693935.1 Actinomycetota bacterium | reverse complement strand
CCAGGCGGGTGAGCTCGAGCACCTTGTCGAGCGACAGCTGACCCCGCCTCAGCGCGGCGCGCACCTGGGGCAGCTCGCCCAGTGCGTGGCCCGCGGCGATCCAGCGGCGCGCCGCCCACTGCGAGATCCCGAAGTTTGCCGCCACCCACTCGGCCATGGACTTGGCGCCGTCCACTCGCCACACCCTGCGGTCGTCGAGCTCGGCGATCAGCTCGAGCTGTTGCAACTGCACCGATCCGGCCAAGTTTTTGATAACCGCAACGCCGGTGGTCAGCTGCCGGGTGCTCTTGGACTGGGGGTCGATCATTGCGCCTCGCAAGTCTCGAAGTCCTGTGCGCGAGATCCACCCCGGAGAATCCGCCTGAAAACTGGTACAAACCACAGCGAACATACGTTCGATAGTCAAGAGAAGACCATGATTTCCAAGCTTCTCGTGAGGTAGGACGACTGAGTGCAGAAGACCATGCCGAAGGTCACATGGAGGAAGGTGATGGCCTGGCGCGTCCGGCGCCACCATCTCGACAAGCGCGTGCCGCGCAAGCGCGCTCTGGAAGTAGCGAGCCGAGTGTGCTGTCTGCACGCGCAGATCATGTCGTCGGCAGAGCTTTCGATGTGGACGCGCGTCGGCAACCTGAAGGCCGATGACGTAGCGCACTGGTTATGGAGCGATCGAAGCCTCGTCAAGACGTGGGCGATGCGCGGCACGCTCCACCTGATTCCCGCCGACGAATACCCGACCTGGCAGGTCGCGCTGAACACCCTTCGCCACTACCGCAGGGACTCCTGGCTTCGCGCTTTCGGGGTCACCCATGAAGAGTTCGATCGTCTCATGGTCGCCATCTCGGAGGCTCTCGACGGCGAGCCACTCACGCGCGATCAGCTCGCCACCCGGGTCGGCGAGATCACTGGGTCGGCCGTCCTGGGAGACAGGCTGCGAGAGAGTTGGGGCGCGCTGCTCAAGCCGGCGTCGTTTCAGGGAAAGCTCTGCTTCGCGCCCAACGAAGGGCGTAACGTCAGGTTCACTCGTCCGGATCGCTGGCTGAAGCTTGCGGACGATCCGCTCGATCTACCGGAAGCCCAGGCCTCGATTACCCGCCGGTTTCTAGCCGCGTACGGTCCCGCGACGCTCGAGGACTACGCGCGCTGGTGCGGAATCACGCCCGCCAACGCGGGCAAGCTCATCGCTGCGCTGGGGGAGGAGGTCACCGAGGTCGACGTAGAGGCGACCCCGGCCTGGCTCCTGGCCGACGATGTCGATGAGCTGCGTTCGGCAAAGCCGGTCCGGTCGGTCAGGCTTCTGCCCGCGTTCGACCCCTACGTGATCGGGTCGACGCGCCACGTCGTCAACCTGATGCCGGGCGACCACAAGGCGCTCGTCCATCGCGCTCAGGGTTGGGTGTCACCAGTGATGCTCGTCAACGGCCGCATGGACGGCGTGTGGCGTCTACAGCGAAAGGGGCGCCGTCTGCTGATCGAGATCGAGCCGTTCGTGAAGATTCCCAAGTGGGCCCGGCAAGAGGCCGAGCGCGAGGCGGAGCTACTCGCCGGCTTCGGCGGAGGAGGGCTCGAGTTGACGTGGGTGACCTAGCGAGGCCTTGGGGCCGGAAGGGCCGCGCTCACCCACGTGGTTACGAGTCCGGTCGTTCATGGCTTCGCCACAGAACCAGCAGATGATCCCCGCTTTCTCGGCATCCTGAGCCGAACCGCACTGTGCGCAAATGGCAAGCATTGAAGCGAAGTACTCCTGAGTGGTTGAGTCGGTCGCTCGTCCTATACCTGCACCAAAAACCAATCGAGCACGAGAATCTGGGATTTCCTTGGTCTTTTTTGCGGCAGTTGCTGCCTGCCCGGAGGTACTCGGTCCGTACATTAGTCCTTGTATCGGTTCGAGACGGCCGGTCTTTATCCCTTCGGGTCGGAGGACTAATCCTCCATTGGACGAGTCATCTCTTCCGGGACGACCCACTTGTCGAAGTCGGCCTCCTCCACGTAGCCGAGATCGGAGGCCGCCTGCTTGAGGCTGAGGCCCTCGCGATGGGCCTTGAGCGCGATCTCTGCCGCCTTCTCGTAACCGATGTGCGGGTTGAGCGCGGTCACCAGCATCAGAGAGTTCTCGAGATGCTCGTTGATCGTCTCCTCGTCGGGCTCTATGCCCCGCGCGCAGTGATCGTTGAATGCGCTACAGGCCTCAGCGAGCAGCGAGGCCGACTCTAGGACGTTGTGAAGCATCACCGGCTTGTAGACGTTGAGCTGGAACTGCCCCTGAGTCCCCGCGAACGCCACCGTTGCGTCGTTTCCGATCACCTGCGCGCACACCATCGTCATGGCCTCGGACTGGGTGGGGTTGATCTTTCCCGGCATGATCGAGCTTCCCGGCTCGTTCTCCGGGATTCTGAGTTCGGCGATTCCGGCCCGCGGCCCCATGGCATAAAGGCGAACGTCGTTAGCGATTTTGTAGAGCGCCACCGCAAGAGTTCTCAGCGCTGCGCTGAGGTCGACCATGGCGTCGTGAGCCGACAGCGCGGCGAACTTGTTTGGCGCTGCCTTGAACGGCTTGCCGGTCTCGGCCGCCAGCTTCTCCGCGACCACGTCGCCGAAACGAGCGTGCGTATTCAGCCCCGTCCCCACAGCGGTCCCACCGATAGCCAGCTCGCAGACCCCTGGGATGGCGCGGCGAATGCCGTCCGAGGCCTGATCGAGTTGCGCCACCCATCCGGATATCACCTGTCCGAGCATGACCGGGGTTGCGTCCTGAAGGTGTGTCCGCCCGACCATCACGATCTCGGCGTTCGCGTCGGCCTTTGCGTGGAGTGTGTCCCGCAACACCTTGACGGCGGGCAGCAAGAAGTCGCCGACCTCTTCGACTGCGGCGATGTGCATGGCCGTCGGGAAGGTGTCGTTGGACGATTGACCACGATTGACGTCGTCGTTCGGATGCACTGGAGACTTGGACCCAACCTCGCCTCCGGCAAGTTGGATCGCCCGGTTCCCGATGACCTCGTTGGCATTCATGTTCGACTGCGTCCCCGAGCCTGTCTGCCAGACGACCAATGGGAACTGGTCGTCGAGCTCGCCGGCAATGACCTGGTCCGAAGCTCGGACGATGAGGTCGACCTTCTCTTTGGGGAGTTGCCCGAGCTCGCCGTTGGCGAGGGCCGCGGCCTTCTTCAGAAGGCCCAGCGCGCGCACGACTCGGCGTCCCCACACGAAGCGGTCACGTCCGATGGGAAAGTTCTCGATGGAGCGCTGAGTCTGGGCTCCCCACAACTTGTCGGCGGGAACCCGCACCTCACCGAGGCTGTCCTTGTCGATGCGGAAGCCGCCTTCGTCCTGAGCTGTCATGGCTCTATCTTCCCAGCGAATCTCGAAAGCGTCGTGCGTTCCCTCTGCGTGCCCCGTACGAGGCACTAGTGTCGGACCATGAAAGAGAGACTGGTGATCGTCGGTGGAGATGCGGCGGGCATGACCGCCGCCACCCAAGCGCGGCGACTGCGGGGGCCGGACGAACTCGAGATCGTCGCCTTCGAGCGTGGGCACTACACCTCTTACTCTGCGTGTGGCATCCCCTATTACGTCGGGGACGTCGTGGAGGACCTCGATACGCTCATCGTCCGGTCCCCCGAGGCTTTTCGCGAGACCAACGACATCAGCGCCCACATCCGGCACGAGGTCGTAACCATCGATGTCGAGGCGCGTCGCGTGAAGGTGCGGGACCTCGAGGCTGGGAGCGAGCGATGGGAGGGTTTCGATTGGTTGATGGTCGCCACCGGCGCTACACCCGTGAAACTCGACTGGTCGGGCGGCGACGCCGAGGGCATCTTCGGCGTTCAGGTGCTGGATGACGGCGTCGACATTCGTAACTGGGTCGACGAGCAGGAGCCTAAGAGCGCGGTTGTAATTGGTGGGGGCTACATAGGAATCGAGATGGCCGAGGCCTTCAAGACGCTGGGCATGGATGTGTGCGTCGTGGACCAGGCGGCGTTTCCGATGTCGACGCTCGATTCGGATATGGGCGCGCTCATCGCCGAGAGCATGCGCGAGATGGAGATCGACCTCTATCTCGAAGAGAACGTCGAGTCGTTCGAGAGTCGCGACGGACGCGTCTGCGCAGTCGTCACCGACAAGCGCACCATCTCCACCGATGTGGTTGTGCTGGGAATCGGAGTGCGACCCAACGTCGATCTGGCCGACGCCGCCGGTATCGAGATCGGTGTATCGGGCGGAGTCAGGGTCGATCGCCGAATGCAGACGTCGGCGGAAGGCGTGTGGTCGGCGGGCGACTGCGCCGAGAAGTTCCACCTCGTATCACGCTCTGCGGTGACCATTCCTCTGGGCACGCACGCCAATAAGGAAGGTCGCGTGGCCGGCATCAACATCGGTGGCGGGTACGAGACCTTTCCAGGTGTTGTGGGGACCGCGGTGTCGAAGGTGTGCGATCTCGAGGTGGCGCGAACCGGACTGACGGAGAAGGAAGCAATCGACGCCGGTTTCGACTACCTGACCGCGGTCACCGATTCGACGACTCGTGCCGGCTACTTCCCCGGCACGAGTGACATCAAGACCAAGCTCATCGTCGAGAAACAGTCGGGCCGGCTGCTCGGCGCCCAAATCATCGGTCAGGAGGGCGCGGCCAAGCGCATCGACGTCTTCGCAACCGCGCTTTGGAACAACATGACCGTCGAGGGGATGCTCAATCTCGATCTGTCGTACGCGCCCCCGTTCGCGCCGGTTTGGGATCCGGTGCTGATCGCCGCACGCAAGGCCTGGCAACGCGTCGAGGAGACGATGCAGGTGAGCCCAGGGTGACCGCGGGGCGAGCTTGGCCGGACCGGAGAGCAGACATGGCGCTGCTCGACCTGGCCGTCGAGGCTGCGTACGGGGCCGGCGAGCTTCTCCTGAGGTCTTTTCGGGGCCCGGCCCAGGAAGTCGAGACCAAGACGACTCCCACCGACCTCGTGAGCAAGGCCGACAAGGATTCGGAGCGCTGGCTCTTGGACTTCATAGCCACCAACCGGCCCGACGACGGGGTTCTCGCGGAGGAGGGTGGTCGTTCGGAAGCAGCAAGCGGGCTGCGATGGGTAGTCGACCCACTGGATGGGACCGTTAACTTTCTCTTTCGCATCCCCGTCTGGTGCGTGAGCATCGCGATCGAAGACGACCGTGGCGGCGTTGTCGCCGTCGTGCACGATCCCAACCGAGCCGAGACCTTCACCGCGCGCCGCGGCAAGGGCGCCCAACTCAACGGGGAGCGACTCAGCGTTTCGACGCGCTCCGAGCTATCCACCGCACTCATCGGCACCGGCTTCGCCTACGACGTCGAGCGCCGGGCGGCCCAGGCGGCTGTGGCGACGAAGGTGCTGACAGGGGTTCGCGATATCAGACGTGCAGGATCGGCGGCGCTCGACCTCTGCGCGGTTGCGTGCCGTCGCCTCGACGGTTTCTACGAGGCCTATACCGAGGAGTGGGACCGAGCTGCCGGAAGCCTCATCGTGGCCGAGGCCGGGGGAGTCGTGAGCGAGCAGTCGTCTCCCACCGGCGAGGGTGGTACGACGCTGGTCGCGGCCAACCCGGTCCTGCACGACGCGCTACGTAGACTTGTGACAAGTGGGAAATCGCCAAGCATCGGTTCATAAAGAAGGAGATAGAGATCAGATGATGGACATCCTCGACCCCGCCATCGGCCGCTATCTCGGCGCGCTCGCCGCAACCGACGACGAGCCCGTGCTCCTGGAGATGGAGCAACTTGCCCAGGAGCGAGGCTTTCCGATCGTGGGCCGCCTTTGTGGACGTTTTCTCGAGGTGATGGCTCGCTCGATCGGCGCCACGCGTGTCTTCGAGATGGGCTCCGGCTTTGGCTTCTCGGCCTACTGGTTCAGCAGGGCGGTCGGTCCCGACGGAGAGATACATCTCACCGATATGGACCCCGACAACAAGACCAAGGCGTTGGATTTTCTCGGCCGAGCCGGTCTTGACGGTCCCGTTGACTATCACGTCGCGGCGGCGTTCGATGCCTTCAACGCCACCACGGGTGAGTTCGACGTCGTCTATTGCGATATCGACAAGCACGAGTATCCCGAGGCGTGGGAGCTCGCCAAGCCGCGGGTACGCGTGGGGGGTCTTTACATGTGCGACAACATGCTGTGGTCGGGGAAGGTGACGGGCGAGGTCGAGGCCGATGAATCGACCCCTCTCATCGACAGAGCGAACAAGTTGATCGCGGCCGATCCGGACTGGCGCTCCTTCATACTTCCCATTCGCGACGGCGTCGTTTGCGCCGTTAGGGCTAAGTGATGAACGGGTTCGAGGATCCCGAGATGGACATCACGCCGGCCGAGGTGGCCAGGCGCATGAACGAAGAGGACATGGTTCTGATCGACGTGCGGGAGTCCTACGAGTGGGACGCCGGACACGTGCCCGACTCCACGCACATCGAGATGGAGCGAATCGCGTCGAGGGCCGAGGAGGTTCCCCCCGACAAGCCGGTGGCCTTCATGTGCCTGGGCGGGGGGCGCAGCGGGATGGTCGCCGACGCGTTCAAGGCGCGCGGCTACCAGGCCTACAACGTCGCCGGCGGGTTCAGGGCCTGGTTCGAGGCCGGCCTCCCGACCGAGCCCGACGACGCCGAGGTCGCTCCGCACTGACAGGTCTCACCTGGAATAGCCGCTCTGCAATCGGGTTGTGTAATGCTGTAATCGCCGACTGATCAAAGGTGAGAGTTTGCCGCGACCACATGGGCTCACGCCCCCCGAACAACCCGACCGCAAGGCCAAGCCCGGGACCTTTCGACGGATAGTCGGAACCTTCAGGCCGTACCGCGGCAAGGTCTCGATCGTCGGCTTACTGATTCTCGTTATCTCGGCGATCGGCCTGATCAACCCACTGCTCATCAAGGTCGTTTTCGACGACGTGATTCTCGCGGTCGACAAGAGCGACGGGGAGCGACTATCGCTCTTGCTCATCGTCGTGGGGGCAATGATCGCCTCGCCCATAGTCAACGGAGCGCTGGGGCTGTGGCAGACCTACCTGAACAACATCGTTGGTCAAAGCGTGATGCGCGACCTGCGCAACAGCCTGTACGCGCACCTTCAGAACATGTCGCTTAAGTTCTTCACCTCCACCCGAACGGGTGAGATTCAGTCCCGGCTGTCCAACGACGTCGGTGGCGTGCAGGGGGTGCTCACCGACACCGCATCGAGCACCTTGGCCAACGTCACGACCGTCATCTCAACCGTGGTCACCATGGCGATCTTGTCGTGGGAGTTGACGGTTCTGTCGCTCGGGGTGTTGCCTCTGTTCTTGTGGCTGAGTCGCAAGGTCGGCCGCGTGCGCCGCGAGATCTCGGGCCAGACGCAGGAGTCGCTTGCCGACCTAACTGCGCACATGCAGGAGACGCTATCGGTGTCGGGAATCCTGTTGTCGAAGTCGTTCGGCCGCCAGAACTACGAGATCGGCCGGTTCAAGGGGAAGAACGACAAGCTGTTCGGCCTCGAGATCAGGCGCACGATGGTGGGCCGCGGCTTCTTTGCTCTCATCCAGGTCTTCTTTTCGATCATGCCGGCCTTCGTCTACCTGCTTGCCGGCTGGCTGTTCCTGAATGGGTCACTTGCGGGTGACCCTCGCAACGTCGTCGGTACGATCGTCGCCTTCACGACCCTGCAAAGCCGTCTGTTCTTCCCACTTGGCCAGTTGCTGAACGTCAACGTCGAGATCCAGTCCAGTCTCGCTCTGTTCGACCGTATCTACGAGTACCTCGACCTCGAGCGCGACATCATCGACCACGACGGCGCCATCGAGCTGGCTCCCCAGGAGGTAGTGGGACGGATCGCTTACAACGACGTGTGGTTCAAGTACGGCGCCTCCGCAGGTCCGGGCTCGACGCTTCAGCCTGAATCCGAGGAGGGGCGGCTGTGGACCATCGGCGGAGTCCACTTCGACGCCCAACCAGGTCAGCTGGTCGCGCTGGTCGGACCCTCGGGAGCGGGGAAGACGACACTCACCTATCTACTCCCGCGCTTGTACGACGTGAACCGAGGAGCGATCACGATCGACGGCATCGACGTTCGTGACATCCAGTTGGAGTCGCTGGGCGAGGTCGTCGGCATGGTCACGCAAGAGACCTACCTATTCAACGCGTCGGTGAGAGACAACCTCCGCTACGGAAACCCCGACGCCACCGACGAGGATCTCGAGGCCGCCGCCCGCGCTGCGAACATATGGGCTCGCATCGATGAGATGCCCGAAGGCTTCGACACCATCGTCGGCGAGCGCGGCTACAAGATGTCCGGCGGCGAGAAGCAGCGACTCGCCATCGCTCGCGTCATCCTCAAGGATCCGGGAGTTCTAATCCTCGACGAGGCCACCAGCGCACTGGACACGCACTCGGAGCGGCTGGTGCAGAGCGCCCTCGGGAAGGTCATCATCGGCCGTACCACCATCGCCATCGCCCACCGGCTTTCGACCATCCTGGCGGCCGATCAGATCCTCTATGTGGACAAGGGCCGGATCATCGAGCGGGGCACGCACGCCGAGCTGACCCAGCGGGAGGGGGCCTACGCGGCCCTGTATCACGAGCAGTTCTCCGACGGGGCCGTCGAGACGAGGTGCGAAGATGGCTTCGTACTTGCCACCGGAGAGGTCGTCTCCGAGCGCTAACAATCTCGCGCGAGACAACTAGGGAGGACTGCTTGGACATCGCGGACAAGGTCGCGCTCATCACCGGCGGAGCCTCGGGGCTCGGGCTGGCCACTGCCCGGGCTTTCGTGGCGGCCGGAGGGTCCGTCGTACTGGTCGACCTGGAGTCATCCAATGGGGACACGGCGGCGAAGGAGCTCGGCGAGCGCGCCCACTTCGCGCCGGCCGATGTGACCAGCGAAGAGCAGGTACGCGCGGCTGTGCGCGAGGCCGTCGAGAACTTCGGCGGACTGCACGTCAACGTGAACTGTGCCGGAGTCGGTTTTCCAGGAAGGGTGCTGACTCGCGACGGAGCGGCCAACGACCTCGAGCGCTACGAGTTCGTAGTGCGCGTCAACCTGGTCGGGACCTTCAACGTCCTGAGGCTCGCCGCGGAGCAGATGGCGATTCAGGAGCCGGATGGCGACGAGCGCGGCGTCATCATCAACACCGCCTCGATCGCCGCTTTCGACGGGCAGATCGGACAGGCGGCTTACGCATCGTCCAAAGGCGGAATAGTCGGCATGACGCTACCCGTCGCGCGCGACCTGGCCACCAAACTAATTCGCTGTGTGGCGATCGCGCCGGGGACCTTCGATACCCCCATGCTTGCGGGGCTCCCCACCGAGGCGCGACAAGAGCTCGCCGATGGAATCCCGCATCCACGCCGGCTCGGCCGCCCCGACGAGTTCGCCGCTCTGGCCGTGCATATCGTTACAAATCCCATGCTAAACGGCACCACCATCAGGCTGGACGGGGCATTGAGGATGCCGCCGCGATAGCGACCCGAGTCGTGCATGGGTGCCGTCGAAGTCGTAACGTCATGGTGCTGTGTGGGCGAGCCGAACGGGTCGCCTTTTCTTGAGGGGATCATCACGGGGGATACCGGCGTGGAAACGCTGATTCGGCTCATCGAGTGGCTTGATGTGATCGTTTTCGTCGCGCTGGTGATGCTGTCGCTAAGGCAGTGGCGAGCGAGCGGCGGGGCCGCGGTTGGCTGGCTGACGGCCACCTTCGCGGTGCTTGCCTTCGTTGTAGTCGCCGGAGTCGTCACTCCCGAGGACTCCGACGAAACTGGCCTCAAGCTCCTGGAGAGGTTGATCCTTGCAACTCTGGTTCTGTTCCCCTACTTCCTGTTTCGGTTCGCCGCTGCTCTCAGGCCGGCCGACAGGTTCATGGAGCTTGCCGCGAATGGGCTCACCATCGCCTGCGTCGCCGCCTCGTTCCTAGTCCCCATGGTGGAGGAGGAGGGCGACCTCGGGCCCGGGGTCATCTGGTTCATCGCCCTCTTGCTCGGGCAATGGACTCTGCTGTCTTCCTTTACCGCGATTCGCTTGTGGCGGATGGGAAGTGGTCAACCGGCAGTTGCGCGCCACCGGATGCGGCTTCTGAGCGTAGCTTCGGTGCTCCTGAACATGGCCCTTATCCTCGCCGGCGTCACCGGCTCGGTGGATTCGGTTGCCCTCTCCCTCCTCATCCAGCTCATCGCGGCAGCCAGCGGGCTCTCGTTCTTCATCGGCTTCGCTCCGCCCCGCTTCGTCCGGATGCTGTGGCGACGCGAGGATCAAGAAGAGCTGCGGAGGGCAACCGTCAAGCTGATGGTGGCGACTTCCTCGGACGAGGTGACGTCCAGCATCCTCCCTCACGTGGCGGCGATCGTGGGAGGTAGAGCCGCCGCTCTGCTCGATCAAAGCAACGCGGTCATGGACACCCACGGTGTGTCGGAGGAGATGCGCCAATCGATCCCCGCATTGCTCGAAGGAGTCGTCCGCGAAAGCGGATTCGCTCAGGACATGATCGTTCTGGACGCACCCTTTGGGAAGCTGATCGTGTGGGGAGCACCTGCAACCCCCATCTTCGGCCAGGAGGAGATCGAGTTTCTGCAGAGCTTGTCGGTCTTCACGGGCCTGGCCCTGGAGCGCACCGAGCTGTTCCAAAGGGAGCGCAAGGCCCGCCGTTCACTGGAGAAGTCCAATCGCGAGCTCGAGTCTGCCAGCGCGGAGCTCGAACAGGAGATCGCCGAGCGACGCAGGGCCGAAGAGGGCCTCATCGAGAGTCAGATGCAGCTCGCGGAGGCACAGGAGCTCACCATGCTCGGAAGCTGGAGCTGGGATGTCGAGAAGGACCGGATCCAGTGGTCGGATCAGATGTTCAGGATTTACGGTGTCGAGCAGAACGATTTCACCGCGGACATCGAGGGATTCATCTCCCTCGTGCATCCGGATGACCGCGAAGCAGTCAGGGCGGTGGTCGACAAGCTGCGTGTCGCCGACGACAGCTTCACCGTTGACCATCGCGTGGTGCGATCGGACGGGAAGATCCGAGTGATGCACGCGCGCGGCAAAGTCATGCGGGACGTATCGGGTCGCCCTCTGCGCGTCATTGGGACGTCACAGGACATCACCAGACGCCGGCACGCGGAGAAGTCCCTGCGAGACTCGGAGGCGCGTTTCAGAACTCTGGCCGAAAGCGCCAACGAGGGAATCGTGTCGATCGACTCGCGCGGCATGATCGTGTTCTGGAATGGTGGCGCCCAGGACATCTTCGGATACTGGGAGGACGAGGTTCGAGGGCAGGAGGTGCAGATGCTCATGCCCGAACGCCATCGCGCGGACCACAAACGCGGGCTGGCCCGGTTCCTCGACACCGGCGAGAGCCGCATCATAGGCAACACGCTCGAGCTGGAGGGGCTGCGCAAGGACGGGACCGAGTTCCCGCTCGAGCTCTCATTGTCCACGTGGATGGCCGACGAGCAGCGTTTCTTTACTGGGGTTCTGCGTGACGTCTCCGATCGCAGGGCCACAGAACAAGAACTCGAACATATGAACCGACGGCAGCAATTGATCCTCAATGCCGCCGGCGAAGGTATCTACGGAATCGGTCCCGACGGCCTCACGCAGTTCGTCAATCCCGCGGCGGCAGCGATGCTGGGCTATGAGGTCAACGAGCTCATCGGGCGCGCGTTACATCAGGTGATTCACCACTCCAGGGTCGATGAGTCGCCCTATCCGATCGAGGAATGTCCGATCCACCTCGCGATGCGCGACGGGACAGTCGAGCGGGTGGGTGACGAGGTCTTCTGGCGTAAGGACGGAACCGCAGTGTCCATCGAGTACGTAGTCAGCCCAATCATCGAGGACGATGCGGTCACCGGGGGAGTGGTGGTGTTCTGGGAAAGGTCCTCGGACTCACGCAGCACCAGTGACCTGCGCTACCGGGCTCACCCCGTCTCCTAGAGCTCCGGCAAAGCCTCTAGCGGCGGGTCCCTTCGGCTTGAGCGACCTTGACGAACGCGTCACGCTCGAGGCCCTCCGATTTCTCCGCGCTTACGTCCTGGGGGGCTTGATCGGCCAGCTCGCGCTCGAGTTCGCGCCACTCCTTCTCGGCCCACCGAAGTTTTTCGGTGGCGGACGCGAGATCGAGGAAATGGACCGGAACTATCGAGGCCCTGGGACGGAGATAGGCGTCTCCAATAAGGGCGTCGAGCTCGCGGCGAGCCTCCGTGAGTCGGGCATGGATGTGGTTCAGCCGCTCCTGCTGAGCTTGGGTGTAGGTGTGTCGGCCGGCGGTAGTCAGGCGTGCTCCTTTTGGGGTTGGTATGTCATGGTTTTCTGCGGGTTCCTAGGGCGTTTGTGTTGCGTTTCGGCATAGTTCTCGAGAGAACCGCAATTCTCCCGCGAACCCGGCATCGAGCGTACATCGCTTGTGCGTAAATGCACAAGCGCACTATCACTGTAGTGGCCCCCGCCCACCAGAGCGGACCGCCTGAGGGAGACACTATTCTCGGCGGCATGATCGACGACCGCGTCATCGCGAAGGTGTTGAACGAGGCGCTCTCGAGAGGCGGGGACGGGGCCGACCTGTTCGTCGAGAAGCGGGTCTCCAACAGCTTCAGGCTCGAGGACTCGAAGATCGAGGACGTCGCATCGGGGAGCGACGCGGGCGGGGGGATTCGGGTGATCGCCGGAGACCGGGCCTCCTACGCGTACACCAACGTGTTGACCTCCGAGGCCCTCGTCGACGCCGCCCGCGCCGCTCGCGCCGGCCTCAGCGAGGGGCCGGTTAAGCCTCGAGACCTGAGGCGCGCCGTCGCGCCCGTCGTTCACGCAGTTTCCATCCCGCCTCATTCGGTCGAGGCGGGCAGAAAGGTCGAGGCCCTCAGGGCAGCCGACGACGCGGCTCGCTCGGAGGGAGCCGGGGTCCGGCAGGTGATCGCAAGCTACGCCGACGTGAATCAGAAGATCCTGATCGCATCCTCCGACGGACGGGTGGTCGGCGACGAGCGAACCCGAGTGCGGTTCGCAGTTCAGGTCATAGCGGCGCGCGATGGCATCATCGCCACCGGTTTCGAGGCTCCCGGTCATTCCGGCGGCTTCGAGTTGCTCGATCGTCATCCCGCAGCTCGGCTGGGTGAGGCTGCCGCCGGCAAGGCCCTGCGGATGCTCGACGCGAAACCATCTCCTGCCGGGGAGTACCCGGTGGTGCTGGCTCCCGGGACGGGGGGCGTCCTGATCCACGAGGCCTGCGGGCACGGGCTCGAGGCCGACACCCTTGTAAAGCAGGCCAGCGTCTACGCCAGCCGCAACGGCGAGCGATTCGGATCGAACGACGTGACGATAGTGGACGACGGAACCGTGGCGGGCGCGTGGGGCTCGCTCGGCGTGGACGATGAGGGAACCGCCGCGCAGCGTACGGTGCTGTTTCAGGACGGCGTTCTCGTCGGTCACCTGAGCGACAAGAGCTCCGCTCGCCGCATCGAGCATCCGCCCACGGGCAACGGACGTCGCCAGTCGTACGCTCATCTTCCGATCGTGCGCATGACCAACACCGACATGGAACCCGGCACCGAGGACCCCGCCGAGATCATTCGTTCTATCGACCGGGGTGTCTACGCCGCGAACTTCGCGGGCGGTGAAGTCAACCCGGCAACCGGCAACTTCGTGTTCGGAATGTCCGAGGCGTACATGATCCTGAACGGGGAGATCGCCCATCCAATCCGCGGAGCGAACCTCATCGGCAACGGCCCTCAGGTTCTCGGATCCATCGACGCCATCGGAGGGGACTTCGAACGGTGGGAGGGAGTGTGCGGCAAAGACGGTCAGGCGGCTCCGGTTACAACGGGGATGGCCACCGTGCTTCTCGGTCGCATGACGGTGGGGGGCACTCAAGCTTGAGCGAGCTCCTAGATCTCGCGCAGCGTGTGGTGGAACGAGCGTCGGCTGCCGAGCAGCTCGAGGCGTTCGTGACGCACGAGCGAAACTTCAAGGCCAAGGCCTACGACGGCGCTGTCGAGTCGACATCCTCGGCAGAACCGCGCGGCGTGGGCGCTCGCCTGGTCGATCGGGGGCGCACCGGCTTCGCCTTTACCACCGACCTCAGCGACGAAGGGCTTGATGAAGTGGTCGCGCAGGCGCGCGCCAACGCACGGCATGCCACCGAGGATGAGGCCGCCGGCCTCGCCGAGCCCTCCGGCCGAGTCCCGGAGGTGGAGGGGCTCTTCGACGAGTCGCAGGCGCGCGTTACCGCTGATGACAAGGCGGCGTTCGTGCTGGAGTTGGAGCGCCTTACGCACGCGCACGATCCTCGTATCCGCGCCGTGGAAGAGTCGGTATACGCCGATGCAGAGGTCGAGGTCGCCATCGCAACCACCACAGGAATCGCCGCATCCTTTCGTGAAACCGACGCGTGGTGCTTCTCGATCGCAATCGCGAAGGATGAAGGGGACGACGAGGTGGGCTTCGAGTTCGGGCTCGGCAGGAGCCTGGCGGCGCTCGACGCAGGTGAAGTCGCTCGTAGGGCAGCCGAGCGAGCCCTAGGGGTACTGGGCGCGACGAAGATCCCAAGCGCTCCGATGCCCGTGGTGTTCGAGCCCTACGTCGCGGGCCAGTTCCTCGGGGTCATAGGGCGCGTGCTCACCGGCGAGGCCGTGCAGAAGGGTAGGTCGCTGTTCGCCGGCAAGCTCGGAGAGAACGTGGCCGGGACACTCACTCTGGTCGACGACGGAAGGATCGCGGGTGCACCCGGATCCGCGCCGTGGGACGCCGAGGGCGTTGTAACCCAGCGCACCGAGGTGATCACCGAAGGGGTCCTGACCTCCTACCTCTACGACACGATGAGCGGGCGCCGCGAAGGGCGCGCTTCGACCGGAAACGCCTCGAGGAGCGGGTTCAAGTCGAGGCCTGGACCCTCTCCGACGAACCTGGCGTTCGAGACGACCGGCGTGACCCGTGACGAGTTGCTTCGCTCGGCCGGCAGTGCGTTGCTCGTGCAGGACTTTCACGGGGTTCACTCGGGCGCCAATCCCATCTCCGGCGACTTCTCGGTTGGTGTTACCGGACACCTATTGGAGAACGGCGAGCCGGGCAAGCCCGTGAAAGAGGTGACGATCGCGGCGCCGATGCTGGACATCTTGTCTCGTATCGCTGCGGTCGCCGACGATCGGCGGTGGCTTCCGTTCGGTGGTTCCTTCGGCGGGGCCACCACGCTCGTGTCCGAGATGACCGTGGGGGGACTGTCGGACTTATGAGCAAGCGCCAGAACATACGCGGGGCGGGCTCGGCCGGACCGCAGAACCTACGCGTGCATGCCGTGACCGCGGATCGCTGGGACGATCTGCACGCGTTGTTCGGTGACCGCGGCGGCTATTCGAACTGCTGGTGCATGTGGTGGCGCCTCAAGTCCTCGGAATTCGACCAGGGGGTAAAGGGCTCGAACCGCCGCGCCTTCAAGAAGCTGGTGGACTCCGGCCATCGGCCCGGATTGCTGGCGTATGACGCCGGCGAACCGGTGGGCTGGTGCTCGGTCGGACCGCGCGCCGACTTCGGCAGGGTGCTGCGCTCACCCATGTTGCGTCCAGAGGACGATGAGCTCGACGTGTGGTCGGTGGTGTGCTTCTTCATCGATCGCAAGCATCGAGGCTCAGGAGTTGCGACCGCTCTGTTGAAGGAAGCGATCGACTTCGCGCGCACCAACGGAGCGCGCTGGCTCGAGGCGTACCCGGTGGACACTCCCAAGGTACCCGACCGGGGAGCGGCAACCCTGTTCACGGGGGTTGTGAGCCTCTTCGAGAGCCACGGCTTCGAGGAGGTCGTGCGTCGCAAGGACGCGCGACCGGTAATGCGCCGTCGCCTCGTTAACGCAGAATGAGATAGAAGACGATGCCCGCGACCGTGCAATAGATCGCGAACGGATACAGGGTGCGCGTCTTGAGATACCTGATGAGTCCCGCGATGGCCGCGTAAGAGGTCACCAGCGACAGGACGAAGCCGGCGATGGCCGCCCCCAGGCTGATGGACGACCCGCCGAACTTGGGAACCTCGATGATGGTCGCGCCGATGAGCGCCGGTATCGCTAGAAGAAATGCGAAACGCGCCGCATCGTCGCGCGCGATCCCGAACGCGAGCGCCGCGGCGATCGTGGAGCCCGACCGAGAGATTCCCGGGACGATCGCAACGGCCTGACCGATACCCACGGCGGTGGCGTCCACCGCGTTCATGTCTCTCATTGAGCGCATGGGCTCACCCGACCGTGCGCGCCTCCGCTCGTGAAAGCGAAGGACCAGCTCGGCGGCAACCAGGATCACGGCGGTCAACAGGAGTTGCAGAGCCGCTCCCGAAGCGTCGTCGTACTGGGCCTCGAAGAAGTCGGCGAAGAATAGCCCAGCGATACCCGCCGGGATGCTGGCGACCAGCAGGAGGCCACCGAGCCTTAGGGAGTCGCGGTCCCGCCCCATGGCCCCTCGCACCAGATCCAGCAGATCTCCGGAGAAATAGATCAGCAGCGCCAGAAGAGACGCGGTGTGCAGCAGTACCTCGAAGGCGATGCCCTGCTCCTTGGGCCAGCCGAAAAGCGCCGGAACGATGACGAGGTGGCCCGATGAGGAGATCGGTACGAACTCGGTCAGGCCCTGAACAGCACCGAGAACGGCCGCCTCGAAGATCGTCAGCAAACAGGTGCCCTAAGGCTCGAAGCGCGCGCCCTGAAGCGCGGTTGAGCAGGGGCAGGTCCGGTCGGTTGGGATCTTCGGAACCAGCGAGAACAAGAGGCCGCGGAGCTTGTCGTTGTTGGCGGCGAAGACCTCGATGACCGCCTCGTGCGTGACGGCCTCCTCTTCGCCGGCGACGCCAACGTCGTAATCGGTGATCAGGGCGACGTTCGCATAGCAGATCTCGAGCTCACGGGCGAGGTAGGCCTCGGGATACTGGGTCATGTTGATGACCTCCCAGCCCGCGTCCTGGAACCACTTCGACTCCGCGCGAGTCGAGAAGCGAGGGCCCTGAATGGTCACTACCGTGCCACGCTCGTGAATGGTGATGCCCTCGCCGATGCCCGTCTCGATGGCGAGAGCGCGCAACTCCGGGCAGTACGGATCGGCGAAGGCGATGTGAGTGGTCTGGGGGCCGTCGTAGAATGTGTCCTTCCTGCCGCTGGTGCGGTCGACCAGCTGATCGCTCACGACGAAATGTCCAGGTTTGACGTCCTTGTTGAGTGAACCCGCGGCGCAGGGCCCGATGATGCGCGTCACCCCCAGCTCCTTCATCGCCCACAGGTTGGCCCGGTAGTTGATCTTGTGAGGCGGGAGCTGGTGCTTGCTCCCGTGCCGGGGCAGGAACGCAACCCTCACACCCTCGATCTGACCGATTGCGGCGGCCGCCGACGGCTCGCCGTAGGGCGTGTCGACGCTCACCTCTTCCACGTCATCGAGCAGCGAGTAGAACCCGGAGCCTCCGAAGACCCCGATGTTGACCGGATCTGTCATGTGGTGGACGACTCCTTCTTGGACGAAGAGCCAGACGAGGAGCCTGAGCTCGGTGAGTCGCCCGAGCCCCTGGAAGGCTCTGATTTGGTTTCTCCTCCCGAGTCCTTACCGGCGCCGGACTTCTTGGGGGACTTGGACGAGGCCTTTCCGTCGGTGGAATAGAAGCCTGATCCCTTGAACACGATCCCCACTGGCGAGTACAACTTCCTTAGGACTCCTCCGCAGATGGGGCAGGTGTCGAGGGGAGGGTCGGTAAAGCTTTGCCTTGCTTCGGTGCGTTCACCGCACGCGGTGCAGGCGTATTCGTATATCGGCATTTGTGAATCTTCTCACTAACTAGGTGGCCGCGCCTTAAAGTGGCGGCTGGAAGGTGTCGAGACTACGACACCGGGCGAGGGAGGCTCGAAGTGTCGCTGCAACGACGGTTGACGGCGTTTTTCATACTGATCGTGGTCCTGCCGCTGGGGGCGGCGGGTCTCATCGTTCAGCAGGTCGTCGTGGGTGAGGTGGCAAAGAGGGCCGAACTCGGCCTCGAGCCGGCCGTCGACTCGGTCATCGGCAGATACAACGAGCGGGTCGCCGTTCTCGACGAACTGACGCAGTCGCGCATCAGGAGAGATCCTGATTTTGCGAGGGTGCTGGATCGGGGCGACCGGGCCCGGACCGAGGCCTTTCTTGCGCGCCGCCTGGCTGCCACGCAGGGCCTCGACTTCCTGATAGCGCTCGACGTCGGTGGTGGAATCGCGGGAGGTGCGGTTGAAGAGGGGAAGTTCATCCCCGACTTCACCCCACCGACCGTCGAACAGATCATGGGCGGTCCGCTCGTTGGGCGGGGCTACGTTCGCACCGGACGCATTCGAGTGAGATCCCCCGATGGCAACGTGGGGTTCATCGTGGGTGGATTCTGGTTCGACGCGAGCCTGTTCGAGGGCACCCGGCAGACCGACGTCAGCACCTATCTGGTCTCGGACGGGCGCATCATCGCCTCGTCTCAGGATCTCGAACAGACCGTGGGCGTGGGTGAGCTCGACGCCGGGCGCAGCGAGATCGAGGTGGACGGCTCGGGCTCGGGGGAAGTGCGCCCGCTCACCGAGGAGATGCAGGTACTTGCCTGGACCTCCAACGAGCCGGTCCAGGCGCTCAGGCGCAGCGTTCTTGGCTCTCTTATTGGATTTCTCCTTCTCGCGATCATCGCGACCGCATTCCTCGCCTACCTGCTGGCACGCTTGATCACGCGACCCCTCGATGAATTGTCGGACGGGGCCCGCGCAATCGCAGCCGGGAACTTCGAATACCGCATCCCGGTTCGGTCACGCGATGAGGTAGGCCAGCTGGCAGAGTCATTCAACGAAATGAGTGACCATCTCGATCTCGTGATCACCGACCTCGAGTCGTCCCGCGATCAGCTTCAGCGCGTCGTGGATCGAGTCGGAGCGACGCTCCGCTCCACGCATGACATGGGGCAGATTCTCGACTCGATCCTCAGCACCGCCGCGGACGCGGTATCGGCCGACGCGGGATGCCTGTGGTTGTTCACCGGCACGCGTGACGAGCTGTATCCGGCGCTCTCGGTCGGCGTCGACGAAAAGGCCCTCAACCGTCTGCGCATCGGCGAGGGAGTCACGGGCCTTTCGGCCGAGCGGGGGATCACGATGGTCCTACCCGACAAGGGCGGAGGCCCCAAGCCCGCCCGCTCCGAACCCCACTTTCCCGTCACGATGGCGGTTCCGTTGTTCAGCTCTCATCGAGTCACCGGAGTGATCGTGCTCTACCGCAACAACACCGACGAGCCCTTCGGACGGAATGACTCGGAGACCGTCGTGTTCCTGGCCGAGCAAGGCGGCGTCGCCATCGAGAACGTGCTCCTGCACGAGGAGGCCCAGAGGTTGTCGCTGACCGACGGTCTCACCGGAGTCTGGAACCGGCGTTATCTGCAGATGCAGTTCAAGCAGACGCTGGCCAGCGCGAACCGCTTCGACAGACCCTTCAGCGTGCTACTACTCGATCTCGACCACTTCAAGAACGTCAACGACAACTATGGGCACCAGCGCGGTGACGCAATCCTCATCGAGTTCGCGCAGCGGGTAGGCGCGATGTTGCGTGAGATCGACACCTTCGCTCGCTACGGAGGCGAGGAGTTCATCTGCCTCCTGTCCGAGACCGACGTCTCGGGCGCGCGCACCACGGCGGAGAAGATTCGTCAGTCCATCTCGGGTGATCCGTTCACCTCGGTCGGCGAGGATCCCGTAACGCTGACCGTGTCGATCGGTGTCGCGTGCTATCCATTGCATGGGAGCGGGTATCAGTCGCTCATCGAGGCTGCCGACCAGGCCCTGTATCGAGCCAAGGAGGAGGGCCGAGACCGCGTGCGCGTGGCGGAGAGGCCGGCTCCCGACCTACATTTGGCCACGTAACCGACCACGACCAGGACTCCGAGCCCACCTCGAGGGGGGCCGGGACCGAGAGGTGAAATGGACATGATCGTTCGGAAGGCCGTGATTCCCGCGGCCGGGCTGGGAACCCGGTTCCTGCCCGCGACCAAGTCTCAGCCCAAGGAGATGCTTCCGGTAATCGACAAGCCGGGAATTCAATACATCGTCGAGGACGCGGTGCGCGCGGGCATCGAGGACATTCTGATAATCACGAGTCGCGGAAAGTCCGCAATCGAAGACCATTTCGATCGCTCGCTCGAGCTCGAACAGCACCTCGAGGCCGCCGGCAAGACCGACGAGCTCGCAGAGGTGAGGGCGATCGGAGAGATGGCCGAGGTGCACTTCGTCCGGCAGAAGGAGCCGCTGGGGTTCGGCCATGCGGTATCGGTGGCGCGCTCCCATGTTGGAGATCAGCCCTTCGTCGTGATGGTGGGCGATGAGATAGTTCCCGAGCGCGTCGACGACGAGCCACCGTTCCTCGAGCGCATGATCGAGTGCTACGAGCAGACGTCGTCGAGTGTGGTGGCCGTACAGCGCACGCCGCTCGAGGAGATCTCGTCCTACGGGGTCGTAGATCCGGCAGAGTGGGCCGCCGACGACCTCGTGAAGATGCGAGGCATGGTCGAGAAGCCGGCCCGTGACGATGCACCCTCGGAACTGGGATCGGTGGGCCACTACGTCTTCAGCCCGGACATCTTTGACGCCATCGACCGGACCTCCGCCGGCGTCGGGGGAGAGATCCAACTTACCGACGCAATTAACCTGCTCGCCAAAGAGAAATCTGTGTTCGCCTACGTCCACGCCGGGCCCATCTTCGACGTGGGCAAGAAGCTCGACTACCTCAAGGCGACGATCGAGCTCGCGCTGCGCCGCGACGACCTCGCAAAGCCGCTCAAGGACTACCTCAACGAGGTAGTCGCTCGCTGGTGATGGAGTATGCCGATCTGCTTAGCGTCGAGGAGGCGCGCGACCGCGTGCTCGACACAGTTGGTCCTCTGGATGCCGAGGAGGTGCTCGTAGGCGAGGCTCTCGGGCTCGTGTCCGCAAACGAAATTCGCGCGTCACACCCGTTGCCCCGTTTCGCAAACTCTGCGATGGACGGCTATGCGGTGGTCGCGAAGGATGTTGCCGATGCGTCTGAGGAAACCCCGGTGGAATTGCGAGTGGTCGGAGAGGTGCGCGCGGGAGACCCGGGCGAGATCCAGGTCGATCCGGGCAGCGCGGCCAGGATCATGACCGGAGCGCCCCTGCCCGAGGGCGCCGACGCGATCGTCATGGTTGAAGTCACGGAAGAGCGCAACGGTGCGGTGCTGATCAAGGGTTCCGCCAAACAGGGTCAGCATGTGAGGCCGGCGGGCGACGATCTGGCGGCGGGCGCCGTGCTCGTGCCGGAGGGCATCGAGCTCGGTCCGGGTGAGCTGGCGCTACTCGCTTCTATGGGAATGTCCCCGGTCGAGGTTCGGAGAGGGCCGCGAGTGGCGCTACTGGTCACCGGGGACGAGCTCGTGGATCCCGAGGAAGAGCCGGGACCCGGACAGATCAGGGACTCCAACGCGATAGCGCTGATCGCGCTCCTGCAGATGGCCGGTGCCGACGTGGTGCTGTCGGAACGCGTTCCCGACGCTCGTGAGGCAGTCGTCGCCGCGTTCGAGCGCGCCGCCGCCGAATCCGATGTCATCGTTTCGTCGGGTGGCGTCGCGGTGGGCAAGTACGACTTCGTCAAGGACGTGGTCGAGGAGCTCGGGGGCATCCAGCTATGGCGGGTCGCAATGCAACCGGGCAAGCCGGTGGTGCTTGGCTCGGTGCGCGAAGCGGTGTTCCTCGGCTTGCCCGGAAACCCGGTGTCCGTCCATGTTGGCTTCGAGCAGTTCGTACGTCCCGCCATTCGAAAGATGCGCGGTTGCCGGTCCCTTCTTCGCCCGACCATGGAGGCAAAGCTGACCGAGACGATCACGAAACGACCCGGGCGGCTTCACTTCGTGCGCGTCCGCCTTCGTAGTGAGGGCGGCGAGTGGTTTGCGACGCCGACCGGTCCTCAGGGCAGCCACATTCAATCGAGTCTGATTGACTGTCACGGGGTCGCGCGTTTCGGACGTGAGGAGTCGGAGCTCACCAAGGGCGATTCGGTCACCGTCGAGGTGTGGAGGCTGCCGTCGTGACCTCCCCCCGCGAGCAGCACCCCGAAACCGAGGCCCGGATGGTCGACGTCACCGCCAAGGACGTGACCCAGCGTGAGGCGGTCGCCGCGGGGCTCGTGCGGATGAGCGGGCCGACGGCGGACCTCGTGTTCGCAAGGGGCCTGGATAAGGGCAACGCGCTCGAGGTCGCACGCATAGCGGGAATCATGGCCGCCAAGAAGACCTCAGAGCTCATACCCCTTTGCCACCCGATCGCCCTCGGAGCGATCGAGGTGTCCTTCGAGCGGGCGCCTGAGGGAGTGGGGATTCAGGCCGTGGTCAAGACCGCCGAGCGCACCGGGGTCGAGATGGAGGCGCTCAGCGCGGTGAGCGTCGCGGCGCTCACCATCTACGACATGGTCAAGGGGACCGAGCGCGCCGTCGAGATCACCGATGTGCGACTGCTGAGGAAATCCGGAGGGCGCTCTGGGGTCTGGACCCGCTCTTAATCTCCGTCCTGGGCGGGGCGCTTGAAGAACGCCACCATCCCAAGCTGCTGGCTCTCCATGATCTGGACTAGCTCCCAACCCTCTTCGCCCCACTGGTTGAGGATCTCCTGAAGCGCATGGGAGATCAGGGGGACCGAGGCGTACTCCCACTTCTGCACGAGGTGCTCCCTTCCGCGGGTGCTCCAATACGCCATTGGTGGAGCACTACTGTTACGAGCTATGTCTGAACGGATAGTTGTAGAGCCGTCCGGCAGGATAGTCGCTCACGACCTGAGGTGGGCAAGGACCCTGTCCGAGCGCTCCAGGGGCCTGATCGGATCGCCGCCGCTCACCAAGGGCCAGGCGCTGGTGATCGAGCCCGCCCTCCAAGTCCACACCTTCAGAATGAGCTATCCGATCGACGTCGTATTCGTCGGTCGCGACTGGAGGGTGCGCCACGTGATTCGCGCGATGGCACGCCGCCGCATGAGCAAGTTCGTGTTCGGCACCCGCTATGTCGTCGAACTGGCCGCGGACTCCCTGCCGGACGAGGTTGTGCCCGGAGCTCAGCTAAGCCTCCGGTAGCCACGATCGAAATAGAGAATCGGAGGCCCCTCGACGGCGGCGCAGTCCTCGACTCGTCCCACCACGACGTTGTGGTCGCCCGACACGACGTTGCTTACGACCTCGCAGCTCAGCCAGCCGATTGCGCCGTCGATCACCGGAGCTCCATTGGGTGCCGGATGGTTGGGAAACTGGTCGAACGGCTTGTCGCCGGGCCGCGCGAAGGAGCGAGCGATGTCCTCCTGCTCGGTCCCCAGGATGCTGGCCGCGAAACAGCTCGATCCGGACACGGCGGCGAGGGTGTGAGAGTCGCGTTCGAGGCAGACGATCACCAGAGGTGGGTCGAGCGAAACGGATGCGAACGACGTGCAGGTCATGCCGAAACGGACGTTATCGAGGGTCGCGGTGACGATCGTGATTCCGCTTGCGAACAGCTTGAGCGTGTCTCGGAACGCCTGGGGGGCGACCGCCACTACTGCGGAACTTGGTCGAAGCCGGTGTCGAAAGTCTCCAGCGGAAGGAACAACCAGAAGCCCTGGACATCGCCCGCTCGTTCGACCACGAAACGAACAGTGTCGGGGCTGGGGCCGGAGCTGCCGCCGTCCAGTCGCAGAGCCCCGCGTCGCTCCAACTCTTCGATCAGATCTTGCGTTGGGTGTCCTTCAATCTCCATGGCAGGAGAGTCTATTCATTCGACGGTGGAGTGCGGGAGTGGCGCGGATAGGTATCGCGCGCCGCAGAAAAGACCGCAAGCGAGGCGCTGGTCATGAAGCCGACGACCGAGAACACGAAAATCGCCATAAGGTAGCGACCCAGATCGTCGGGCCACGAGATCGTAATGAACGCAAGCATCGATGCGATTCCGGCCAGCGCGCTGATCGCCATCCCGATGATGGACAGGCCGTGCAGCCTGCCGACGCGCGGGGTCGGCTTCGAGGTGGGTGGCTCCACGGGGGGCTCGGCGCCGAGAGGAACCACGTTGTCGTCGGGTGCCTCGGTCAGCTCGCTCTCCCCTCGATCCAGGCGATCAACGTTCTTGTGGCCACCCCCGAACCACCCTTGGGCACCTCGTCGTACCCGCTTTCGATGCGAGCGGGACCCGCGATGTCCAGATGAGCCCACGGTACCCCGTCGGCTACGAAGTTACGCAGGAACAAGGCGGCCTTGATGGCGCTGCCCCAGCGCGATCCGGTGTTCTTGATGTCGGCGACCTCGGAATCGATGTCACTCCGATAGTCGTCGTACAGAGGCATCGGCCACACCCGCTCGCCGGCACGTTCCGCGGCCTCGGCCACCTCGGCGCTCAGTTCGTCGTCGTTGGAAAACAGTCCGGTGGCCTTGGGTCCGAGGGCCACGACTATGCCTCCGGTAAGGGTGGCGACGTTGACAACCGCGTCGACGCCCTGCTCGCATGCGTAGGCCAGCCCGTCGGCCAGGACCAGACGCCCCTCGGCGTCGGTGTTGAGAACCTCGGAGGTTCCTCCGCCGTAGTGATTGATTACGTCACCGGGCTTGACCGCGCGCCCGGAAACCATGTTCTCGGCTGCAGCCACGACGCCGATGACCTCGATGGGGGGCTTGAGTCTTCCGAGCGCGCTCATCGCCCCGATGACCGCCGCCGCGCCGCCCATGTCTGTCTTCATGGTCTCCATCGACCCTCCGGGTTTGATGGAGTAGCCGCCCGAGTCGAAAGTGATCCCTTTGCCGACGAGTCCGAGCCTGCCCTTGGCGTTGGGGGGCTTGTAGCGCAGGACGATGAGCCGCGGAGGATTGTCCGACCCCTTCCCCACGGTGATCACTCCCCCAAAACCGCGCTCGACGAGTTGCTTTTCATCGAGCACCTCGATCGAGAGGCCCGCTACGTCGGCTATCTCCCTGGCCCTTTCCGCGAGGGTCTCTGGATAGAGGGTCGCGGCCGGTTCGTTGGTGAGATCCCGAGCGAGCACCGTGGCCTCGGCTGCAGCGACGCCGCGCTCGATGACCTCAGAGTTCGGTCCGCCGAGCATTGCAATGCGTTCGATCTTGGAGGGGTGCGGGTCGCTCTTATAGATGGTGAACTTGTAAGAGCCGAGCAGGAATCCCTCCGCTGCTCCACCCACCGCGCCGTCGTCAGGGATGTTCTGGTGCAGGGTCGAGGCGATGGTGGCTCGGTCCGTGAGCCTGCGGGCGGCCGAGCCCGCCGCACGCATGACCTCAGTGCGCCCGGCCTCCTTCTCACCGCCGAGACCGGCCACCACGACGGTTCGCGCCGGAAGCCGCCCGAGGGTCGGAATCAGGGCCACCTCGGCGACCTTTGCCTTGAACCCGATATGGGTGAGGTGCTCGCTGAGTTGACCGTCGAGTGCGTCGTCGAGGGTCTTGGCGTCGCGCGACAGTTCCAGGCCGTCGTCTGATTTGAAAGCACCCACGACCACGGCGTCTGTCGAAACGGTCTCGACGGCTTCATCTGAGGCAAGGACCTGAGGTGGCATCGACTCTCCTTTTAGTGCTGCGAACAGGTGTCTGTATATACCCTCATCGCCGGCACACCCAGCGCCTGTTTCTGCGGTCCGGCCGAGCCCGCCCCGCGTTTGTTCTGCGGTCCGGCCGAGCCCGCCCCGCGTTTGTTCTGCGGTCCGGCCGAGCCCGCCCCGCGTTTGTTCTGCGGTCCGGCCGAGCCCGCCCCGCGGGCGATTAGGCTGAAATCCGCGACCGGACACGGCCTCGGAAGTACCGTTTTCGCCGGTGGCACTGACCACAGTCTTCCTGGTAGCGCTCGCGCTGGCTTGGGCGGGCGTTTTCCTACCCGCAGTATGGCGGGCCCGTCAGCGCACCCCCCTGAAGTCCTCCGAACGGTTCGCTCGGCGCCTGAAGCTGATCGCGCCGCCGGGGGGGTTCGGCCGCTTCGCGGGGTCGCGAGGCGGGCTCGGCGGGATCGCAGGATCGCATCGACGCTATCGAGGCGGGCGTCGGCTGATCGTGTCTCGTCACGCCGGCCTCAAACTGCCTTCGCATCGCAGAAGCCAGCGACAGCGAACCCGAATCCTGTTACTACTCGGTGCCTTGGTCCCCTTGTCGGCGACGGCGGCGGCCCTGATTCAGGGCGATGGGTGGTGGGAGATTCACATCGCCTGCGACTTCTCGTTCGCGCTGTACGTGGCTCTGCTGCTCGAGGCGAAGAAACGGCGAGACGAACGGTTGAGGAAGGTCAGGCCCCTGGCTTCCCGTCCACGAGTGGCGCAAGGGAGCAGTCGAGCAAGCGCTGCACGGTAGTCTCCGCGCATGGATCTCTCGGACATCGCAGACGATCTGCGAACCCGCTTCGACTCCAAGAACAGCGCGCGTGAGATCGCCCTTGCGTCCTCTCGCAGCGCGATCCGCGCGTGCGGGAACGCGATTCGAGCCTTACACCGCTACGAAACCGACAAGGCCGATGAGCTGATAGCCGAAGCGAACTCGAATCTCTCCCAGGCCCGCGCCGCGCTTGCAGACCACCCCGACGTGCTCTACGCCGGCTTCTATCACGACGCCGAAAAGGAGCTGGTGGAAGCGCGCGTGACCTACGCCCTGATAACCGGAGCGGATTTTCCCTCGATCGACGATCTTGGAGCCTCGCCGCAGGCCTTCGCGAAAGGGATGGCCGAGGCCATCGGGGAGCTGAGGCGACACATTCTCGACCTCATGCGGCGCAACGAGCTCAAGCGGTGCGAGGAGCTCCTTGGGAGCATGGACGACATGTATTACGTGCTCGTGTCCATGGACTACCCCGACGGCATCACCTTCGGACTGCGCCGCTTGACCGATGTCGCCCGCTCGATCATCGAACGCACTCGAGGCGACTACACGACCTCGTCGATCCAAAACTCGTTGCGTGCCGCGCTCGACGAGCACGCCGCGCACCTGAGGAATAGCTGAGGCAGTAAACTTGGGGACCCTTCGGGCCTGTAGCTCAGTTGGTAGAGTGCGCCCCTCGCACGGGTGAGGTCAGCGGTTCGAATCCGCTCAGGTCCACGCTCGCGACCCGCCCGTTACTCATACCGGCCCCAGGCGCCGGTGCGGTTGTGACGGAAGCTCGACTTGGATTAGATCGCCCGGCCGCACCTCACCATCGGATCGAACGATGCTCATGACCCCGGCCTTGCGGATGAGGACGCCGTTTTCATCCTGCCCCAGGGTCGCTGCCATCAGGCCCGGCTGAATCCCATCGAGCTGCGTGCATGGATTTCTCAGACCGGTCACCTCGACGACCGCCGATTCACCGATGAGCAGCCGCGCTCCGGCCGGCAGACCCAAGAGGTCGATGCCGCTCGTGGTGATGTTCTCGCCCAACTGGCCCGGCGTGAGGACGAAGCCGTCGTCGCCAAGCTCTTGGAGTAGCTCGGCGTGGATCAGATGGACCTGGCGCAGGTTGGGCTGACTCGGGTCGCGAGCAACGCGCGATCGATGCTTCACCGACTGGCCTATGTGTGCGTCGCCTTCAACGCCCAGCCCGGTCAGGAGCCTGATGCTCTCGCGGTTCGGTTTAGTCATCGTGTGAGTCGCGCTGCGGCTTACCGCCGTAACTACACCGGTCGAGGACACCCACGCATTCTCGCACTAGCGCCCGCCGGACCCTGGAGCCGATTGTCTCGTTGATTGCCTGAGTAGGCTTGAACCATGTCCCTTCGGTTCGCGCTCGCGGTGCTCTGCTGCCTCCTGCTACTCGCGTCCTGTTCCGGCTCGGCCGAGGTCGCGGAGGGGTGCGAGGAGCGGCCAGTCGAATCCGACACCGGGCTTCGTTATGAGGATCTCGAGTGCGGGCGAGGCGAGGAGGCCGAGGGCGGGACGAGCGTGACCATCACCTACGTCGCGGAGCTCGAGGACGGCACCCGCTTCGCCTCGTCCGAGGACCAGGGTGGTGAGTTCGTCTTTCCTTTGGGACGGGGCCAAGTGATCTCCGGGCTCGACGAGGGCGTGCGCGGAATGAAGGTCGGCGGCGCGCGCCGGCTGACGATCCCACCCGACATCGCCTACGGGGACGCGGGCTTCCCTCCCGACGTGGACCCGGGAGAAACCGTGGTCTACGAGGTCGAGCTGCTGGGCGTCGAGGACAACAGCTGAGAGGGCGGGTCAGGGGGTGAGGGTCACCGGCAGCGACACGATGTCCTGTGGTGAACCATCCTCGGCCGAGGACCAGAAGACCTCGACGCGTCCAACCTGTTCTTCGTCGACTTCGTAAGACACCGTTTCGCTGAAATCTCCTCGACAGCCGCTGCCGCATGTTGCAGTCGTGAACGTCTCGACGAGTTGCCGGCCTTTTCGATCGATCACGTGAATTATCACGTTTGCCTCGAAGACATCGGCGGTCCCGGAAACCGTGAGCGGACTCGAGTTCGGCTGATTCGGGTACGGTCGGTCCACGATGATGGGTGGCGCAAGATCGATGAAGTCATTTCGGTCTGCGGGCTCGGGCGCACCTTCGTAGGACTCACCAGCCACCAGCACGCGCACGCTGCGGACCTCGGGGAACTGGGTCAAGGTGTAGACGATCTGCGCCGCTCGCATCCGGTGCGACTCCGCTGAACCCTCGGTTGCGAACTCCGCGCTCAGGTCGACTTCCGCCAGGCCGTCGTTGACCTGGAGGCCCAACAGCTGTGTTCCCGCCGGGATCTCGCTGGTGTCACCCACTTCGAGATCGACCCCCGCCGGCCTGGTCAAAAGGAAGCGGATTGCCTCGGCGGGACGCTCGTTGGGAGCGGCCTCCCAGTAGGCCGCGCCCCACGTGAGCCGTCCATCTCGCACGAGCCAGTACTCAGGCTCGAACCCCTCACGAGCCGGCTTACCTTCGTCCGTACTGGGACTCGGATCGGGAGAGCGGACGGTGTCGATCTTGTCGGACGTGCGCAGCAGGTCGTCGCCGCCGAGCAGTCCACCAACGCCGAGCACGACCAGAGCCAGAGCGACACCTCCTCGCCGGATGGCGACGGACCGGTGGGCACGTCGTTGGAACGACCGCCAATCGCCGTCGGTCGGGGGCCGGCCCTCGTCGCTCGTGCGCAGGCGCTCGATGATTTCGTTGTCAGGCACCGGATGCCTCCTTGGTTGCTTCCATCAATGACTCGCGCAGCTGCCGAAGGCCGCGGCGGACGTCGGATTTCACGGTGTTGAGAGGCCGGTCCAGGACCCTGGCTACCTCGGCCTCGGTCATGTCCTCGTAGAAATGAAGAACTATCGTCGCCCTCCGTATGGGCGACAGCACCTCGAGGGCCTTGGCGAGGCGGAGCCCTTCGTCCACGGTCGCGGTGCGGTCGGGGCTCGTTTGAGGGCCCGCTGCCGCGATCACCTCGTCGCGCTTGCGAAAATCCAGAGCTCGCCGTCGGTGCTCGTTACGGCAGAGGTTGGCAAGCGCGCTTCGAACGTACGGTCCCGGGTCGTCGTTGCGAATCCGTCCCCAGGCGCGATAGGCCCGCAGCAGGGCGTCGTGGGCGAGATCCTCCGCTCGGGTTTGGTCTCCGGTCATGAGCAGGGCTATGTACCTCAGCCGGGCCGTTTCCCGGAAGTAAAAGTCTCTGAACTCCTCGTCACGCTCGCGGGTTCGCATGGCCTCTCTTAGACAACCCACCTTTGGGAAAAGGTTGCAGAGGGATCACAGCCAGCACCAGCCGGTTGGCGGCAGTGACTCCCGGTTCGTCGTCTCGATGGCCTTGGTGCGCGTCCTTCCCCCCACCGTCTTGGTGGTAGTCGAGGTAGACGGCTCGCCCGGAGGCTTGTCGCAGCTCTTGAAGATGATGCGCTTCGACCAGGAGTCGTACTCGATCACCGTCCCGACGAGGATCGGGTAGTAGAAGACGAACATCCCGATCGTGGCCGCCATGAAGGTCGCGGCCGCGACCCGGGCCTCGATCGAGCGGCCGAGCCTCAGCAACCCGTAGGCCAGCGCCAGGTACATGAACGGGAGCACCGGCAGGAGGTAGAAAACGAACACCGCGCTCCGGCCGCGCGCAAGCAACAGCCATGGGCCGTAGGTGAAGGCCAGGCCGGCCAGGATCAATCCCTCGGGCCTCAGGAAGTCGCGTCTCCGAAACCAGGCACCAATCACGAATGCAATGGCGGGGATCGAGCCCCACCAGGCGAGGGGATTTCCGAAGGCCCCGATCGTTCCGATGAAGCCCTCGGGCGCGTCGGGGGCGACGTAGTAGGCGACGGGCCGCTTCAGCAGGATCCAGGACCACGCGGGCGACTCGTAGGGATGCCGCGCGTTGAGTCCTATGTGGAAGTCCAACGCGCGCTTGTGCTCGACGACCAAGTTGTAGAACCACGACCCCTCGCTCCACGGAACCGCTAGCACGGAGCCGTCGGTGCGCCCCACGTACGAGGCCAAGTAGACGAGAGCGGGCACCAGCACGAGCAATGCCATCACGGTGAGACCCTCACTCGCCAGCGCGCGCCGGAACGCGCGGCCCTCTCCGTCTCGTTTGCGCGCCGCCGTCTCCCAAGCGAGCGTCACCACGATCGCCGCGGCAACGAAAAAGACCCCCGACCACTTGGTGGCCGTTGCTGCACCCGCGGCGGCGCCGGCGGCCAGCCGCCAGGGGCGCGCGAACAAACCCTCTGGTGTACTCGGCCCTCGGGCCAGCCTGTCCCTGTCGTAAGTCAGGAAGAGAAATGTCGCAACGCCGAACATGGGGACGAAGACGTCGAGCATAGAAACCCTCGACTGCACGAACGCAAGAAAGTCGAACGCCATCAGCGACGCGACGAGCGACGCCCCGAGCGTCGAACGAAGCAGCTTGCGCGCCAGGAGATAGACCAACACGATGGTGATGGTTCCTGCTACCGCGCTTGCCACCCGCCAGCCCATCTCGTTGTGACCGAAGATCTTGATGCCGACGGCGATGAACCACTTGCCGAGCGGAGGGTGGACGTAGTTTTCGGGGGAGTCGATCCCGCACACCGAGGCGGCCTTGCCCGCATAGAGACAGGCGTCCTTTGCGTAGTAGACCTCGTCGAACATCTGGCCTTTGGCGTCTCCCAGTCCGATGAAGCGCAGCAGTCCGGCCGCCAGCGTGATCAGCGCCAGCATCAACGAGTCGAGACGTGACCAGTCGCGCGGCCGAGCGTCGTTTCCTTCGGGGCCGGCTGCTGAGGGCGCGCGCTCGTCCAAGTCGTGTGCCACGAGGTCAAAGTCTAAGTTGCACGGTTTTGAGGTTCCTGGAGAGGGCGACTTGGTCCTGCGCGGGCCCCAAAGGCAGTCAGGGGACGAGTGGGCGGCTGATGGGGTCGGCGCGAAGGGGCGATTTGGTACATGGAGGTCGCTGAGCGACCCTGGTGTGCCGGAAAGGGTCGCGGGCCTGGTTCGGGATTTCTGGACCCTGGGGTGTCGGTAAACGCACCCCTGGTGGTCCAAGAAGGGCCGGTTTGGGTCTCTCCGGACTCTTTCGCGCGTAGTCTCCCGGCGTGCAGACGCTGAGAGAGGGGATGCGAGCCCTTCTACGCACGCCGCTCGCCGTGCTACCGCTGACGCTCGAGGGGGTGGTGTTCGGCGCGCTCATCGCGACCGGCTTTCTCCCTGCCGACGCTGCGGTCGCCCCGGCCTCGGCGGTCTTTCCTTTCGACGTCTACTTCGATCTCAAGCAGGCGATTGCTTACTCGTCGGGCTGGGTGGTTCTCGGCGTGACGATCATCGCCTCGGTGCTGTTCAGGAGCGCCCTGCTCGCAGCAACCGCGCGACTCTCCGATCGTCGGGGCTCTTTCGGCGCGGCCTACAGGAACGCGCTCTGGCTGAGTCTGCGCGCGGCTCTGTTCCTGTTTCCGGCGGCGGCGATTTATTTCATCGCCATCGCGACCAGCTACGCGCCGTTCGTATGGTTCGCCGCGTTGCTGGGCGTGGTGCCGGCCGTGCTGTTTTGCCGCCGAGGAGCATCCTTGAGCACGGGCGGAGCGAGTGGCGGCGGCGCGGTTCCCGAGGTGGCGGCGTTCCTCCTGTACTCGACCCTCCTCATGGCCGTCGGCGCCGCCATCTCGGTGCTGTCTGCAGGATCCGCAGGACTTGCCGCGCTGCTGGTGGCCTGTCTCGGCCCCCTTCACGCGACGGTCTGGTTGGGATGGCGTGAGCGTTCCTACGACGGCGTCTCGTCGGCCGAGGGCCGACTCGTCTCGCTCGTCGGCGTGGTGCTCGTTGTCGGGTTGTTGGGAGTGTCGCTCTACGACCGCAACGTGCGCGACTTCGAGATCGTTCCCGCCGACCGTCGGGGAACGTTGCTGTTGCTCGGGGGTGCGGACTCGAGTACGAAGACGGGAGCGCTGGTCGATATCGAGCCCGGTACGCTCGGCTTTCGCCCCGAGCAAGCGCGGCTTCTCTCCTACCGCGCGGACGGCGGTGCTTACCGGGCCGTCGACACGCACGTCGACCTCGACAAGGTCGGCACGCGGATCGGCGCGCAGATCGAGGCGATCGACGAGCCCCGCTCGCTGCTCGGCCACTCGCAGGCCTCGCTGATCCTGGATCGCATGACGAGGAGCGGCGCGACGCTTCCCGAGCGGTCAGCGGTCATATCGCCGGCTCCTCAAGTGCCACCGAAGCTGGACGTTCCCATGCCGGGCGAGACGGGTGAGGGACGCGTCGGTGGCGACCTGGCGCGGGGCTTCTCCGTACTGCTCGACCTCGTTGGCATGACGCCTTACGACATCGACTCGCCCGCGTCGCCCACCAACCTGGATACGCTACGGGCGGCAGGTTCGGAGCGAACCCGCCTCGCCCTGTGGTCGCTCGGGGATTCGGTTCTCCTTGATACCGACTGGCGGCGGCGCGGCGAGACCAACCTCGTAGTGTTGAGTGACCATGTCGGTGCGACGCGCAATCCTAGCGCCCTCGAAGCGGTGGGGCGTTGGTTCCAGGGCAAGGAAGTTGACTCCGATGACGGCTCGTGGCAAGCGGTCCTTGTGAACGTCTACCGCTACGCATTCGAACCGTGGAGGCCGTGATGGGATCGTCTCGACGATCCCAAAAGACAGACATGGGATCCACCGGACGCGGGAGGCTCGTGCTCGTGGGCACGCCCATCGGCAACCTCGGGGACATCACTCACCGGGCGCTGAGCGCCCTCACCGAGGCCGAGGTCGTCGCCTGTGAAGACACGCGCCGCGCTCGCAAGCTCTTCTCCCACTACGGCATCAGGGCGCGCGAGCTGGTCGTTTACAACGAGGCCAACGAGCGTCGCCAGGCTCGCTCGTTGCTGGAGCGCATCGCCTCGGGAACGGAGGTGGCGCTGATCTCCGACGCCGGGATGCCAGGACTGAGCGATCCGGGGTTTCGCCTGGTCGAGGCCTGTTCCGAGCGAGGGTTCGAAGTCGTCGTCGTTCCAGGTCCCACCGCCGCCGTCAGCGCGCTGGCGATATCGGGGCTCCCCCCCGGCCGCTTTGCGTTCGAGGGATTCTTGCCGCGCAAGCCGTCAGACCGGCGGCGTCGCATCGCTGAGCTGAGGGCCGAGGAACGAACCATCGTGCTCTACGAGTCGCCTCACCGGATAGCCGGCAGCCTCGCCGACCTGCTCGAGGCCCTGGGGGATCGACGCGCCGTGGTTGCGCGCGAACTGACCAAGATGTACGAGACCGCTCACAGGGGAACGCTTAGCGAGTTGCACGCGCTCGCCGAGCAGGGAGAGTTCCGCGGCGAGATCGTGGTGGTTGTGTCCGGCGCAGTGCGCGGCAACGTCGATACCGCCGAGCCGGAGGAGCTTGCGGCGCGCGCAGAACAGCTCATAGCCGAGGGGATGGAGCGCAAGACCGCAATGACTGCAGTGGCTCAGGAGGCAGGCGTCTCCAAGCGAGCGGTCTTCGACGCGCTTGTCGAGGCCAAGCACTCAGCCGATGGTGGAGAGGAGCGATAGGTCCCGCTGTTAGTCGGCGGCGACGGTCTCCTCGAGGCGCACCTCGCGAGGAGTGCTGTGTCCCAGCTCCGACGCGCAGCTCGCGCACACCTTGCGGTCCTTGTAGGTCATGAGGGTCTCGTCGGAAGAGCAGAAGAGACACCGGTCGAGTCGCTTGTTCAAGATGATGTGCTCGCCTTCCACGCTGATCTCGAGCTCGTCACCCTCGTGGATTCCGAACACGCGTCGGAGCTCGGACGGGAGCACTATGCGTCCCAGCTCATCGATCTTTCTTACTACCCCGGTAGACTTCACGAGCAGCTCCCTTGCCCAGATGATTTGGTAGTTCTTGGGCAACGATATGTGCCCGCGAACGGCGCAGTCAATCACATAACGGGTGAAAACGGTCACTCGAACGAGTGAAGAAAAGCACCCCTACATGGCCGGAGACTACAAGAGTGAGCGACAGTTTCTACGTCACTACACCCATCTATTACATCAACGACGTGCCTCACCTGGGACATGCATACACCGAGGTCGCCGCCGACTTCCTCGCGCGCTTCATGCGTCTGCAAGGTCGGGACGTCACCTTTCTGACCGGGACGGACGAGCACGGTCAGAAGGTGCTGCGTACCGCCGAGGCTAAGAACCTCGCTCCCAAGGAATGGGCGGACCAGATCGTGCCGCGCTGGCACGAGGTCTGGAAGTCGCTCGACATCTCCTATGACGACTTCATCCGTACCACCGAGGAGCGCCACGAGGGCCCCGTGCAGAGGTTCATGCAGGAGCTCTACGACCGGGGCGAGATCTACCTCGGGAAATACGAGGGCCTCTACTGCGTCGGTTGCGAGCAGTTCAAGACGCCCGATGAGCTGGTCGACGGCAAGTGCCCGCTCCATCCGACGCGTGAGATCGAGGTGGTCGAGGAGGAGAACTACTTCTTCAGGCTCTCCCGCTATGCCGGTCGGTTGATCGAGTTGTGGGAGTCCGACGAGCGCAGCGTAATTCCGGAGTCGCGTCGCAAGGAGGTGCTCGGCAAGGTCCGCCAGGGGCTCGACGACCTGTCCATCTCGCGGGTGAGCTTCGATTGGGGCATCCCGATCCCCTGGGACTCCAAGCACGTCATCTACGTGTGGATCGACGCGCTGCTGAACTACATAACCGCCGCCGGCTACGGCAGCGACGACGACAAGTTCGCGCGGCTCTGGCCCGCGGACCTTCATCTCATCGGCAAGGACATCCTGTGGTTCCACTCGGTAATCTGGCCGGCGATGCTGATGGCGCTGGACATCCCGGTTCCCCGGACCGTTTACGCGCACGGCTTTCTGCTCGTCGGCGGCGAGAAGATGAGCAAGTCCTCGCTCACCGGAATAAGCCCGCACGACCTGATCGAGACCTTCGGAAGCGACGGCTACCGTTACTACTTCCTGCGCGAGGTGAGCTTCGGGCAGGACGGAACCTTTAGCTGGGAGAGCATGCTGGCGCGCTACAACTCCGATCTCGCCAACGACCTCGGCAACCTAGCGTCGCGGGTGCTGAACATGGTCGACCGCTACCTCGACGGCGAGGTACCCGAGGCTCCATCGGGAGACGAGTTAGAGGATGCCGACCGGCGTCTGACCGACACCTACTCCGAGGCACTGACCCGTATGAGCACCGCGGTGGAGGTCTTCAGCCCCAGCGAGGCGCTGAAGTCGGCGTGGACGTTCGTGCGGAAGGCCAACGCGTACGTCGAGGAGGTCGCGCCCTGGAAGCTTGCGAAGGAGGAGGGGCAGCGCCGTCGCCTCGAGGTCGTGCTCTACAACCTCGCCGAGGCTTTGCGCCTCATCGCGCTGCTCACCTGCCCCGCGACGCCGCGCGCCTCACAGGAGTTGTGGCGGCGGCTCGGAATCGACTCTCAGATCGAACGCTCGACGCTCGGCGAGCACGGACGCTGGGGTCTGCTCGCCGCGGGATCACGAACGACGATTGGCGACCCGCTGTTCCCGCGCCTCGAAGACGACCAGCAGTAGGGAAGAACGGGGCTCGCGCCGTGTGGTTCGACTCGCATTGTCACCTGCACCTTTGCGAGGGCTCCTCGTTGGACGAGGTTGTCGAACGCGCTCGAGGAGCAGGGGTCATGGAGATGGTCGCCATCGGCATCGAGGTGGCATCGAGCGAACGAGCGCTCGAGCTCGCGCGCACCTACGACGGCGTCTACGCGTCCGCAGGAGTGCATCCGAACGACGCGACCACCTGGAACGAAGAGGCGCACACGCGCATCGACGAATTGCTTAAGGCGGACGAGGTCGTCGCCGTCGGCGAGTCGGGGCTCGACTTCTATCGCGATCACACGCCGCCCGACGTGCAGCGAGCGGCCTTTCGTGACCACATCGAGCTCGCCAAGGGTCACGACAAGACGCTGGTCATCCACACTCGCTCGTCGACTACGGCGGCGATCGAGGAGCTTGAATCGGCGGGCCCACCGGCGCGGCTCATCTTTCATTGCTGGTCGGGTGACTCGGCCGAGCTCCGGCGCGCTCTGGAACTTGGCGCGCTCGTGTCGTTCGCGGGCAACGTGTCGTTCATGTCGGCCGAGAACCTGCGCGAGGCAGCACGCGAGGTGCCGGCCGACAGACTCCTGGTGGAGACCGACTCCCCGTACCT
>JBOGWU010000160.1:0-3824 GCA_050693935.1 Actinomycetota bacterium | reverse complement strand
AGCTCGAGCTTGGCCTTCTCGGCCAGCTCCCCCAGCTCGGCTCTCGTCTGCTGGAGGTGGGCCTCCTTGTCCTCGATGCCCTGTTCCTTGCGGTCGAGACCTGCGGCGCGCGCATCCATGGTCGCCTCACGGTCCGCAATTCGGTCTTCCTTGCGCTCGGTCTCGGCGCTCCGCTTCTTGAGGTCGATCTCCGCCTCTTTGCGCATCTGGAAGATCTCGTCCTTGGCCTCGAGGAGCGCTTCCCGCTTCGCCGCTTCAGAATCCCGTTCGGCGTCGGCCAGAATCGACTTGGACCGAGCTTCGGCGGACCCGACTTGCTTCTCCGCCTGAGACTTCCTGAAGAGGTAACCGGCAAATGCGCCCGCGAGGAGACCAACGACGAGACCGATCACGATCTCCATCCCTCGCTCCTTTCCGCCCTCTCAGGTGCGCGCGCCCTGAGGGCTCGCGGCTACGAGCGAAGAGAACGAGCTGAACTGCCGGGACCCGAGCTACCGACGTAGCCGTCGCGACGCCGGGGGCGACGATCCAGGCCCGCCCGCGGGCGTCAATCGACGACTATTCATGGGCTGTTCGGTCGACATAAAGGACGAGTTCACTCGTTTGTTTTCGTTCGTACCTCGTTGAGAGGTTCTTCTTGCTTGGTTGTGACTGCTGCAACCATGGTACGCCCTCACAAGGGTACAAAGTTGCACTCCCGGCAAGCCCTGCCAGAAAACTCGCGAAACGCTTCGGCGAGATTCGGGATCGGTTGAGATCACTCTTCCGCCGGGGGAGGGCCCTCGATCAATCCCAGCCCTCCGGAGGGAGGACGGCTCGGGCCCCCGCCTCGGCGTGCTCGGGGGCGAAGCCCCGCCGCCGGAGCAGGGTGAAGAGACGCTGGCCCTGCTCGGCCAGGGGGTAGCGGACCACCTTGCCCACCAACCGCCCGGCCACGTCAGCCGCCTGCGTCGCCTCGTCGAGGCCGCTCGCAGCTAGGGCAGCCTCGGCCACCTCTCGTCCGACACCCTTCGCTCGCAACTCGGAAACCAGGAGGTCCGGGGCCTTGCCCTTGGTGCAAGCCCGCTCCTCGATCCAGCGCCTCGCAAAGTCGGCATCGTCGATCAGCTTCAGCTCGCTCAGCCGGGCGATGGCGGTTTCGATGGTCTCGGGCTCGAACTCGAGCTCTGCAAGCTTGTCGCGCACCTGGCGTTCGCTGCGCGGGCGACGTGCGATGTAGCGGCCGGCGCGCTCGACGGCATCGGCGTGAGCCTGCTCGGTCTCCGACGGCCCGGCCTCGGCGCGCCCCGCCGCCTCACGGCTCAGTTGGGCGAGTTGGTCGAGATCCATGGCTGCGAGCCGGCGGCCCCCGCGATCATTTAGCGGGGGCCGATCCTTGCTCTAGTCCTCGGACACCTCGGCCTGGGGGTCGCCGGAGGCCTCGGTCTCGTCGTCGTCATCGTTCTCGAGAAGGCCCAGCTTCTCCTTGATCTTGAGTTCGACCTCGGCCGCTATGTCGGGGTTCTCCGCCAGATAGGTCTTCGAGTTCTCACGGCCCTGACCGATCTGGTCGTCTCCGTAGATGAACCAGGCGCCGGACTTCCTGATGATGTCGTTGTCGATGGCGACGTCCAGGAGGCTGCCCTCTTTCGAGATACCCGTCCCGTACTGGATGTCGAACTCGGCCTTGCGGAAGGGCGCGGCCACCTTGTTCTTGACCACCTTGACCCGCACCCTCGAGCCCACGATCTCGGCGCCGTCCTTTAGTGAGTCGATGCGGCGCACGTCGAGGCGGACCGACGAGTAGAACTTGAGTGCCCGGCCCCCAGGGGTGGTCTCGGGGGAACCAAACATGACACCGATTTTTTCTCTCAATTGGTTGATGAAGACAAAGATCGTCTTGGAGCGGCTGACGTTGCCGGTGAGCTTCCTGAGCGCCTGGCTCATGAGCCGGGCCTGGAGGCCGACGTGGCTGTCCCCCATCTCGCCCTCGATCTCGGCGCGAGGCACCAGCGCGGCGACCGAGTCGATCACTATCACGTCCATGGCCCCCGAGCGCACCAGCGTGTCGGCGATCTCGAGCGCCTGCTCGCCGGTGTCGGGCTGGCTCACCAAGAGGTTGTCGATATCGACCCCGACCGCCTTGGCATAAGCCGGGTCGAGAGCGTGCTCGGCGTCGATGAACGCGACCAGGCCACCGGACTTCTGAGCCTCGGCGACGACGTGAAGGCTGACGGTCGTCTTGCCGCTCCCCTCGGGACCGAATATCTCGACTATGCGGCCGCGCGGCAGACCGCCCACCCCCAGCGCCAAGTCGAGGGCCAGAGCACCGGTGGAGATGGCCTCGACGTCGTGATGGGGGCCGAGATCACCCATGCGCATGATCGAGCCCTTGCCGTGCTGTTTCTCGATCTGCGCGAGCGTGTTCTCGACCGCCGTGTCGCGCCCCTTGAGGTCGCGACGGTTGTCCTGCACTGCGTCCCTGCGTTCCCTGATGCTCGCCACCGAATCCTCCTTGTCTAGGGTCGGTCTAGGTCGTTCCCAGCCGTCCGCCGTCGTCTGGGCCGACCATAGAGACGGGGTGTGACAAAACCGTTTGCCCTTCGCTCCGGCCGAGCCCCTCCCGCGCTCTTCCGAAAGGAAGTCGTAACGAGCAGACCCTATCGAACATACGTTCGCATGTCTTGCATTTGAGATCACTTATCCCCGTGTTTGCAGCAACTTCGCTTGAGGTCACACCGGCGGTGCCCCCCGGGCTTACGCCCACGTAGTTACCGCCGTGTCATTCTACGCCCCCGCCGGCTGAGTTTCGACGTTGAAACCAGAGAGGATGGACCCGAACAGGCGAGGCTCCTATAAATGAGAGGGCCTTACGAATCGGTCATGGGGGAGGCGAAGACCACAAGATTGTCCACGTAGTGTCCCGTGCTTTGGTCGAACGCACCTCCGCAGGTAATGAGCCGAAGGACTGGGGTGGCGATAGCTCCGTAGACGAGCTGAGTGGGAAAGGCCGACTTGGAGAACCATCTGAGCGACTCGACCCGAAAGCGCGATCGAATGCCACCTTTTCGCCACACCTCGATCACGTCGCCACGATTCAGCTCTCGGAGGCGATAGAAGACTGCGGGTCCAGAGGTCGAGTCCACGTGGCCAACCACGACGGCCGGGCCCGGCTCTCCGGGGAAGGGACCTCCTTCGAACCATCCAGCCACTCCCCAGTCTTTGGGAACGTCGAGCGTCCTGTCAGGGTTTAGCCCGCGAGGGATTAGAGACGAATCCACTCCGATCGCAGGTATGCGAATGTGACCCGTTGGTGCCGGAGAGCGGATCGGATTGGACGCAGCTCGACGCATCCAAGGAGGACGTTCGAGTGGCGACGCCAAGGTTACCTCGGAAGCCTCGGAGGGAACGGGCGGTCTCGCCGGTCGCGTCGACTGCTTGGCCGTATAAGCCACGACGCCGAAGAGAGCTGCCACAGTACAGAAGAGGGCCACCCTGCGAACAACTCGGGTTGGGTGTCGCCAGCCCACCCTGGCAGACTCAGGCTGGCCGACGGGTGCCATGAATATCCTCCCCGGAACGCATGGACCCCAGGGCCGCTGGAACGATCCGTTCGTCAAACTCACGCAACTGGGCCAATAGATTCAACATCCCAGGCCGTCCAGATCTGAGGAGCACGACGGCGTACGGGACCGAGCGTTCCCCGTAAGGATCCGAAGGGGAGTTCTTTACTTTCCCTCGAACCACCATCGTGCTCGAGGCGCCTCCGTCTAGGTTCAAGGCCCATACCGCACCCAAGGACCTCATGAAGACGGCAAACTCCCGGAGAGTCATCCCGACCGCGT
>JBOGWU010000159.1:0-1595 GCA_050693935.1 Actinomycetota bacterium | reverse complement strand
TCCGGGGGGCCGTATCTAATGCGAACCGCCGCTTTCATGTACTCATCGATCTATGAAGCTCGTCTCTTCAATATTCGCCCACGGTCCTCCGGGTGAGGGTAGTGATTGCACTCCCAAACTGCCTCTCGAGCGCGAGCAAGGCCGCTTTCTCATCAGGACCAAGGGTATTTCGTGAGGCGCATGGATTCCCGTCACTATTCAGTTCGTCACAACACGCGTCGAAGCGATGGCGCGGGGCTCTTGATCCCAGTCGATCAGCCTCGCTTCGCTCCGGATAACCGGAGCACCTGCGGGCTCCCCAGCTCGTGTCGTCCACGCGCAAGCTCTGGAGCTTGCCTCAGGCCGTAGTGGAGAGAACCTTGCGCAGGGTGGCCGCGAACGCGTCCGGGTCGCCCTTCTGGCCGAACTCGCCACCGAGGAAACCGCCGTGGTGGCTGGGGAAGGTGACGGCTTCCGTCCGGAGCCTCTCGGCCACGGCCACCGCGGCGCGATGGGTCATCCCACCCTCCGATTCGACTCCAGCTCCGACGACGATCCGGGTCGACGCGGCGCGCAAAGCCTCGAAGTCGGGCTCGTAATGCGTCACCGCTACGATGTGCTGGCCGAGCATCGGATCGTCGCGGCTTCCGTCGTCCTCAGTCGGCAACCCGAAGTGCGCGGGGTTGGGAGGTGGCTGGTCGACATAGTCGGTTGGAATCGGGCCCTTCAAGCTGATTAGTGCAATGAACTTGGCCATCCCGGGTCCGAGGCCGTCGCGCTCGTAGGTCTCGTGGATGTCCGCGACCGCCGCAAGCATCTGCTCGCGATCCGGCAGAACCTGCGCGGAGGGCGGTTCGTGCGCCACGAGCGTCCGCACCTGCTCCGGATGCCGAGCAACCAGCGCGAGCCCGTTGACCGCCCCACCGCTGCTGGCGAAGAGGTCCACCGGCCCGGCCCCCAGCGCGGAAATCACGCGGTGCAGATCCTCCGCGTGCTCGTCCGGCGTGGCCCATGTTGCGCCGTCGATTCGCTCGCTGCACCCGACCCCCCGCGGGTCGTAGGTCACTACCGTTCGGTCGGTGAAGTGCCCGGCCAGGGTGTTGAACCCACTCGCGTCCATCGGCGACGCGACCATCAGCAGCACCGGCGCGGTGCTCTCGGTCTCAGCGTCCCGTACGTCGTAGCGCAGAGTGGCACCGGGCACATCCAGAGTGTGAGACTTCGGTTCGGTCATGACGCCCTCCCTGTGAGTGTTCTTGAGGTCTACTGCTTCGACTCACCGAGACGGTAAAACTCATCGGGCCGTCGCCCTCGCGGGGCACGCGCATCGTCCTGCTCGTGGCGGGGCGCAACATCCGGGTGATCGACCGAGACGGGCAGCTGCTCTGGGACTTCGAGCTCGATCCGAACAGGGACTACCAGCCTCAGTGCAGAGGGTGACTGTGTCCACTATGCTCCGCGACACCCGTCCACGATGCCCCGCGACATGTGTGAAGTCTCACCACCCGTGTCCCATCTTGGCATCGGTAGGTATGTCTCACAGCCGCACCTTCCGGGGCTTGCCGTTGGGCTGGGCCAGCGCTCCGAACTCCTTCGATCGGTCGTGCCGAGCACGA
>JBOGWU010000158.1:0-12836 GCA_050693935.1 Actinomycetota bacterium | reverse complement strand
ATCTCGAGCACCCCGCGAGATAGGCCGGCGAAGCCCCAGAGAGCCCCCGAAGCGCGTCCCGTGATGACGGCGTCGCCCGTCCACAGTCGCGTCGCTTCGAGCTCCTGCATCCAGGGATCGCCCGCCTCCGTTATGACGTAGACGCCGGGCAGAACCGCTCGCCAACGCTTCGAGTCGAGGCGCTACTGAATTGCGCGACGTGTTAATCCGGCCGCGACCGCCTGAGCTGCGGTGATGAGGCCTCGTTGAGAGCCGGCCGTCAGGAGGCAGGCTTCATTCGGATCTAGTCGGGCGTCTCTCATGGCTATATTTCAGCCGAAGCCTGTGACAAGTCCGAGGTTCGTCCCGATAGGTATGTGAATCACGCTGTTAATGGGCAACGGCTCGGCCCGACTGGGGAGGCGGCCGCTAGATCAGGACGTGGCCTCCTGAGCGGCGCGGATCATGTATCGCGTCTACTTCTCCGTCCTCGGACACCGAAGCGGCTTGGACCGCTCCGAAGTACATGTGGATGTCGTCGTAGGGGCGAGCGATGAACCCGAGTTGTTCGCCGGGCAGGCCCGGTTCGTAGCACAGCGTCTCGCCCTCGGGTCTTGGATCGAGATGTGCGCGCGGGCCCGATACCGCGGCCTCCAGCGAGTCCCCGTCCACCGCCATCCTCATCAAGGTCTGAGCGATGGCTCCCACTATGCGGTCCGCACCGGGGGAGCCCATGCCGACAACCTTGCCGGGGCCGGAGGCGATCGTCGGCGTCATGTTCGAGTGGCAGCGTGTCCCCGGTGCCAGCCCGTGGACCCCCAGCGGGTTCAGCTCCTCCTCTCCGAGCGAGTTGTTGATCAGCATGCCGTGCACGACTAGCCCGGCTCCGTAGCCGTTCGACTCGGTTATCGAGCAGACATACCCGTCGGCATCCGCGGCGGAGCCGTGAGTCGTCTCTTGCGAGCGCGCCCACTTCCCCTTTAGTCCGGAGATGGCCTCCTCGAACGCCGAGGCGATGCCGGTCGGGTCCTGGTAGCGATCGCGCCGGTAGCCCGTTGCCATGCGCTGCGACTCTACGATCGAGCGAAGGCGCTCGGCCGGCTCGTGCAGGTCGGCGGAGTGCAGTAGCGCCAGCATGTGGACGAGCACCGCACCTCCGACCGCGGGCGGGGGATTGGTATCGACGCGCCAGCCCCACACCTCGCTGATCAGGGGTTGGCGTACGTACGGTTCGTAGCGGCTGAGGTCGTCGACCACCATGAAGCCACCGTCTCGTTGGATCTCCGCGGCGAGCTCGCCCGCCAGCTCTCCCTCATAGAAGACCGCCGGGCCCTGCTTTGCGACCAGCTCGAGAGCTTCGGCAAGCTCGGCTTGCACCAGCAGGTCGCCCTCGGCGAGAGGTTGCCCATCGTGACTGAAGAGTGAAGTAGCGCTCTCGTACTTGCACCACACGGGATCCCAAGTCACCGACAGGTAGTAGGACGCGGTCTTGGACAATGGCAGGCCTTCGCGCGCGGCGGTGATGGCGTCCGCGAACAGTGCCTCCCATTCGATGTTTCCGTGTTGCTCCCAGGCTCGATGGGCTGCGGCGAGTATTCCCGGCACTCCGACCGAGCCTCCACCGATACCCGTATACATGCCGTCTGCGTACTCGGGGAAGTAGACGCGTTGCAGTCCCTGCCCCGGTTCGCTTGGGCTGGAGTGAGGCATCGCGGTGTTGCCGTCGAAGATTTCGATGTGGCCGTCGGGGGCGCGCACCGCGACGAAACCGGAGCCGCCGATCGAGCCAAAGAAAGGCTCCGCGACCCACGCCATGATGGACGCTGCCAGGCAGGCGTCGACCGCGTTTCCTCCCGCTCGCGCCACCGCGGCCGCGGCTTGGGATCCGGGAACGCTTCCGGCCGCAGCGGCGAGTCGGGGTTTTGACATGAGCCAAACCCTACTTAGTTGCAACCGCCCTCGTAGGATTCCGCCGTGTCCACCTCGAGCCGGAAAAGCTTCGTAGTAGTGAGCGAGCGGGTCGCGCGCTGCGATCCGGACGTGGTCATGCGTTATCTGCTCGATTCGACGAGCTGGCCGCGGTGGCAACCCGAGATCGTCGCAACGATCGGTCCGCGACAAGTGAAGTCCGGCGATCTCGTGCGCGGGCATGCCGATCTGCTCGGCTTCGGTGTCGCCGGCCAGGCCGCAATCGAGGATGTCGAACGCCGGAGCTTGACCGAGGACGTGCTGGTGGGGGTCCGCATGAAGGTGAGCTACGAGGTGCTAGACGACGACGGGGGCTGCAAAGTGAAGGCGAGGATCGTGACCGAGGCCCCCACCGGGCTCTCCGGCCGCATACTCGGCCTGCTGCTGCGGCGCCGGTTGCGCTCGATGCAGTCCACCGCGCTGCATCGGTTGGCGCGCCTGTCCGAAGCGGACTAGCTTTCAGACATGATCATCGGAGCGCACGTTCCTCAAGAAGGGGATCCCATCGAGCATGCAGAGGCCGTCGGCGCCGGCGCGATTCAGATGTTCGTGGGGCCGCCTCAGTCCTGGAAGAAGCCCCCGCCGAGACCCGACGCCGACGAACTCAAGGCTTCGGATCTACCCATCTACGTGCACGCTCCCTATCTGATCAACGTGGCCTCGCCCAACAACCGCGTCCGCATTCCGTCCCGGAAGATCCTTGCGGGGACGCTCGAGCGTTCGGTTGAGATCGGCGCCACAGGGGTCATTGTGCACGCAGGTCACGCCGAGGACGGGATCGAGCACGGGTTCATGCGCTGGCGCAAGGTGTTCGAGGAGCTGGATGATGACGCGCCTCCGATCCTTATCGAGAACACCGCCGGAGGCGAGAACGCAATGGGCCGGCAGGCCGATGTCATAGCTCGCTTGTGGGAGCACCTCGAGGAGTTCAAGCCCGGCTTCTGCTTCGACACCTGCCACGCGCACGCGGGAGGGGAAGATCTCTCCGATGTTGTGGAACGTCTGCTCGCGAGCGTCGGCTCCATCGATCTGGTTCACGCCAACAACTCGAGGGATGCTGCGGGCAGCGGGCGTGACCGTCACGCGAACTTTAGTGCGGGCAAGATCGACATCGACGTGCTCGTCGGGATGATCACGGCCGCCAAGGCTCCCGCGGTGATTTGCGAGACCCCCTGGCCGGAGATCGCCGAGGATCTAGCGCTCCTAAAAGAGCGCCTCTAGCCACGGACTCCGAGCCGGCCGGAAAAGCGAAGGAAACCCTTTCACGGCGAACCCCCAGCCACTAGGCTTCGCGACACGTATGGGGTCATCGGGATCTAGCACAATCGTTCGAGAGTGCGGTCACCAGCACTCTCGCCGTCGCCCCCGCTGGACGAGCAGGCGGACGCTCGTCGACCTCAAGGACCTGAGGTTGGCGAGCATCGTCATGCTCGGCGCCGGGGTCTTGCTGCCGTGGTTTGGTCATCCTGGACCCGGCTGTTTCCTGCGCGCGGCAACAGGGATTCCCTGCCCGCTGTGCGGCATGAGCACCAGCGTGCAAGAGACGATGCGCTTCGACCTCCGAGGCGCGTGGCTGGCAACTCCAGCGGGCATCGCAGCAGTGGTTGTCGCCGCGGGGCTGCTGCTGTACCGGGGACGGGGGAGAGTTCCGATTCCCACGTGGACGCCGCTGGCCGTTCTAGCCGTGATGTGGATCTACCAGCTGTTTCGTTTCTCGGTCTTATAGGCAAAGAGAGGGGAGCACGAGATGTCGAACGGATACCCCCCACCGGGCGGGCAGGGAGGGGGCGGGCAACCACCACCGGGAGGCGGACAGCCTCCACCCGGAGGTGGATATCCCCCGCAGCAACCGCAGCAACCGCAACAGCCGCAGTATCCCCAGCAGGGTCAGCCCCAGTATCCGCAGCAGCAGCCTTACGGGGGCCCGCCGCAACAACACCCCGGTCAGCAGTATCCGCAGGGCGGTAATCAGTACCAGCAGGGTCCGTCCGGCCCCCGAGCGAGCTTCGGTCAGCGCCTCGGCGCCTACGTGATCGACTACCTGATTCTGTTCGTGCCGATCCTCATCCTGGCTCTGGTTCTCGGCGTCTTCAGCGCCTCGAGCCTGGAGATCGACCCTGTGACCGGTGAGGTCACCAGCGTCGGCGGGCCCGCGATCGGGGCGCTGCTGATCTTCTACGCACTGACCCTCGTCGCCCCGATGATCTACTACGGGTACTTCGAAGGGAGCCCTTCGGGTCAAACCATCGGAAAGAAGGCTCTGAATATTCGCGTCATCAGGATGGACGGCGGGCCTCTCGGATGGGGCCTTGCCATCGGCCGCTACTTCGCCCGCATCCTTTCCAGCATCTGTCTGCTCGGCTACCTGTGGATGCTATGGGATCCCGAAAAGCAGACCTGGCACGACAAACTCACCAACACCGTGAGCGTGCCGGTGGCCGCCTATCCCATTCCGCAACAGGGCGGTCCTCAGTACGGTCAGTACCGCTAGCCCACCCACGACGTCAGGTCCATGAGGGAAGGAAGGGAAAGTGTCCAACGGTTATCCACCGCAGGGCGGACAGGGCGGTGAGCCACCGCCACCAAGCGGCGGTCAATACCCGCAACAGGGTGGCGGTCAATACCCGCAACAGGGTCAACCTCCCCAGCAACCGCCGTATGGCCAGCCGCCGCCGCAGCAGCCCGGGGGTTATCAGCAGTACCCGCAGGCCGGAAGTCAGTACCGCGCCGGGCCCTCCGGGCCTCGCGCCAACTTCGGCCAGCGTCTGATCGCGGCCCTCATCGACGGAGTGATAGTGAACATCCCCTTGTGGATCATCGGCAGCTTGCTCGGCGCGTCGCTGTTCACCTTCAACTTCACGGTCAACGAGAGCACTGGAGAGATCACCGGCGGTGGCGCGGGAGCCTCCGGGGGGATACTGCTCCTGTACTGGCTGCTTTCGATCGCCCTTCCGCTGGCCTACTACACCTACTTCGAGGGCGGCGATAGCGGCCAGACCATAGGCAAGAAGGCAATGAGCATTCGCGTAGTGCGGATGCAAGATGGGCGTCCGATCGGCTGGGGTTCTGCGGTGGGCCGCTACTTCGGTCGCATCCTCTCGGGCATCGCCTGTTTTCTCGGTTACCTATGGATGCTCTGGGATCCGGAGAAACAGACTTGGCACGACAAACTCACCAACACTGTGGTCGTGCCCCTCGCCGCCTATCCGATTCAGCAGGCAGGCGGCTATCAGCAGCAGGGTGGTTACGACCAGTACCGCTGATCCGCTCGTATCGAGGAAGGAAAGAGTTGTCAAGCTACGACCCACGAGGACAGCCACCCCAGGGTCAACAACCTCAGTCCAGATCCACAAGATGCCGAGCACGAGCGGCGGGGGCACACCCGGCGGCCCGTAGCCTGCTGCTCTTTCTCGTCCCGCTCTTTTTCGCGGCTTTGGGCACGGCCGGCGTCTGACGCTTCGAAGCTCTACACCAGCACGGCCTGCAGTTCCGCGACGTGGGAGCGCGCGTTGACGCCGTACAGCGCGTGGCGGATGACGCCCTCCTCGTTGATGACGAAGGTCGAACGTATGACGCGCAGAGGGATCCCCTTGTAGTCACCGAGGTCGCCTGCGGCGGCGTAGGCCTGCGCGACGCTCATGTCTTCATCGATCAGCAGCGGGAAGTTGAGCCGGAACTTCGTTGCGAAGGCGGCGTGCGATTTCGCGCCCTGCGGGCTCGCGCCCAGAACCACATAGCCGGCGTCGGCCAGCTCGGCTCGAGCGTCGCGAAAGTCACACGCCTCGGCTGTACACCCCGGCGTATCGTCGGCCGGATAGAAGAACAGGATCACCTTCTTGCCACGCAGGTCGCCGAGCCGCCAGGTATTCCCGTCCGCGTCATTCATGGTGAAGTCTGGTGCAGCGTCTCCCGGAGCGAGTTTCGCCAAATGTGGTCGCCTCCTCGAGTCGGTTTCGTGACCCTCTCGTTGTGTGCAAGAACTTGAGTGTAGGAAGTGACGCTTCCTAGGGGCCCATCTGATCGATGATGGATTCTTGAAGCCACCCCAGCCAGTGCAGGATCTTCATCGGTGCAGCTGCGGGATCGTCGGGCTCTGGCTCGACGCTCATGGTTTCTTCGGTGACATCCAGGCGCGTGCCGATGACGAGGCGCATATCGGTGAGCGCTCGCACCCACGCCTCTCCCTCCTCCTGCGAGAGCGTCGTGACGCCCTTGTCGCGCCGGCCTACCGCTTCGTCCACCACGTCCAGCGCCTCGAGCTTCAACGAAGTTAGGTCTCCGCTCGTCATCTCGCGAAAGGATTCGGAGTCCTCGTCGCTCTCGTAGGCGTTTGGAAACAGCCGCTTGTGAACGGGGTCTTCAGATGCGGATTCCTCGAGCAACACGCGCATTTGCCGCACGAGGTCGCGCAGTAAGTCCGACTCTTGTGAGTCGAGCCTCAGCCCGATGTCAGTCACTCTTCGCCAGCGTCGCCCATAGTCCGAATGAATGGAGTCGAAAGCAGTCCATCTCGGCCTTCTCGCGTGGCCCACTCGAGACCACGGCCCGGCCTTTGTGATGCACGTCGAGCATCAATCTATTGGCCTTCTCAAACGAGTATCCGAACAGGGTCTGCAGAACGTAGGTGACGTAGGACATCAGGTTGATCGGATCGTTCCACACGATCACGAGCCAGGGCCTGTCGGCCTCGACGACCTCGTCGGTATCGGACTCGCGTGTGGTGTCCGGTGCGATCGTCGGCTGTTGCATGCGGCAATCGTCGCGCCTTCTCCGGCGACCGCCAGGCAGAGCAAGTGCACAAGCCCTTGACCGGAGGTTCGGAGAGTGGACACTCCTTCTTGACCGCGAGTTCGGGGAGGTGGACGTTCAGTTGACCACGCAGTCCGAAAGTCACCAAAGTTCTCGAAAAACTTCCCCAAATCGGCCCCTCTCGCGGTAACGCATCCTCGGAAATCGAGTCTTGTGTACGTGAGGGTCACTGGATCGTTCTGATATCGGCGCCACTACCGCGCCATCGTTCAAGACTGCACGCGCGCGCTCCGTGCGGATCTCGCGGAAGGATAGAGGAGGAGAAGACCAAGTGAGAGCTGGTTTGTTCCCCGGACAAGGGATTCCGGCAAGCACCGTGCTCGAATGGCTGCCCGAGGACGACTCGCTGGTCGCCGAAGCTCAGATGTCTCTCGGGTACCCCTTGCGCCGCCGCGTGAAGATCACCTCGAGACGAAAGGGCGCGCTGCTCGCCACGGAGCTCGCTCAACCCGCCATCTTTGTCGCCAGCGTGCGTGCATGGCACGCGGCAGACGACCACTTTGATTTCTACGCCGGTCATAGCCTCGGTGAATACGCAGCCCTCGTGGCTGCCGGGGCGATGAGCTTCACCGATGCGCTCGAGGTGGTGAAGGTGCGCGGCGAGGCTATGAATGCTGCCAGTAAGTCATCGCCGGGTTCGATGGTCGCGCTGCTCGGCATGGGCCTCGAGGATGCCACGGACATCGCCGAGCGTGCCGGAGTGACGGTCGCCAACGACAACGCTCCGGACCAGGTAGTGCTTGCCGGCCCGGAAGACAGGCTAGAGAAGGCCGCATCCATGGTGAGCGACACGGGCGCGCGCACGGTCTTGCTCGAGGTGTCGGGCCCATTCCACACTGAGGCCGTCGGTGCCGCAGCCCAGGATCTGCGCACGGCACTCGACTCGATCGACGTTCGGGAGCCCTCGGTGCCCGTGATTTCGAACGTGACGGCAAAGCCCTATCGATCGGTCGCAGAGATCAAGGACCTTCTGGTCGCGCAGCTCACTCAGACGGTGCGGTGGCGTGAGTCCATCGAGTACCTATGGGCAGAGCGAGCGCGAGAGTTCGTGGACCTCGGTCCCGGACGCGTGGTCTCCGGTCTCGCTTCACGAACAACCCGTACGCTAAAAAATAGGGAGGTGCACGTTGGTGCCTGAGACGGCAACGCTCGAGGAGTTCGCCCCGGCCTCCGAGGTGACCCACATCGACGAGAAGGTCATCGTTTCGCCGTGCGCCGGCCGCTTCTTTCCGCTGCCGCCCGAGGTATTCACCACCGAGGGAGAGTGGGTCGAGGCGGGACAACCCGTGGGCGAGGTGCAGGTAAACGAGGAAACCGTCGTCGTCCGCTCGCCTCATCGTGGCTGGATGATGGGAATGCTCGCGGTCGTCGGCCAGCCGGTACGCTCGGGAGAGGCGCTCTTCTGGGTAAGAGGTCGATGAAGCGATTGTCTCGACAATCTCGGGAGACTTACATGAGGTCGTCTCGAAAAGCTCGGGTCACGGTATGACGCAGATGCGTGGCGCAACCATCACCGGAATCGGCGTCGGTGTCCCCGATGGGGAGCTGGACAATGCCGAGCTCGCGGCGCGCCTCAGCGTCAGCGAGGAGTGGATCTTCGGGCGCACGGGGATCAGCAGCAGGCACATCGTGGACGATTCCGAGTCCAGCTCGTCGCTGGGCACCATCGCGGCGCGGCGGGCTCTGGAACACGCCGGGCTGGTCGCCGACGACCTGGACGCGATCATCGTCGCGACCATTTCCCCGGACCTGCAGTTCCCGGCTACCGCTTGCCTTATCCAGGACGCCATCGGTGCCAGCAAGGCGGCTGCATTCGATCTGGGAGCCGGATGTTCGGGCTTCTTGTTCGCTCTCGCCCAGGCCAAAGCCTTGGTCGAGTCCGGTTCGTCTGGTCGTGTTCTCGTCGTGGGGGCCGACGTGCTCAGTCGTTTCACCGATTACACCGACGCCCGCTCGAGCATCCTGTTCGGCGACGGGGCGGGTGCCGCAGTCGTCGAGTCTATCGATGCGCCGAGTGAGATTGGACGCTTCGTGCTCCGCACCGATGGCTCCAAGCCCGAGCTGTTGTGCGTGCCCAAGGAGCGGCCCTTCATTCAGATGAACGGTCGCGAGGTCTACAAGGCCGCGGTGGCGGGCATGGCCGAGGTCGTGACCGAGGCTCTGAGCGTCGAAGGTCTCACCGCCTCGGGAGGAGCGTGGCTCGTCGCTCACCAGGCGAACGCGCGTATCCTCGACGCGGTTGCACGCAGGCTCGAATGGCCCGAGGACCGGGTGATCGTGAACATCGACCACTACGGCAATACTTCGTCGGCGTCGATTCCACTCGCCCTTCACGAGGCCATGAGTGACGGAAGGTTGCAGGATGGCGACGACGTCATGCTGACCGCGTTCGGTGCCGGTTTCGCGTGGGGCGCGGGACTCGTGCGCTGGCGGATTCCCGCGCCGGTCGAGCGCAAGGACACCGCCACCGACTCGAAACGAGAGTCGCTTCATGTCTGAAGTCGCTCTGGTGACTGGTGGCTCCCGCGGAATCGGGCGCGCCATTGCCCGTGCGCTCGCGGCCGATGGTTTCGCGGTGGCCGTCAACTTCCTCGGTAACGAGGGAGCGGCCAAGGACACGGTTGAGGCCATCGAGTCGGAGGGGGGCCGTGCGACCGCCGTGCAGGCCGATGTGTCGGATTCCGACGCGGTCGAGGCGATGTTCACCGCGGTCGAGAAGGACCTGGGCGAGGTAAGCGCGCTCGTCAACAATGCGGGTGTGCGGGCCGACGGCCTCGCGCTCAGCATGAAGGACGACGCGTGGCGGAAGGTCATCGACACGAATCTGTTCGGCACGTTCGCGTGCACCCGTCGAGCGTTGCGACCGATGCTGCGGGCGCGCAAGGGGCGCATCGTCAACATTACTTCGATCTCCGGCATGCACGCGAGTCCAGGGCAGGCCAACTACTCGGCCGCAAAGGCCGGAGTGATCGGGTTCACCAAGACGGTCGCAGCCGAGGTCGCGGCCAAGGGCATCTCGGTCAACGCAGTGGCCCCAGGACTGGTGGCGACTGATCTGACCTCGGACCTCAACGACAAGCAGGTCGATGCGATTCAGGGCCGGGTTCCAGCAAGACGCATGGGAACACCGGAGGAGGTCGCCTCGGTCGTAGCGTGGTTGTGCTCCGAGCGAGCCAGCTACGTGACCGGCTCGGTCTACACGGTCGACGGCGGACTCACTGCCTAAGATTGCGACACGAAGCAGTATCAGCAGAGTCAGGTAAGCAGCCAAGTACAAGGAGGCATTTGCAATGGGTGAGAAGCAGCAGGAGATCTTCTCCATCGTCAAGGAGCATCTCGAGAGTCGCGGCATCGAGAGCGACGACATCACCATGGAGGCCGACCTAGCCGGCGACCTCGGACTCGACTCGCTCGACACCGTCGAGTTGACCCTGGCCCTCGAGCAGCATTACGAGATCGAGATTCCCGACGAGGAGCTCCAGGATCTGGCGACGGTGAAGGACGCGGTTCAGCTCATCGAGAAAAAGGTGTCCGTCGGAACATGACGTCCCGCTCTCAAGCCGACGTCGTCATAACCGGCATCGGCGTCGTCACTCCAGTCGGAATCGGTCTCGAAGCCATGTGGGATGGGCTGATGACCGGCAGGTCGGGAGCCGGTCCGATCACTCACTTCGATGCGTCCGGCGTGCCGACGAAGATCGCATCCGAGGTTTCCGACTTCGACGCGACCGACTACATGGATCGTCGCGAGATCGGCCGTACCGATCGCTTCACCCAGATGGCCGTCGCCGCGGCACACATGGCGATGGAGCACGCCAAGGGTGAGTCGTTCGGAGTGCCGGTTGATCGAGTCGGTGTGATCGTCGGCTCCGGGATCGGTGGTCTCTCGACCATCGAGCGTGAGAAAGAGGCGTTCGATTCACGGGGAGCGCGCGCGGTGAGCCCGTTCATGGTTCCCAAGCTGATGCCTAACGCGGCCGCCGGAGCGATTGCGATGAAGCACGGTCTCAAGGGCATCAACTACGCGCCGTCGTCCGCATGTGCGACGGGTGCTCACGCGGTGGGTGAGGCCTATCGAGCGATCAAGGATGGTGTGGCCGACATCATGCTTGCCGGTGGAACCGAGGCGGCTATCACGTCGCTGGCGGTCGCAGCCTTTTGCCGCATGAAGGCGCTCTCCACGCGCAACGACGATCCCGAGCACGCCAGCCGTCCGTTTGACGCCGGCCGGGATGGATTCGTGTTCGGCGAGGGTGCCGGCGTTCTGGTGCTCGAGACGAGAGAATCCGCGGAGAAGCGCGGGATTCCGGTCCTGTGCTCGATCGCCGGGTACGGAGCGTCGGCGGATGCCTATCACGTCACTCAACCCGACCCCGAGGGTGCCGGAGCCACCATCGCGCTGCGCAACGCGCTCGCCGATGCCAACGTAAGCCCCGACGAGGTCGACTATCTCAACGCTCACGGCACCTCGACCCAGTACAACGACCGGATCGAAACCCTTGCGATCAAGGCGGCCTTCGGCAACGAGGCCAAGAGGCTGGCAGTGTCCTCGACCAAGTCGCAGATGGGTCACCTCCTGGGTGCGGCGGGAGCGGTCGAGGCCGCGGTGTGCGCGCTCGCAATCGATCGAGGCGTCGTGCCCCCGACCATGAATTACACGGATGCCGACTCGGATTGCGACCTCGACTACGTGACCGAAGGCCCGCGCGACCTGAAGGTGGACGTGGCGGTGTCGAACTCGTTCGGTTTCGGCGGTCAGAACGCATGCCTGGCATTCAAGAGGAACGAGGGATGATCGGAATCGACGTCGTGGACGTGGCGCGCCTCGCGGCGGCCCTCGAGAGAACGCCTGCGCTCGAGGCGCGCCTGTTCACTCATTTCGAGCGCACCTACTGCAACTCGAAGACGGATCCGGCTACGCGCTTTGCCGGGACGATGGCGGCCAAGGAGGCGGTCATCAAGGCTCTGCGATTGGGTCCGCTAAACGCGTGGGCTCGTCGTATCGAGGTGACAAGGAGCCATGGTGGCGAGCCGTTTGCACGCGTTCAGGGCCATGCGGGGCTCATCCCGATATCGATCAGTCACGACGGCGGTGTCGCCGTCGCTTGCGCGCTAGCCCCGGCGGGCCTCAACGGCGTGCCCTCCGAACTCGTGACGCAGAGCCGCGATCATGCGGTTCGCGAAGGAGTCCTCTTGGCGCGAGGCAAAGCGCGCGAACAGAGCCATGGCGATGGTGGGGGCCGGAGTGGCCTGGTTCATGGCCGTCTCGACGGTCCAGCGACCCTCGCCGGAATCCTGCACGAATCCGGAGATCTGCTCTAGCCCGGGATCCTTACTCAGCGCGCTCGCGGCGAGATCGAGCAGCCACGAGCGAATTACGCTCCCGTGTCGCCACACCTCGGTGATCTCATCGACCTTCAGATCGAACTCGCTCCCAGCGAGGATGTCCAAGCCCTCTCCGTAGGCCTGCATCAGCGCGTACTCGATTCCGTTGTGCACCATCTTCGTGAAGTGCCCCGAGCCCGGCTCGCCGACGCGGGCGTAGCCGTCTGGAGGGGCCAGGGTCTTGAAGATCGGTTCCAGCCGGGCGAATACATCGTCCTTAGCTCCCACCATCAGGCAGTAGCCCTCTTCGAGCCCCCACACGCCACCTGAGGTGCCGGCGTCGACGAAATCGATGCTCTTTGCCGCGAGGATCTCGGCGTGGCTCTGCGAGTCCGTGTAGCGGGAGTTCCCGCCATCGATGATCGTATCGCCGGCCTCGAGGTGATTCCCGAGCTTCTCGATCGTCGAGTCCGTGATGGCTCCCGATGGGACCATGACCCACACCGTGCGCGGCGACTCGAGCTTGCCTGCGAGCTCCGCCAGCGATGCGGCTCCGCTTGCGTTGGACGCTCGCTCGGATACCTGGTTGATCGCGTCCTTGTCGACGTCGAATACGACGACGTCGTGCCCCCCGCGACTGAGGCGCACGGTCATGTTGGCGCCCATTTTGCCGAGGCCCACCATTCCGAGTTGCACGACGGTCTCCTTCCGAGAGCTTCTGTTGGCGCGTTAGCCTCTGATTGCCACAAACTACT
>JBOGWU010000157.1:0-19941 GCA_050693935.1 Actinomycetota bacterium | reverse complement strand
GCACCAGCGGCACCAGCGGCACCAGCGGCACCAGCGGCACCAGCGGCACCAGCACATTCCGTCATACGACCCTGTTCCACTCGGACCGTCGCTACGGCCCGTGACAGGCCGGCTTAGGGCTCCGAGGATTCCAGTTTCAGCAGAGCCTCGACCTCTCGGATCGTTCCCGCGGGATCCTTGTGCAGGAGCGTGGTCATGCCCGCCTCCTGTGCCGCCTTCAGATGGCCGGGATGGTCGTCGACGAACACACATTCCTCCGGCCGGCGACCCAGCTTTTCAATCGTCAGCGTGAAGATGCCGGGGTCCGGCTTCCGAAGTCCGACCTCGCCCGAGATCACGACCACGTCGAATAAAGCGTCGATTCTCGAGCGCGGATAGAGGCCCGTCCCCCACGAGTTCGACAGGAGCGCCGTCTGGTAGCCGCCGGCCTTCGCCCGCTCGACGAGCTCGAACATGTCCTCTTCCAATCGGAGCGCTTCGAAGAGCCGGCCGATGAGCCCCTCGTGTTCGATGTGCACCCCCGAGTATTCGCTCAAGCGGCTCGCGAAGGCCTCAGCGAAGTCCTCCTCCGAGATCATCCCCATCTCGAAATCGGTAACGAGCGCATCGTCTTCGCCCATGTAGGCACTCAGCGCGGCGCGCACCAGGTGCTGCATCTCGATGCCGTGAGCGTCGGCGAACGCCTGCATCGCCTCGTTCAGCGAGCTCGTGAGCACGCCTCCGAAATCAAGTACCAAAGCCTCGAGTGAGCGTGGGCTCATGAGAGCGCGATCTCCATTCCACGTCTAGCGAGCGCGGGAACCCCCTGCTCCATTCGGGAGAAGAACGGATCGTCCGTCATACCCGCTAAGTGCCGCGCATAGGACCCTTCCAGCAGGATCGCAAGCTTCCAGGTCGCCAGTACCCGATACCAATCCAGGCCGGACGTGTCCCTGCCGGTCTTGTGCTCGTATCGTTTTACGAGCGCCTCGCGCGAGGGGAAGCCCGATTGCCGGGTCACCCTGTTGAGATCGGCGAAGACATCGTCGCCTCCCTCGCCCTCGTCAAGCCAGAAAGACGCCAGCCATCCAAGATCGGCGAGAGGATCTCCGAGCGTCGACATCTCCCAGTCGAGAATAGACAACAGACGGGCGGGAGGCTCGGCGGCGAACACCGTGTTGTCGAGCTTGTAATCACCATGGACGACGGTCGTAGGCGGCGATGAGGGTTTGTTGTCAAGCAGCCATTCGGCGATGGTCTCGAGTTCCGGCACCGGCCGAGTCATCGGAAGAGTCAATTTGAGTTGCCCGGCCCATCGTTTGAGCTGGCGGTCGAGGTAACCCTCACGCCTGCCGAAATCGGCGAGTCCCGCCTCGTCGATATCGACCGCGTGCAGCTCGACCAGTGCATCAACCAGCTCATCGCCGATGCCGCCCCTGGACGATTTCTCGAAGGCTCCCGGGAGGTCGTCTCGAATTACCACCCCGTCGACTCGTTCCATCAGGTAGAAGGGCGCCCCGATCACGTCGGTTTCGTCGCACATCAACACCGGTCGGGGCGAACGCACAGTCGTCGAATCGAGCGCCTGCAGCACTCGGTACTCGCGACCCACATCATGAGCGGTGGGAAGAAACGCGCCGCGCGGCGGGCGCCTGAGCACGTAAAGAGCGTCACCGTGGTCCACGAAGAAGGTCTCGTTGGAGTGGCCGGCTTGATGCCGCTCGACGGATAGCACGCCCGAGGACCCCAGGTGATCGTCGAGGTAGTCGCCGAGCGCCGCCTCGTCCACGAGTGCCGATTGGCCGTCGCTCAAGCGAGGTTCCCGGTGGCGCTCTTGGTACTGACGCCGCTGCCGGCCGCCTTCAGGATGTTGCGCGCGATGACCATGCGATGGATCTCACTCGGCCCGTCGTAGATGCGCGCCGCACGAGCATCTCGGTAAAAGCGCTCGAGGGGAAGATCGGCGGAGTAGCCGAGCGCCCCATGAACCTGCAGCGCACGATCCACGATCTTGTTGAGGATCTCGCTGACGAAGACCTTCGCCATCGAGACCTCCTGGCGGTATTCGTCACCTCGCTCGATGAGATAGGCGGCGTGCAGCACCATCAACCTGCTTGCGTACAGCTCGATCGCGGAATCCGCGAGCCAGTTCTGAACCGTCTGGCGTGTGGCGAGCGGCTCGCCGAAAGTCTCGCGCTCGAGAGCCCGCTCGGCCGCCAGGTCGAGCGACCGCTGGGCCACGCCGATCCAGCGCATGCAGTGAGCGAGCCGGGCCGGTCCGAGACGCACCTGAGCCAGCCGGTAGCCCTCTCCCAATTCGCCAAGGGCGGCGTCCCCATCGACCCGGCAGTCGTCGAGGAGGACCTCGCAGTGGCCGCCGGGGCCGTTCGTCCCCATCACCGGAACCTCGCGGATCACCTTCCAGCCGGGATTGCCGGAATCGACAATGAACAGCGAGTAGGAGTCCCTCTCGCCCTCATCGCCCGTACGAGCTACGACTATCGCGAAGGCGGCCCCCTCCGCTCCCGTGATGAACCACTTCTCTCCGTTCAGCACCCAGCCGTCGCCGTCGCGCTCGGCCGTGGTCTTCAGCCCCAGCGGATCGGACCCTGCGGCCCGCTCGGTCATCGCAAAGCACGAACGCGTTCTGCCCTCGGCGAGCGGTCTCAGGTAGCGCTCGAGTTGCTCCGGCGTCCCTGCTTGCAGCAACAGGTGCATGTTCCCCTCGTCGGGTGCCATGGCATTGAGGGCCAGCGACGCCAAGGCAGAGACGCCGCATTCCTGCGAGACGATCGCCATACCGAGAGGGCCCAGGCCGAGGCCACCCCACTTAGCGGGGAGGTGAGGGTTGTAGAGCCCGTGTCGCTTGGCGTCTGCTCGCAACCGCTCGACGACGTCGTTGAACACCTCGCCCTCGAGCTCGACGTCTGCACCCAACTCGAGCTCGGCAGGAATAACCACCTTTCGCACGAAGGCCGCTACCTTGGCCTGAACCTCGGTGATATCTGCGGGTAACTCGAAATCGATCAAGAGCGCACTCTCCGTAACGGGGATGGGTCGTAGGTGAACCAGAATCCCACGGGCTTGTACGCTCGGGGCAATGTCCCTTCGTCGCCGACCGATCGTAGCGCTGGGCGGACTGTCCCTCGCCACCGCCGGCTGTGCGCCGCAGGCCGGCAACGAACAGGGCGACGCCGTCAAAGGGCTCTACGGCGTCTTCTCGGTTACGGCCGCGGTCATCTTCATCATCGTGGCGGGACTCATCGCCTGGAGCATCATTCGCTATCGAGCCAAGCCCGGCGACAACGAGCTCCCCAACCAGTTCCACTCCAACGTCAAGCTAGAGATTCTTTGGTTCGCGATCCCGACGGTGATAGTCATCGGTCTCTTCATCACGTCGGCCGTGGTGTTGAACGACATCAACGACGAGGCGCCGGAGCCCGCTGCGGTGGTAAACGTGCAGGCTTACCAGTGGGGCTGGAGGTTTGACTTCGAGGACGCCGGCGTCACGATCACGAGCCGCCCCGACGAACCGGCGGCCATATCGTTGCCGGTCGGCGAGCCGGTAACCTTCGTGATCTCGTCCAACGACGTTGCGCACTCCTTCTACATTCATGAGTTCCTTCTCAAGCGAGATGCGATTCCTGGGAAGGAGAACCGGCTAGCCATTACCATCAACGAAGAGGGAACCTACGGTGGACAGTGCGCCGAGTTCTGTGGGCTCCTTCACTCCGAGATGCCCTTCACGATCGACGCGGTGCCCCCGGACGAGTACCGGGCCTGGCTCGAGGAGCAGCCAAGTGAGTAGATCTACAGGACTCCTCGACTACGCGACCACCACCGACCACAAGAAGATCGGCCTGCTCTACATCTACACCTCGTTGTTCTTCTTCCTGGTCGCCGGTGTGCTGGCGTTGGTCATGCGCACCGAGCTGGCTCAGCCGGGGCTTCAGGTCCTCGACATCCAGACCTATAACGAGTTCTTCACCATGCACGGCACTGCGATGATGCTGTTCTTCATCGTCCCGCTCGCGATCGGCTTCGCGAACTACTTCATCCCATTGCACATCGGAGCCCCCGACGTCGCCTACCCGCGCGTCAACGCGCTGACCTACTGGCTGTTCCTGCTGGGAGGGCTCACCGCGTTCTCCGGTTTCCTCACCTCGGGAGGCGCGGCCGCCTTCGGCTGGACCGGCTACGTGCCGCTGTCGAGCGGCACCTACTCGCCGGGGGCAGGTGGAGACCTCTGGATCATCGGCCTCGCCCTCACGGGAGTCTCTTCCACTCTCGGGGCGGTGAACTTCTTTGCCACCATCTTCGGAATGCGCGCACCGGGAATGACGATGCTCCGGCTACCCCTCTTCGTGTGGGGCATGATCGTTACTAGCGCCCTGATCCTGTTCACCTTTCCGGTGCTGACGGCCGCGCTCGCGATGCTGTTCATCGACCGCAACCTCGGCGGAGGATTCTTCGACCCCGCCCAGGGCGGCGACCCCATACTCTGGCAACACCTGTTCTGGTTCTTCGGTCACCCCGAGGTCTACATTGCGATCCTGCCGTTCTTCGGAGTGATCAGCGAGATCATTCCGGTGTTCTCCCGCAAGCCGATCTTCGGCTACAGGGGCTTCGTCCTCGCAACGCTCTTGATCGGCGCCTACAGCTTCTCGGTATGGGCCCACCACATGTTCACGACCGGCTCGGTCGACGGTCCCTTCTTCTCCGCGACCTCGATGGCGATCGCGGTCCCCACCGGTATCAAGTTCTTTAACTGGATCGCCACCATGTGGCGCGGCAAGCTCAGCTTTGCATCGCCCATGCTGTTCGCGATGGGATTTCTCTTCATGTTCTTGATGGGTGGCGTCACCGGTGTGTTCCTCGCGGCGCCCCCGATCGATTTTGCGACGCACGACACCTACTATGTGGTCGCGCACTTCCACTACGTATTGTTCGGTGGAAGCGTGTTCGCAGTGTTCGCGGGGCTCTATTACTGGGGGCCGAAGATGTGGGGTCGCAGGTTCGACGAGCGTCTCGCGAAGCTGCACTTCTGGCTCATGATCGTGGGCTTCAACCTGACCTTCTTCCCCATGCACCAGCTCGGTCTCAATGGGATGCCCCGGCGCTTTGCCGACTATCCCGAGTCCAGCGGCTGGACCGATCTCAACCTGCTCGCTACCGTGGGGTCGTTCATCATGGCGCTGTCGATCCTCGTCTTCCTCATCAACCTGGTCAAGACGATCAGAAGCGGCGAGCCCGCGGGTGACGATCCCTGGGGTGGGAACACGCTCGAGTGGGCAACCACTTCACCGCCTCCGCACCACAACTTCACGCGCCTGCCTCGAATTCGCTCCGAACGTCCTTTGTTCGACGAGAGGCAAGCCGGTGGCTGAAGAGGTCCGCTTCTTCCTTCGCACCGCGCTCTACACGATCGGCATCACGATCGTGTACTGGTTCATCAGCTACGAGATCGCTGGCTCGGTGCTCCTGCTTTCCCTCGGTCTCTCCGCGATCTTCTTCGTGTTCGCGGGCGCCGTGATGATCCACCACAACCGCCGCGAGGTGGTGCCGGATCGGTCCAAGTCGGGCAACCCGGTCACGCGCACCGTGGGCTTCGAAGAGGAGGCGAGCGAGACCGTCACGCCGCCGCTGAGCTTCGAGGAAGAGGCGGTCCCGACCTCGAGCATCTGGCCTCTGGTGACCGCGGTCGGCGCTCTGCTGATCGGACTGGGCTTGATCTTCGGCGGCTGGCTGTGGGCGCCGGGCGTCATGCTCGCGACCGTTGCCCTCTGGGGTTGGGTCACGCAACTCGACGCCTGACCCTTAGTCGGGGGTTACTCGTCGAAGCCGCCCTCCGCGTTGCGTCGCAACGTGACCCCCCGCCGTCTTCGCAGCGGATGGGCGTCCGACGACTGCAACTCGGAGCACACCCTGTAGGTGATCAGACCCCCGAGCACCGGCACCACGAACAGCGAGACCCGAAGGAACCACACCATCGCCTCGATGGGGACGTTGAAGGTGAGGGCCAGCACATCGTTCCCACCCGCGAGCGTCAGCAGCGTTACGTAAAGAATCGCCCCCATACCGATCGCCGTCCGGACCGGACGGTCGCGAGGCCGATCGAGGAGGTGATGCGACTCTCGATCCTTGGTGAAGCGTTGCTCGATGAACGGCCACAGCGCCATGACGGTGAATCCGATGCCTGGGATGACGACCCCAGGAATAAACATTGACGGAATGGTGACGCCGAAGATCGTCGGCTCGAAGGCGGGGAACAGACGGATCGCTCCCTCGAGCCAGCCCACGTACCAGTCGGGTTGGCTCGGCGCGCTCACCGCCGACGGATCGAAGGGCCCATAGCTCCAGATCGCGTTGATCTGCACGAGTCCGCCCAGCAGCGCCAGCACGGCACCGGTCAGCAGCATGAGTCCGGTCGATTTGAACACCTGCGAAGGCCAGAACGATTTGCCAACGACATTGCGTTCGGTTCGTCCCTTCCCCGCGAACTGCGTGTGCTTCTGGCGCCACAAGATCGCGAGATGCACGCTGATGAGCCCGATGATCAGCGCGGGCAGCAACATGACGTGGAGAACGAACAGCCTCGAGATGATGCCCTCGGTGGGAAACTCGCCGCCAAAAACCAGGAAACCGAGATAGGGCCCGACAAACGGAATCGAGATGACGGCCGAATAGGCGATGCGAAGTCCCGTTCCCGACAGCAGATCGTCGGGCAGCGAATAGCCACTGAACCCCATCCCGATGCCGAGTACCAGCAAGGTCACCCCGACCATCCAGTTGATCTCGCGCGGCTTGCGAAACGCTCCCGTGAAGAAGACCCGGATCATGTGGGTGACGATCGAGGCCATGAAGACGAGCGCGGCCCAGTGGTGGATCTGACGCATGACCAGTCCGGCCCGAACCTCGTAGCTGATGCGCAGGACCGACTCGTACGCGGCCGACATCTCCTGTCCCTTCAGCGGCTCGTAAGGGCCGTCGTAGATGACCGGCGCGGCGTCGGGCCTGTAGAAGAGCGTGAGATAGACCCCGGTCGCCAGCAGCACGATGAAACAGAACAACGCAATCTCGCCGAGCAGGAACGACCAGTGGTCGGGGAAGATCTTTCTCAGTCCCTTCCGCGCCCAGCTCGCACTCCCGAGGCGCTCGTCGATCCACTTGAGCATGGCTAGGTGTCCATGTTCCAAAAGCTGGGACCGACCGGCTCGGGGAAGTCGCCTGTGGCGATGAGAAACCCGGTTTCGTCGACGTCCATCGGGAGCTGAGGAAGCGCCCGCGCGGCCGGACCGAAGACCGGCCGGCAACCGGTGGGAACGTCGAAGGTCGACTGGTGACAGGGGCACAGGAGCTGGCGAGCCTCGGCTCTATACAGCCCCACCGGACAGCCCGCGTGAGTACAGATCTTCGAGAACCCGGCGCAGCCCTCGGGTGCCCACTCGTTGCGGTCATCGGGAAGATCTAGCACTTCGGGATCGACCCTAACGATCACGGTCTGGGAGTCCGCCTCGCCCTCGTACCCTTCGGGAAAAACGGTCTTCACTCCGTTGAGCGGGATGTCGGTGGGACGCTGCGGATTCCCGAACCGATCGACGACGCGGGCTCCGGAGGTCCACTTGGTTCGGTTAAGGCTCTCCCCGGGGCGGGGGCCGAGAGAGAGAGCGGGGATTGCAAGCGCCGCCCCCAGAGTCGCCCCCGCGCCGGCCATCAGCCGGACGAGCATCCTGCGGCGCGTGATCTCCTCCTCGTCTATGACGGCCTCGGTTCTGGTTCGCTCCCGAGCGCCCGACGTGAGGGGCTCACGCTCCTCGGTTTCCGTCGGGGAGTTCATCAGCGAGGTCGCCCATCCCACGATTCCGACCCCCATCCCCCCGAGGGCCAGGCCCAGAAGGATGCCCTCGACCTGCGCCGACTCGCCCACGAAGTAGTAGACGACCAGGCCCGCCGAGGCGACCATCGATACTGCGAAGCTCGCCGAGATCCACCTCACCGGCCTCACGAGGAGCCCTCCCCAGATTCGGGCCCGCGTTTTGACTTTCCAATAAGGAACGCCACTATCAGCAGCGCGCCCATTCCGGCGATCCATGCGACGAAGCCCTCGGGGACGGGGCCGATGCCGCCGATGTCGGCCCCACCCGGCCGCGGCTCGTCCCGCAGGTACACGATGAAGTTCACGACGTCGTTGCGTTGCTCGTCGGAGAGTTCGAACCTGGGCATCTGACCGGGCCCGACGATCATGGCCTCGGCGATCTCAGTCGGCGTCGCAGCCGACAGGCTGGGAGCGAATGCCTGGTTGCCCACCGCGCCGCCGGCACCGGTCGCGCCGTGGCACGCCGCGCAGTTTTCGATGAACAGGGTTTGACCGATGGAGAGGTCCGCCCCCTCCAGCTCGACATCCGGTATGTCCGGCCCCCGACCGAAGTTCCCGACGTGGTCGACGAGCGCCTCGATCTGCGCGTCATCGAAGGCCGGGTCCTTGCGCGTCGTCTGGCCGTTGGGATCGGCGAGCGGCATGCGGCCGGTCGTCAATTGAAAGTGGACCGAGGCCTCGCCGGCGTCGATTAGCGAGGGCCCGTTGTCGGTGCCGCCTCCGTCCTCACCGTGGCACGACGAGCACGAATCGGCGAACAACTGTGCCCCATCGACGACCTCGTCGCCCTCGGTCTGGGCGACCGACTCGCCGGAGAGATAAAGCGCGAGCGCAACGCCAACAACACCCGTAAGGGCCCACAGCCGCCGCGAGCTAGCCACCGCCGGTCACCCACAGTCTCCAGATCATGGCGAGCATCAGCCCCGCACCACCGGCGAGCGCCCCTGCCTTCGCCTTGGGTGGAGCCTCGAACGCAAACGTCGCGGCCAGCGGGATCGCGGCAACGGCGACCACTCCGTACAGGATGTGCAGCGATTCGGCGGGGCGTCGACCCGTGGCGTACAACAGCGCGCCCAGCGCCACCTGGAGGGCGGCGATACCGACTACGCCCATGCGCATCTTCACAAGAGCATCGCCGTGGGCACCCGTGCGAGCGCAGTAGAGCGCAAAGATGAAGAACGCTGCCGCAGCCACGAGCACGACCACGGATCCAACGACGTGCGCCTGGGTCATCGATCGCAACCCTATCCCGCGGCCGGATGGTGCCACCGATGCGAGACGGTGCTCTCCCGTCTAGAATCCGCTTCCAACCCGCGTCCGAGGAGTCGTGAGCGGACGGGAGGGCGGCGCGGCACAATCTCAAGGAGGAGCCGGTGGCGGAGAAGGTAAGGGCTTACATACTCATCCAGACGGTGACCAACGCTGCCCACGTCGCTCGCGAGATCCGCGACCTCGATGGGGTCGAGGCGGCGGACGATGTCTCTGGTCCTTACGATGTCATCGTGCGGCTGGTCGCCGGCGACATGGACGAGTTGGGAAAGAGCGTCGTCACCAGAATCCAGGCGGTCGAGGGAATCTCGCGCACGCTCACCTGCCCGGTGGTCCAGCTCTAGCTTCTGATGCGCGGCGAGTCTAGTGCTGCGTTGAGCGAGCCCGACCTGAAACCACCGAGATCCAGCGTCACGAACTTGAAACCAAGCTCTCTCAGCTCGGTCTCGATCTTGGAACGCAGCGCTGCGACGCGCTCGATCTCTTTCGCGGGCACCTCGATGCGTGCAAGGTCTCCATGGTCGCGGACGCGCAACACGTCGAAGCCCAAGCCGCGGAGCACTCCCTCGGCCCGGTCTACCCGCCTCAGGCCCTCGGGCGTTACCCGCACGCCGTAGGCAAACCGAGACGCGAGGCAGGGCGACGCGGCTTTGTCGGCCGTCGGGAGCCCGCGGGCGGCGCTCAGCGCCCGGACGTCGGCCTTGGTCAAGCCCGCGTCCGCCAGAGGGGTACGCACGCGATTCTCGTCGGCGGCCGCAAGGCCCGGCCTAAAGTCGGAGAGATCGTCCAGGTTGGTGCCCACCGCAATCTCGGTCCCCAGCTCCTCGGCCACCGGAGCGAGCACCTCGAATAGCTCGGTCTTGCACCAGTAGCAACGATCCGAGGCATTGCGGGCGTACTCCTCGCGCTCGATCTCGTGAGTCGCGACGGTGCGGTGATTCCATCCCAGGCGAGCGGCGAGATCGACGGCGGCCTCGAGCTCTCGCCCGGCTAGCGAGGGCGACACCGCCGTCACCGCCACAGCCCGCTCGCTCAGTGCATCGTGTGCGGCCGACGCCAGCAGTGCCGAGTCCACTCCCCCCGAGTAGGCCACGACGACACGTTCCATCTCGGTCAGCAAACGCGTAAGCTCAGAGCTCTTGGCCCGCAGATCCTGGTTCATCGCTTCCACTCTTTTGGCCGGTAGCGGCATAACTTCGAGCTTCTTGGATATCAGGTGTCGAACATGAGCGCCGACATTCTTCTGGCCCAGACCAACTCTTTCGGAGAGTTTGCTCGCGAACCGATTCTCACGGTTGCGTGCGTCTTGCTGATCGTCGTATCGATCTCGTGGATTGTCGTGTCCCGGATGATCGTTCGTCAGCTGAAGCGCTACGAGGCCGCGCGGCCCCGCAAGCGCAGGCCACCCGATAGGTCCAGGCGAGTGTGGGACGAGCCGCCCAACTAGCTATTCGCTATTCGATGTAGCCCAGGTCCCTCAGGTGCGTTGCGACCGCTGCGGCCTCGTCCTCCGAATACTCGCCCGCGGCCTGCCTGGCCCCCGTTGGTGCCGCCGATTCAACTGGGTGCGCCTCCATCCACGAGGCCTCGATCACCTCGGTGGCCGCCCGCCCGTCCAGGCCTTCGGGAACCGGTTGCTCGAGCAAGGCCAGCGAAGTGGGACAAACGTCGTAGAGGTTGAGCTCCTCGCCCGCGCCCTCGGCGATGCGGGGTCCGGCACCGACCAGGATGCCGAGTGGCCGGTGGTCCGACGACCAGGCCACCTCGACCCCCGCCAGCGGTGCGGGCGGGATGACGACTTGTTCAGATGATTCTCCTCCGGGAGCAACCCGGTAGCCCGTCGACCAGGAGTCGAGCATCAGATCAGGGGCCATCGACTCAGCCGGGCCCGAGTAGAGCTCGGCGCGCGTGCGAACGCCGCCGAACACCGCCTTGCCCGTCCTTGGGTCGGTGATCGCCGCCAGGCCTTCGGCGAGCTCGGCCGCCAGGGCGGGCGCCTCGGCCGGATCGACGATCCCCTGCGGCTCCCTCCCCTTCAGGTTGAGCCACACATCCGAGTGCACGCCGGTGAATGCCTTGGTGTTGACCCAGTCAAACGAGCCGAGCTGGCCGGCAAGCGTCGCGGAATAAGCCCTTCGAGCGAGACCGGGCGAGAGCCTCTTTGCGAATCGCCTGACTGGTGGAGGCAACCGCCAGACCAGACTCACCAGCGGCGATCGGGACGGCTTGGCATAGGTCGCGTAACCGTTGCGCTCCAGCCATGCTCCGACGTTTACGTCCCCGTGAAGCTTGCCCGCACCGTGGTCGCTGACCACGAGCACGTCGGCGGTGGGAAAGGCATCGATGAGCGCGCCGGTGGCCGCGTCCATGGCCTCGTAGACGTCGTCGACGGCCCCCGCCAGGGAATGGTCGGTGCCACGGAAGCGCCAGAAGAAATGCTGAGCCCGATCGACATGCGGCCACACCGCGGTCACGCAGTCGGGATCGAGCTTCTGGATCGCCCATGGCAACGCTTCGGCCTGAGTGCTCAAGCCCCGCAGCAGGTCATCGCGAAAACTCGACAAGGAGCCGTGAGGCGCCCGGTCGAGAAGATCCTCGAGAGGCCATCGTCGCGCCAGCTCATCCTGCAGCGAGTCGGGTTCGCAGAAGCGCGCCCCCGGAGGCGCTCCGTAGCCGGCCACCATCACCCCGTCCACGGGGGTGGCGGGAAACGACATCGGGACGTTCCATACAAGGTGGCCGACCTCGGTGGTCATCTCCCACAACGCAGGGGCGCGCCGGTCGCGCGACGAGAAGTAGCGGCACCGGTACTCGCCCGGCGCTCGATACCACGAGCCAAAGATGCCGTGACCCCCCGGGTTTCGACCCGTGAACGCGCAGGTCCAGGCGCAGTCCGTCATCGCCGGCCAGGTCGAGCGCAGAGGCGCCCGCCAACCGCGCTTGATCAGCGACGACAGGTTCGGAAGGCGACCCTTCTCGATGAGCGGGTCGATCACGTCGAAGGTCGCCGAGTCCCAGCCGAGAACGATCAGTCTGGGCGCCATCCGAGCTAGGGGGTCTCGTCCGGCGACAGGGTCGGCGTTGGAGACGTGCGTCCGTTGGGATCGCTGATTGCTCCCCGGTTTGGAGCCCGGTCGATGCACACTTGTTTGCAGTTGCTACTGGTGTAAAGCGTCTGTATGTACCAGCGATACACCAGCCTCTTGTCACCCCGTTTCACCTTGCGGAGCGGAATGCGCACCGACACGCTTCTTCGATCGGCGCGCCACACGGCGAGCGTCGAGACTCTTCGGTCGGGCTTCGATCTGCGGTCGCGCCAGAGCGTCCCCTTCATCCTCGACCCGTTCGAGGCAATGAGCGCGTAGTAGTCGAAGCGCGCATCACCAAATGTGTCGAGGTTTACGAGCGCGAATCCTCGATCTTGCATGCGACGCACAATCCATCGCTCATCGCTGATGATCCGCCAGCCCGGTTTCTTGATCGCCCCGAAGCTCTTGACCTTGCGCACATCGAGGCTCCCCCGCGTGTCATTGCCATCGCGAAGATCCCGGTGGCTCGCTCCGGCTAGCACCATGAACACCAAGGCGGTGGTCGCCGCCAGCAGTGCGACGATGGCCAACCTCGCGATGTGTCTTCGCCCGTGTCTCACGCCTTCCCCCTCGACAGAGATCCGGTCAGACCCCGAATCATCCATCCCAGTAGTCCGATCGCAAGCACAACGAGCGCCAGAGGCACCACGTCTGCTGGGCTCATCGACCCGAGTCGATCGAGGAGTCCGCCCTCCCCGGACACCGACAGCACTCCTGCGGGAAGCGCCAGCGATGCGTTTCGCAGCAGCATCAGACGAAAGTCTCGTTCGTTCGCCGAGCCGAAGCACCCGCACGGGAGCCGGCTGCCACTCAACGATTGAGCCCTGAGGATCGCGGCGCTGAATCCTGCCAGCAGCCCCAACACTAGAGCCCCTGCAACCTGGAGTGGGCCCATGATCACGAGTACCGCGACACCGAGCTCGGCCACGGGAACGCCGAAGCGCGCAATGGATTCGATGTGAGGCAGGCGGTAGGCGGTTAGCGCTCGACGCCAGCGGTCGAAGCCGGCGACCTTGGCGACGGCCGCCCAGCCGAATGATGCGACGACCACGGAGGCGGCGAGAACCACGACGGAATCTGGCATAGAGGGAGGCATTCTAGGTGGCCCGCCCCACAAATACACATGCGTTCACTTTACTTATGAGGCGGACCACTAAGAGGTAACCTGCTCGCGGCCTGAAGGTGTTCGAGCGCGGAGGTATTCGCTTTGTCGGGTTGGTGGGCGGCGTCCTACGTCGCGCTGTGGATCCTGGTGGCCGCGCTCTGCGTCGTGGTGGTAGCCCTGGCCCGGCAGATCGGGACCCTTCACCTTCGTCTCGGCCCCCGTGGTGCCCTCGAGATGGACGACGAGGGGCCGGCTCTCGGCGAGGGCCGTCCACCAGTCACCTCGACCGACCTCGGCGGAAACCACGTGACCATCGGGGGACGCGGCGCCGACCAGCTCTTGATGTTCGTCTCGCCCGGATGCATGGTCTGCGAGCAGGTAATGCCCTCGATCGGCGCGGTGGCGGAGGCCGCGCGCAAACAGGCCTTGGTGCTGACCGACATGGACGCCGAGGAGACGCGGCTGCAGTTTCAAAATCGGCGAGTGCCGGCTCCGGTCGTCGCTTCGATCGAGAGCTTTCAAAGTTATGAGATTCCCGGGACGCCCTACGTGGTCGTGCTTGACGGCAATGGCGTCGTTCAGGCCAAGGGCACGGTCAATAATTTGGAGCAGATGGAAGGGCTCATCGACACCGCGCGACGGCGCGAGCACGACGCAACGAAGGGGAGGCGGGCGAGTTGAATCTCGAAGGGACGGCCGAACGCGCATCAACCGCTCTCGCGGAACGGACCAGCAGGCGCTCGTTCATGGGGCGCCTGGGTCAGGGTGTGGTCGCGCTGGCGGGTGGTTCATTGGTCGCGGCCGCGCTGCGGCCCGAGCGAGCGGAGGCTTTCCACATCTGCGGTCACACGTTTACGACCGGCTCTTGCCCTCATCCGTTCTCGCCGCGAAGCCGCGTCGATAGGTTCGGTTACCCGCTTCACCCCAAACACGGCTACCCCATCGACGACCACGGCGACATCTACAAATCGCGCAAGCAAAAGCGCAGCCGCATGTGCGAAGACGTGGTCCGGAGACGGTACTCGTTCGTGCGAAAGCCCCGGCAGGGCGGCGGTTGGTCTCGATGCTGTGGTGGGCGAATACGAACGATCTATGACTGCTGCGCCTTCACGAACAGGCGAATCAACGGCGATGCCGCGGTAACCGGCTACTGCTTCAACGGCAAGAAGGTCTTCTGCATCGGATATCGAGACCTGAACACCAAGTGCTGAACACTGCGTTGTTCGCGACCGTCGTGGTTGCGTCGGTGGTGGCCGGCCTCTCCACACTGTTCGGCCCCTGAGGCCTCTCGATGGTCGAAACCATCACTCCCGTCGGGCACGGGGGCCGCACCAAGAGTTACTGGCTCTCCGTCGCGCTGCACACCCTGGGTGCGACTGTGACGGCCGCGCTGCTCGGCTTCGTGCTCGGCGCGGCGGGGGCGTTGCTTCGAGCCCCCTGGGAGGGCGGCGGCGTCGCGGCCATCGCCGTGATGGCAGTCATGTACGCGGTGCGCGAGGGGTTTGGCCTGAAGGTGCCGCTACCCGACCGACACGCTCAGGTACCTCAGTGGTGGAGGGACTTCTTCTCCCCAGCCCTTTCGTCGCTTCTCTACGGCGCGGGTCTGGGCGTGGGCTTCTTCACCTTCCTGCAGTTCGGCACCTTCGTGGTGGTCGCGACGTGCGCTCTGGTCGGCGGAGATCCCCTGCTCGGAGCCCTGCTGTGCGTTCCCTTCGGGTTGACCCGGAGCCTCACGGTGGTGCTCGCCGCCCCCGCCAAGGATCCCGAGTACACAATGGGACTGGTGGACCTCCTCGACCATTGGGGCTCGACCCGCTGGCCCCGCCTCGTCAACGCGCTGATGCTGAGCCTCGTTGCCCTGGCGGCCCTGCTGGCGCTGTGAACGACCGGCGACTTGCGCGGGTGGGGGGTCAGGGCTATCTTTAGCACTCAGAAGGTTTGAGTGCTAAACATCCCCAGTTTCACCTTCAGGAGGTAGCCAATGGCCAAGATGCTTGCGTTTGACGAGGAGGCGCGCCGGGCGCTCGAGCGAGGCATGAACCAGCTCGCCGATGCCGTCAAGGTGACGCTCGGTCCCAAGGGCCGCAACGTCGTGCTCGAGAAGAAGTGGGGCGCGCCCACCATCACCAACGACGGTGTCTCGATCGCCAAGGAGATCGAGCTCGAGGACCCCTACGAGAAGATCGGGGCCGAGCTCGTCAAGGAGGTCGCCAAGAAGACCGACGACGTCGCCGGTGACGGGACCACGACCGCGACGGTGCTGGCTCAGGCCATGGTGCGCGAGGGGCTGCGCAACGTCGCCGCCGGCGCCAACCCGATCGCGCTGAAGCGCGGGATCGAGAAGGCCGTCGAGAAGGTCGTCGAGTCGATCGCTAACTCGAGCCGCGAGGTAGGTGGCCGCGACCAGATCGCTCAGGTCGCCACCATCTCGGGCAACAACGACGCCGAGATCGGCGAGACCATCGCCGAGGCCATGGACAAGGTGGGCAAAGACGGCGTCATCACCGTCGAGGAGTCCAACACCTTCGGGCTCGAGCTCGAGCTCGTCGAGGGAATGCGGCTCGACAAAGGCTTCATCAGCCCCTACTTCGTGACCGACGCCGAGCGCATGGAGGCGGTGCTCGAGGAGCCCTACATCCTCATCGCCAACCAGAAGATCTCGGCGGTCAAGGACCTCGTACCGGTGCTCGAGAAGGTCAGCCAGTCGGGCAAGCCGTTGCTGATCATCGCCGAGGACATCGAGGGCGACGCCCTCGCAACCCTGGTCGTCAACAAGCTGCGCGGCACCTTCAAGGCAGCGGCCATCAAGGCCCCAGGGTTTGGCGACCGCCGCAAGGCCATGATGCAGGACATCGCGATTCTCACCGGCGGGCAGGTCATCAGCGAGGAGATCGGCCTCAAGCTCGAGACCGTGTCCCTCGACATGCTCGGTCGTGCCCGCAAGATCGTGGTGACCAAGGACGACACCACCGTGGTCGAGGGTGGCGGCGAGGCGGACGACATCACCGGACGCGTCAACCAGATCAAGTCCGAGATCGATCGCAGTGACTCCGACTACGACACCGAGAAGCTGCAGGAGCGCCTTGCTAAGCTCGCCGGCGGTGTCGGCGTGGTCAAGGTCGGTGCGGCTACGGAAGTCGAGCTCAAAGAGAAGAAGCACCGCATCGAGGACGCCGTCCAGACCGCAAAGGCCGCGGTCGAGGAGGGCATCGTTCCCGGAGGTGGCGTCACGTTGCTGCTCGCCGCCGAGTCGATCGAGAAACTCGAGCTGACCGGTGACGAGGCCACCGGAGCACGCATCGTCAAGCGTGCGCTCGAGGAGCCCGTCAAGGTCATCGCCATCAACGCCGGCCTCGAGGGCGGCGTGGTGGTCGAGAAGATCCGCGGCCTCGGCGCCGGCGAGGGTCTCAACGCCGCGACCGGCGAGTACGTCGATCTCATCGCGGCGGGCATTCTCGACCCGGCCAAGGTGACCCGCTCGGCGCTGCAGAACGCGGCATCGATCGCGGCTCTGTTCCTGACCACCGAGGCCATCGTGGCCGACCAGCCCGAGAAGGCCGGGGCGCCGGCCATGCCGGGTGGCGACATGGGCGGCATGGACTTCTAGCCTCTGCGCACTCGAGAGCCCCCGGGATTGCCTTCCGGGGGCTCTTTCTATGCAGTCATCTCGTGGGCCCTGTTCTCGGTTGCGGGTTCACCAACGCCCGCGCGCACTGCCTCGAGCTGGGCCGCGAAGGCCAAACCCAGGAACACCGCCAGCGAGGTCAGCAACGACCACAGCAGCAATCCGATGATGCCGGCGATCGGTCCATAGGTGTTCCCGAATTCCTTCGACGCGGTGAGGTAGAGGGTCAATCCGCCGGTAAACAGGAACCACAGGATCACCGTGACTATCGCTCCGGAGATCAGCCAGGACATCGATGGCTGGCGACGCCGAGGCGCTCTCTTGAACAACAACGAGAAACTGCCTAAGACCAGGACCAGCACCACCGGCCAACGTGCGACGTTCCATACCGTCACCGCATTGTCGCTCCAACCTGTCGCCGATCCCGCCTCTCCGATGGCGGACCCGGCGATGAGCAACACGAACGCCACCATGATCAACACTCCTACGGTGACCGCCAGCACCAATGCGGTCAGGTACTTGGCGAGCGTGCCGCGGTCACTTTCGATCCCGTAGATGCGGTTGCCGCCTCGTTCGATCTGACCCATCGCGCCGGTCGCCGCAATCAGAGCGGCCGCCGCACCGACTATGACTGCCGTGCTCGGTCCAGATGCCGCGTCCGAGCCTTGCTTGAAGGCATCCGTGAGGATCTGTCCTGCTGGCCCTGGTGCGATCCCCGTGATCGTTTGCTGGATGAGCTCCTTCAGGTTCTGTTGGTCCAAGTCGATCGTCAGGCCCACTACGACAATTAGCGCCGGAAACGCGGTGAGCATGATTTGAAACGCAAGCCCGCGCGCGTGGCTGAACCCATCCGCCGCCCTAAAGCGCTCGAACGAATCGCTGGCGAGTCTCCCCCGGCCGGTGCTCTTCAGGGTTGCGCGGGCGTGATCGCCCTCGAGCTCGAAGGTCTGAGGGACGGTGGTCGCTGTACTCATTGCGAAGGAATACCCAACGAACCCCAAGTACAAAACTGAGACCCCGAGCATCTCGTGTCACAGCCCGGTGAGCTGAAAGCGACTAAAGGCGGCCGGCTTCGATGATTCGCTGAAGGAAGCGACGCGTGCGTTCGTTCTGAGGCTTGCTGAAAATCTGATCGGGGGCGCCCTCCTCGGCGATGCTTCCCTCGTCGAGGAAGCACACCCGGTGTGCGATGTCGCGCGCGAATCCCATCTCGTGTGTGGCGATCACCATCGTCATGCCCTCTGAGGCCAGCTCCCGCACGACGTTGAGAACCTCCGCCACGAGCTCGGGGTCGAGCGCGCTGGTTACCTCGTCCAGCAGCATGATCTCGGGCCGCATCGCCAGCGCTCTCACGATCGCGACGCGCTGCTGCTGGCCACCGGAGAGGCGGTCGGGGTACTCGTCACGCTTGTCGGCAAGCCCGAAGCGCTCGAGCAAGTCCTCCGCGCGTTGCCGCGCTTCGTCCTGGCTCAGCTTGAGCGCCTCGCGGGGCCCGAGCGTGATGTTTCGCAGCACAGTCATGTGAGGGAACAAGTTGAAGGCCTGGAACACGATCCCGATGCGCTGTCGGATGCGGTTGACCTCGACGTCCGGGGCGGTGATCTCCCGACCATCGACGACGATGCGCCCCGAGTCGATCGGCTCGACGAGGTTGACGCACTTCAGCAATGTGGACTTTCCTGAACCTGATGCGCCGATCATACAGACGACCTCGTGGCGCGCGACATCCAGGTCGATGTCTACGAGCACGTGATTGTCGCCGAACGACTTGTTCACGCCCTCGAGGCGCAGCACGGCCTCGCTCATCTGACACCCCCGGTAGCGGCGCGCCGGGCTCGGTCGCGCGCGATGAGGCGGTCGGTGAAGCGCGCCAAGGGAATCGTCACCAGCACGAACAGCAGCGAGGCCACGATGTATGGCGCGTAGTTGAAGTTCTCGGCGCTGTAGATGAACGCGGCGCGCGCCGCCTCGATGGGCCCGAGGACGGATACCAGCGCGGTGTCCTTTTGCAGACCGATGAAGTCGTTGAGCAGGGGTGGGATCACCCGGCGAACTGCTTGCGGCAGCACCACGAAGCGCAGCGACTGCCAGCGGGTGAGCCCAAGTGAACGCGCCGCTGCGACCTGGCTCTCGTGGACCGAATCGATGCCCGCTCGGTAGACCTCCGCCACATAGGCCGAATAGACGAGGATCAACGCCACGGTTCCGTACACGACGGGAGTTTGATTCGAGAAGAACCTGAGCCCAAGGCCGGGGACGCCGAACCCGATCATGTAGATCAAGAGCAGCAGAGGCACTCCCCTGAAGAAGTCGACGTAGCCGATCGCGACCATCCGTAACGGGAAGAACACGGGGCCGGGAATGCTCCGTACTACGGCGATGATCAGCGCGAAGACGAGGATGACCGCTTCGGCGACCAGAAAGATACGCACGTTGAGCCAGAACGCTCCGAACACCGAAGGCGAGGTCGGCGACCCCTGCAGCGATTGAACGAGGTCGTTGACCGAAAAGAATCGCTGCCCGACGAGTTGGGCGCCGGGGCTCAACGCAACGATCAACACAAGCGCGCCGAAGAACGCGATGGTGCTGGCGGTCGAGATCAGAACGCCCCGGCGACCCAACATGCGCGAGCCGCGTGACGACACCACCGGTACGGGCGCGTCGGAGTCGACCTCGGTGCGGGGGCCGCTGCCTCCGATGCTCACCTAAGTCCCGCAGCTGTGAATCAGTCGCTGAATTCGGGCACGCCCAGGTAGTCTTGCAGCCACTCGTCCTGGAGGGCCTGCACGGTGCCGTCATCGGTCATTTCGCCGAGCACCTCGTTGACGCACCCCACCAAGGGATTGCCCTTCTCGAACAACATGCCGAACTGTTCGTCGGTCGGATACTGGCCCACGACCTCGCTAGCTTTGATCTCGAAGTCGCGCAGGAACACGGTGGTGACGACGTCGGTGAAGAATCCGTCGATCTGCCCGCTCGAGAGCGCCGACTTCAGGTC
>JBOGWU010000156.1:0-3499 GCA_050693935.1 Actinomycetota bacterium | reverse complement strand
GGATCCAGTCGATGTCTCGAGCCGCCTTTGCCCAGAACTCTGCTGGCTCCTCGATGCTCGAACGATAGACCTCGTCGTAGGAGCCCATGGCTCACCTCCGAGTTGTCGTCTCCGGCACTGAAGGTCGTACCCCCGCGGGCCCGCACGAACACCCTGGTGGGCGATCTCGGCATCGCGCTCTGCGATAGTTGCCCCATGGAGCACGTGCTGCGGGCAGGCGGTCTGGTCAAGGACTACAAACGCACGAGGGCGGTCGACGGGATCGATGTCGAGATGCTCGGCGGGGAGCGGGTGGGGCTGCTCGGTCCCAACGGCGCGGGCAAGACCACCACGCTGATGATGCTTCTCGGAGTCATCTCGCCCGACGAGGGATCGATCGAGATCTGCGGCCATCGACTTCCGGGGGGCCGGAGCGAGGCGATGATGAGGGTCGGTTTCGCGGCCGGGTACATGCCGCTTGCCGAACGGCTGCGGGTCCGAGAGTTCCTCAGGATGTTCGGCGAGCTCTACGGCGTCAAGGCGATAGACGAGCGCATCGCGGCCGGCCTCGAGCGCTTTCGCATCTCGCATCTCGCCGATGCGATGGGGACGCAACTGTCGTCCGGCCAGAGAACCCTCGTCGGGGTCGTCAAGGCCACGCTTCACCGACCGAGCCTGCTGGTGCTGGACGAGCCCACCGCGTCTCTGGACCCTGACGTGGCAAGGCGCGTGCGCGCCGGACTGCGAGAGCTCTGCGAATCGGAGGGGACCGCGCTCATGATTACGAGTCACAACATGGTCGAGATCGAACGGCTGTGCGAGAGGGTGGTGTTCTTGAGCCGGGGCAAGGTCATCGCCGACGACACCCCGAAGGCCATCGCTTCACAGTTCGACAGCGAGGACCTCGAGGCAGTGTTCCTTCACCTTGCGGACCTTGCCGCCGAGCACGTCGATCAGCGAACGCAGGAGACCGATCGCGCATGAGCTCCGTCGTGCAGGAGTCAAATCCCCGCAAGTTGTCTTTGATGCGCATTCGGTCGGTTGCCGTGCGCCACTACTACGTGATGCTAAGGAGCCCGCACCGGCTCTTCGACGTGACGATCTGGCCTTTGGTCGACGTGGTGTTGTTCGGTTCGATCGGGGCGTTCGTCTCGGGTACGAACGACGTAGGCGCGCAGGCATTCGGCTACCTGCTCGGCGGCGTCGTGCTGTGGCACATCATCTATCAGGCGCAGATCGCGGTCTCCACTGGATTCCTCGAGGAGACCTGGTCGCGCAACCTCCTCAACATCATGGTCACGCCCATCAAGGAGTGGGAGTACGTCGCCGGCACCGCGTTGTTCGGGATGGTGAAGCTAATCGGCGCCACCGGCCTCGTGGTGTTGACGGCGCTGGCTCTGTTCAGCTTCGACATAACCGACCTTGGTCTGGGCCTCATCCCCATCGCCTTCATCCTGCTGGTCGTGGGCTGGTTGATCGCGCTGGTGGTGATCGGTTTCATATTGCGCTTCGGAAGCGGGGCCGAGGCGCTTGCCTGGGGCATTCTCTTCGTCGTCATGCCGTTGTCGGGGGTGTTCTATCCCGTCGACTCGCTTCCCACCCTGGTGCGGCCGGTGGCCCTGGCCCTTCCCAGCACCTACGCGTTCGACGCCATGCGTACTCTGCTCGACGGCGGAGGAATCGATTGGGGGACGATAGGGATCGCCGCGGGGAGCGCGTTCATCTTGACGGTGGCAGCGCTGGTGTTCCTGACGCGGATGCTCAAGCTGTTCAGGGCGCGCGGCTACATCACGCGCTACTCGTAAGCCGGCGGCGCAACTCGTCCCAGTGGACATGTCTCGCGGGATCGGCTCGGCCGGTCTCGTCGAAGACCACGCCCTCCGCGACGAGTCGTTCGCGAATCCCCTCGACGCCTCGTCCACCCGAGCAGGCTCCAACCCCACGGGAGATCCGACCCGGGGAACGTAAGACGCGGTGAGCGTTCGGAAACTCGTCCTCGGTCGCCGCGGCGCGCCCCACCGCCCGGGCGGCGCGCTTGTCTCCTCGCACCGCGGCCGAGATGTCGCCGTAGGTCGTCCACTCGCCGCGATGGACGTGAGCCGCGACGCGCATGAACCTCTGGTTGAAATCGGGCATGACACAGATCATCACCCCGCGCTGTGGCCTGTGTCACACCTCCATCCGCCGATCCCGGGTGTGATGGCTCCAACGTCCACCGACAAGGAGGAGCCATGTCCGGCACCCCCACCTCGATCCGGCCCCGACCGGATGACATCCTCGACTCACTCGTCACCATCGTGTCCACCGCCGAGAGCGAGATCGTGTTCGTGACCTGCGTGGACGAGCACGGCTACGCCGGCGACAGCGAAGCCTATGCGTCGATAGACCGTCCCAAGTCCGCCCTTCCGCTCGAGCATGTCCTGCAGTTCCCAAGGGAACAGAGGAGCAATTCCATCATGGTGTCCTCGCGGGCGGTGGCTCCGCTGGACTCCATCGACGAGGAGGACCTCGACTTCACCCGGAAGCTCATCGCCGCGGCGGCGGGTGAATCCATCGAGGTGCTCGATCACGTCCTCATCCGAGACTTCGAGCACGTGAAGCTGCGCGATCACAGCGACCTCTGGGACTAGGCGAACGGGCTTTCTTTGTAGCTCGTGGACGGCGTAGGGGAGCGCGGCGGGATTAATCTCGGGGCGGACCACATAGATTACTGGCCATGCCCGAGCTTCCCGAGGTCGAGTCCGTGCGTCGCCAGCTCTCCCCGGAGCTGAGCGGCCGCCGCGTCGAGTCTGTCTGGTGGGATCCTCACCCCGCGATCCCTCATGAGTTCGCGGGGCTCGAGCTGCTGAGCGGAAGAACCATCTTGGGTGTGGGACGAAGAGGCAAGTTCATGATCGCTCCCCTCGACGAGGAACTCGAGCTCATCCTGCACCTGGGCATGACGGGATCGTTTCGCTTCGACCTAGACGATCCCTACGTGCGCGCGAAACTCGTGCTCGACGACGGTCGCACGCTCAGCTTTCGCGACGTCAGGCGCTTCGGCCGGGTGGCCGTAGTCGAGGCGGGAGCATACGAGGGCATCCCGACCCTGAGGATGCTCGGACCCGAGCCCCTCTCGGACGAGTTCGATCCGGGCCGCTTCGCCGCCGCGCTCAAGAAGACGAGCTCGGCCGTCAAGCCCTACATCCTGTCGCAGCGCCCGGTTGCGGGCGTCGGAAACATTTATGCGGACGAGGCGCTGTGGCTTGCGAAGATCAACCCGAACTCTCGTCGCGTCGGCCGGGCGCGGGCCTTTGCACTTCACGGGGCGATTCGCGAGGTGCTGGCAGGAGCGATCGAACGCGAAGGCACCACCTTCAGCGATTACCGGATGCTCGACGGCGAGACTGGGAGTAACTCGGGCTTCCTTATCGCCTACGGCCGGGCCGGCAGACCCTGTCCCCGGTGCCGAACGGCGCTCAAGAGGATCACCCTCGGGGGCCGGGGCACCACCTACTGCCCCACTTGCCAGCGCCGCTGA
>JBOGWU010000155.1:0-21170 GCA_050693935.1 Actinomycetota bacterium | reverse complement strand
TACGGAGGGGTCAGGGAGACTCGATGATTGAGAGAATTTCGGCGGCGTTTCCGGTCAAAGGGTCTGGCGCAGTCCATCCGAGTCAACTATGCGGTTGTCCCAAGATGTCAAGACGCCGTATCCCGAGATCGAGTGGAGCAAGATCGCAGGTCTGAGAAACGTCCTGGTGCATGAATACCTCGGAGTTGACCTGGAACTCATCTGGGAAGTTGTTGCGCAAGATCTCCCCCGGCTGGGGTCCGTGATCGGCGAGATCCTCGGGACCAAGGATGACGACTGAGGCCGATCGACCGCCAATCTTCTCTTTATGTCGGTGAGAACGCGAAGAAATCTCTTTTATTACGTCCGGTGGTTCATCGATAGCCGAGGCTGACCGCGTGTTTCTCGATATACAGAGAACTATGAGTCGCAAACGACGGGGTCGCCCTCAAGAGCCACCGGAGGACATCCTCCAGGTGGGGGAGGAGCTTTTCGGGCTCGACCGAGGAGGGGTCGAAGCGTTGGGCATCCTGATGGGCATGTGTCCGCTCTTCGAAAAGGAGGGCGACTCTTTTGAGGATGACCTGTTGGCGAAGGTGGGCATGATGCTCACCTATCCCGGGGTTGCCGAGGCGGTCGCGGAGATGGCGGTGCTCTCGGAGCCTATCCTGCACGACCTCGCTCTGCGCGTCGCCACCGCGGATCATGACGGTGACAAGGCCGCCGCCTTCTTCGTTTTGGCTCGCATCGAAGAACTGCGCGGCAACGTCCTCGGAGCCGAGGCCATGGTGGAGGAAGCGCTAGCAGCGGACGCCGACTACCTCCCAGCCGTCGTTGAAGGCGCCATCTTCGCTTCCGAGCGAGGCGAGGCGCGAAAGGCGTTGGAGTTCTTTCGCAGGGCCGGTGAGGCGCCGGATGCTGGTCCAATGGCCATGTTGCGTGCATTCGCCAGACCTCCGACCAGTGGAGTGGCGCGCAATAGCCCTTGTCCTTGTGGCTCGGGAAAGAAGCACAAGCTCTGTTGCATGAAGACGGGTCATCCGCTGGAGCGCCGTGCCTCATGGCTCATCTTCAAGATCGCCTCGTGGGCGGTGCGGACCAGCGCGCCGACCTTGATGGCCGACCTTGCACGGGACATGTTCGACGGGGATCCCGACGATGACGTTCTGCTTGAAGTCGCCCTAAGGGATGCCGCCATTCTCGACGTGGCGGTCTTCGATCTGGGCCTACTCGATGAATATCTCGATGGGCGAGGAGTCTTGCTGCCCGATGATGAGCGCGAGCTGGCACGATCGTGGCTCAAGACGAGACGCTCTGCCTACGAGGTTATCTCCGTGACGGCGAGACGCGGCTGCCGTCTGCGCGATCTTCTAACGGGCGATGAGATGGACGTTGATGATCCCGAGGGATGGGATTTCTATCAGCCGCTTGAGATCCTCCTCGCGCGCCTGGTTCCCGCCGGTCTCACCCACGTCTTCTTCGGCTCGCCCACCGTGGTCCCTCGGCCCCAGCGCTACTCGCTCGTCGCGATGCTTAAGGAAGACGACTCCTGGGAGGGGATCGTCGAGTGGCGCTTGGCCAGCACGCGTCGGCCGCACCTTGTAAACATGGAGGGCGAGGACGTAGAGATGTGTCGCGCCCTTTTCGAGATTTCCGATCGGGGCGATGCCGCGGCGGCTCTCGAGCGTGCTCTACCCGAAGAGGAAGAGGGAAGGTTCGTATCCAAGGTGGAAGTCGACGGGCAGGTGTACATCCGAGGATGGATCTCATTGGAAGACGACAGCCTGGAGGTGACAACGAATTCCCTGGAGCGATTCGAGGAGATGAAATCCCTGGTGTCGACATCCGTGGCGGGGGCACGGCTGGTCTCAGAGGAGCGCCAGAAACCCGAAGAGCTACTATCGGCCTCGGATCCCAGATCAGATCGGCTCCAGGAGCCTCCTTCTCCTGAGGCCCTAGAAGTTCTGGACGCGCACATGGCCGCGTACGAGGAGCAGTGGCTTGACATGTCGATCCCTGCACTTGGTGGAGCAACGCCGCAGGAAGCGGTCGATGATCCCCGGCTCAGAGGCGAACTCGAAGCGCTGCTTGATGACTTCGACTGGAGTGTTCGCCGCCACGATGGACCCGGGCGCGGCATGGATCCCCGGCGGATCCGGGCGCTCCTTGGGATCTAAACAGCCACATCCCTCCGTGATCGGCAAGCGCGTCGACCCGCGGATGAAACGGCGAGTGCGTGGATCTGCACCTCAAAGTGCAGGGGTCAAGGCTCTAGGAAATCCAACAGATATCCAACAGACGAGCGCTGAAGTGGGATCAAGAGGCCCCTAGGTGAGACTACGCGGAGAGTGCCTGTGAACTGCGAGAACGAACGTTTGCGCAGGTAGACGGATTCTCCCGAGCCGCCTTACAACGCAGGGGTCACTGGTTCGAACCCAGCACCGCCCACCAACTGAATTCGCAGGTAGACGCCACTTTTCATTGACTCGCTGGGGTGCAACAAGCTGGAACTGGATGATTGGGGACGCGTCAGGACCGCGGGCGAAACTAGGAGCATAGCCATGAGGCCTGGTGAAGTCATCAAGACGTATCCAGCGCGCGGGCCTATGCAACAACACCGGCTGGGAGCAACGAGCGCTTTTCGCTGCTTCCGATGCGGTGAGGACAAGAGGTCGAAGCTCGTGACGGTGTTCCGCGACGATTGGAGCCACCTCCTCTGCAATGGCTGCTATGGATTCCTCCTCTCGGTCTTCCAGATCAAAGGGGGCGAGGGACCAACGACGGAGCGGGCACGCCAGTTAGGGAGCTCCTTCTCTCACTCACTCCCGAGACAGCTACTCGCGAGATTGGCGAGCGTCTTGCCGGAGGCGACCCGCGCCTCCTCGACCTCACGCCGCTGAGCCTGAGGTTTCTGACAAGTGCCAGTACGTGGCGGGTCATCTGCGGCAGGCCACCGATCTGGACTGGTCCTCCGCTGTCATCGGTCTCTGCAAAAGCTGTGGGGGTGTCCGGACTCGTCGAAGTTGATGCGGCTCGGCGGCCGGCGACCTGCCCTGCAACATCTCGCTGCGCCGGTCGGCGCCAGCGTGACGCAGCGAAGCTGCGACCTGTTGTTCCGTGTCGATCCGCGACCGTCGGGAGTCCTACGTTGGTGAGTGGCTGCCGGAGCCGCTCGTGGCAGATGCTACCGGCGATCCCGCGGACCGGGCCGAGATAGCCGATTCGCTCTCGCTCGCATTCCTCGTTCTGCTCGAGAGCTTGTCCCCCGAGGAGCGCGCAGTGCTCTTATTGCGCGACGTGTTCGACTACGGCTATGACGAGATCGCCGCGATAGTCAGCAAGAGCGAGGCCAACGCCCGTCAGCTGGCAGCGCGAGCGCGCCGGAGTGTGGGAGAGCGCCGGCCTCGCTTCGAATCGTCCAGGGAGCAGCGCGACAAGCTCGCGAGCCGCTTTTTAGCGGCCGCGGAAGAGGGAGATCTCGGCGCTTTGGAGACGCTGCTAACCCATGACGTCGTACTGCGCGGCGATGGTGGTGGGAAGGCGCCCGCGATTGCCCGATCGCTTGTCGGTCGCAGCCGCGTCGCGCGCACCGTGGTGGCCTGGGTGAGACAGCGCCTCAAGGTCCCCGGAACCGCGGTGCGCCCGGCCGAGGTGAATGGCCAGCCTGGTGCCTTCCTGGTCGACGGCGATGGAAAGCTAGTTGGCGTGCTAGCGCTCGATATCGCTGGACAACAAGTTCGGTCCGTAATTGGGATCGTCAACCCCGACAAGCTCCAACACCTCGGCCCTGCCCAAGAGAGCCGAGCACAACAAACAGACAAGGGAGGAAACCGATGAGCGACCTTCAGGCCATGGCTGACCGCGTCGAGATCGAGGCGATGCGCGGCGAGTTCACCGACGCGGGGATGATGCGCGACTACGACCGCCTCGTGTCGCTGTTCACACAGGACGCTATATGGCGGATCCCCGTCGTCAAGGTCGAGTCGGGCTGCGCGTGCTCATCGGGCGGAGGAGTTGACCCGAATCAGGAGCGTGCCTCGAGGGACTCCGCCACGTGCAATAGTTCGTCGCGTGTCAGGTCTCCCGAGACGGTCACAACGAGATCCTGGGTGAGCGCCCACACATGAGGCGCCGCCACGGGATCGATCACGAGCTCGCCGTCGCGGCCTGCGAGGGCTCCGGAGGAGAATCTCACTCGCTCGCGCGCCCGCAACTGTTCGCCCGTGGCGAAGGGATCGCTCCACGCCGAGGCGGCATTGCCGACGAGCCGCGTCGTGACGATGAACTGATCCAGCCCCCGGCGGTAAGAAAGCGACACCGCGTTGATCGTCGCGGGATTGCCTCCAAACGCCCCCGTCGCGCCCGCCCGTTTCGCGACTGCGACCCCCGAGAGCTCGTAGCCCTCCGGCACCGAGCGCGGGACCAGCGGGTCGTAGCCGACCATCGAGCGCGCCTCGTCGAGCGACATGCGGTGGAAGCCCGCGTCGCCGCGAAAGACCTCGACGCCGGGAGGGAACTCAAGAGTGAAAGCGTCTTTCGGCAGGTCGCCTCCGACCTCGAAGTCCTCGATGCGAGTCTCGTAAATCACCTCGCCTTCGTTCGATGCGACCGCTCGCAGGGGAAAACCCGTCTCGCGGTCGACCACGATTTTGAGGTGATCGGGCCAGAACTCCTGGTCCTTTTCAGGGACGGGAAGATCGGTCTCCAATAGCCACGCGTCGCGGCCCTCATAGGTGGTCTCTGTTACCTCTCCGCCGCGGCTCGTCGCCAGAGCGCGCACGACGGAGCCCAAGCCGCGATCGAGCGCCGTTATCGAGGACGTCTGATCGGGAGGACCGGGCGCCAGGCCCTTGATCTCGGAACCGAACAGCACGTCGCTGCCGGGGATGCTCTCGGAGGGATTGACGCCGCGCTCGATGTTGTCGTTCGCGTCGTAGGCGACGTCACCTGGGCGAGTGATTCCGGTGAGACGAATGTCCCCACGCGCCGTGACAACGAAGCGCCACCGCCGTTCCTCTTGCTTACGGTCGGGCGGCACGGAGGAACGTGAGACGAGAATCCCGCTGACGCTATCGGCTTCTGCCCACGCCTTCGCAACCGCCCCCCTTAGCTCTGCGGCGGAGGCCACGCGCGGGGTGATCCCGGGCTCGGTGATCGTGAGTGCCACGACGATCGTCGCCACCATGGCTGCCACGGCGGCAGGAAGCCAGGCCGCAACCCGGCGCCGGGTGACCCGATTCGGCCGCGTAGGAGGGATTCGCGTCACCCGCTCTGGTCCGGGGAGGCTGTCGCGCCCGGCGAGGTCCTCGCGAAGCCATGCCCGAAGGCGCGGCTCGAAGCCCGGCGCGTGCTCGGGCACCTCGAGTTCGTTCAGCGCAACCGACAACATTTCGTCGCGCATCTCTTCGCCTTCCCCGTTCATCGTTCTTCTCCTTGGCCGGTGTCGAGGGCGCGCCGCAAATGGGCGCGCCCTCGGTGTAGTCGTGAAGCGAGCGTTCCGCGCGATACGCCCAGGACCTCTGTGGCGGACTGGTAATCCATCCCATCGACGAAGACCAGGAGAACGGCCGCGCGCGTCTCCGGCGTAAGAGACGCGAGAGCTGCCGCGAGATCGATGTTCTCGGCAGCCACCTCTCCTGGATCCGCGCGTCCATCTGAACGGTTGGATGCCGCTTCGATGGGAACGAGTCCCATCTTGCGCTTGCGCCGCATCTCATCCAGGCAGGTGTTGTAGACGATTCGATAGAGCCACGTCCTGAAGCTCGACTCTCCAGAGAACCTGGATAGTGCTCGGAACGCTTTGAGGTAGGAGTCTTGCAGCGCATCGTCCATCGCGTCCCGATCGCCAAGGAGGCGGTATGCGAGACGCCTCAGCTCGCGATCGTGGCGATCAATCAGCGAGTAGAACGCATCCACGTCGCCGTCTCTCGCCCTGGCCACCAGCTCGCGTTCATCGGCCGAGATGTCGGTTTGGTACCTCGTCATCGTCACATCTTCGTTAGACGTATCAGGAGGGCTTTTTCTTGCGGGGGTCACGGCATTCCTTGGTGACGTCCTGAGAAAAAGATCCGGTCCAACACGCGCGCGGCCGGCCCCACTGGGGATAGCGAGGCCGGTCGGAAGAGAGGTACCGCCTTTATTTATCTACCTTGAAGCGCACGGCCATGGCCTTGAATCCGTGACGTCCCCATGTGGAGATCGTGAGGACGTGAGGCCCGGCGCTCAGCCGCCGCGGCCACCTGAGCGAGGCCCGGTACGAGGGGCGCCCGATCCTCTTGAGCCTCGCCCTCTGAGGGTCGAGCTTCGAGCCCTTGACCACGAAGTACACGGAGTTGTAGCGGGCGCGGATGTGTTTGACGACGGCCTTGAAACGGGGCCGGTGCTTAAGCGTCTCGCCTCCGCTCGGGCGCCGCGGTCTTATCTCCGCCCGGCCGTGGACCGGGTCGACTTTGGTGACGCCATCGTGGGTGATCACCGGAAGTACCGCTGCCGACCGGCTCCGCGGGCCTTCTTGCGCCACGATGCCGGTCATCGTGACGACCGAGGCGGCGTCGTCATCCATTGGAGCGATCACTCGCACCTCGAAGTCACGCTTCCTTGATTTTGCCCACGCACCCCATCCCTCGGCCCACGCGCTGCTCTCCTTCTTGAACTGCTCGAAGCCGCCGATCGCCCGGCGCGACTGCTTTGTCATAAGCCTCCAGGCCTTGCGCGACTTACCCTCCTCGACGTATTCGAGCCATTTCCTGACGGTCGGTTTCACGGAGCGCAGTTGGTTGCTCTCTGCCGAGAAGGTTGCTGTTGTGAGACCCGGCGGCGCGAGCGATAACGTCAGCGCACCCGCCAACAGGACGGTGAGTATCGGGAACGACCTCCTTAACGGTGAAACCATCGCGACCTCCTTGCTTAGTTGAAGGGCTCACGTAGATGTGTAGACGGAAGACGGTGCCTATAAGTTGCACTCAGGAATTAGGACTACCGACACCTTGCGCTGTCTTTGAGCCCATTCAATTGCCGAGAAACGTTGTGTCCGTCGTCTCCACTACGTAATGTCTCACCATCAGATCGCGCTCTATCAGGAAGCGATCATCTTCTGGATAGAAGACCGCCTGACCCGGCTCATCTCCGGCGAACGCTCTGATCGAATCCATGGACTCCCACAAGCTGATGATTAGAAACTCACATGTGTCTCCGAGATCATGTCGAAGCATCAGGGCGAGCACATGGCCGGGTGTGCTCTCATACGCGGCCATACCCGTGCTGCGCAGGTACTGTGCATAAGCATCGCCGTCATTCAACCGGACGGCACCTCTCCAGATCCGTGCAATCAACTTGTACTTCTTCCTACGAGTTGCGGAACATGGGCAAGGGTCAAAGATGTCTCACGAGGAAGCCTCGATGATTCGGAGATCGCGCTCTGCCCCGTCGCCGAGCACGCGAAGTGCTTCTTGGTAGGCCGAGCCTTCGTAGGCAGCGATAGCTTGCCTAGCACTGTCGAACTCGATCACGATCGTGCGCTCTCTTACCCCAGCTTCGTAGACCTTTGCAGGCTGACCGCGAGCGAGGAAACGGCCACCCGATTTCCGCATTACGGGACCGGCGAGCTTGACGTACTCGGCGAGCTTGTGCGGATCGCTGACTGAACGAAACGTGTTGATCCAATACGCCTTGGGCGTCTCCCGGTCTTGAGCATGGTTGCGAATGTCTCCAGGCTTCGCAAAGCGGTGGAAGTGGGGACCGCCGCCCGCCCGGCGGATGGCTCCGAACAGCCCGACGGCGTCCTCAAGCATTCGAGCATGCTCGAGTCCCCCGACGGAGACCGGATCGAAGCCGGCGTCACGGCTCAGACGCTGGACCATCTGACGCGCGCCGTCCTCGGCGGCGTACAGATTGCTCGGCCGCACTCGCTCCTCGTCGACCCGGTCGTAGAGCGCGGAGTGTTGGAGGTTGAACGCCTTGGCGACCGGCCCGCCGACGATCGCTTTGACCTCGTGCGCGAGAGACTCGTACGCATCGTTGCGGCCGGCGAACGCGTTCGTCGCGTCGATCGCGATCTTGCTCTCGAGACCGCGCACCTTGCTCAGCGCGTTTGTGATCGCATCCGACGGCACCGCCACGAGGACCACGTCGGCGTCCGACGCGTCGCCGCCATCTCGGCCCACCTTTGTAACCGTGTGTCCCGCTCGTTCCCAAAGGCGGGCGAGAGCGCCGCCCACGTTACCGCTGCCGATGACTGTGAGGTTCAAGTTCGCCTCCTCGGAGTCGTTCTCGTCGTGAGCCGGCCCGCACACTGTATCCGGCCCTCCTCTTCCGCGGATTCACGCCCAGCGCGATGAAAGGGAGGAACGCGCCGGAATGTATGTCTTGACGACGAGCGCAAGAAGTCCGCATGAGTCACGAGCCCGAAGCCGAAGAGAAGCCCCACTGCGAGCTGCTCGGAACGCTGCGCTGCGGCGTTGATCCCGAGCAGTACCGCTATGGAGACGAGGAACCAGGAGATCGCCCATCCGCCTGACGCGTCGCGGCCGATGTAGGCGCCCACTGCGAAGAGACCCGCTGTGAGCGCAACGAGACCCATCGTCTGGCCGAAGAGACGGGTTGCCTCGTCGCGCCTGAGCGGCACGGAAGCCGTTGCGGTGGTCGACGTCATGGTTGCTCCTTTCGGTTTGGGTGAGGACGCTCGGACAGGAGCGCGGCGTCTTCGGCGTCCGCTTCGTCGACGAGGAGACGCGCGGCGCCCGTGAGGTCGAACGGGTAGGCGCCGCCGGCGTGGTCGGCCGCGACCAAGATCTCGGCCGGGAACACCGTGACCGCGAGCGTGAGGGTAGGGATGTCGAAGGCGTTGCAGGGGCCGCCGTCGGCCTGCGCGCCTTCCAGTACGACCCCGACGACGAGGTTCCAGTGTTGCTCAGCCAGTAGAGCAAGATCGCTATTGGCCTTCGCTCTCCTGCCCCCGGCTGAAGCGACCGTGGTCTTCCCACTCTGGGTGGTGAGAGTTCGTCTCCTGGCCCACGGCAAAGTTGCCCTCATGCTGCTTCTCGTGGGCCGGACCAATCCGCTCGAGGCCCCGGCTGAAGCGCGGCACCTCCTGCGGATCGGACTCGTAGTCCTCACGCTCCTGCCCGTGGCTGTAACGGGGCCTGATTGGTGAGGTCGGCTGATCCAACGTCCTCACCTCCTTCCTAAACGTCGTACTCCGATATTCGAACGACGCAGACCGGAGACTGGTTGCTCCCCTCTGCGACTTCATCTGCGATGCCTTCCGGCCCATCAACACGCCGATGATCAGGATCCACAGGGTGATGACCGTCGGTCCGATGATCGTGAGGATCCAGGACAGTAACGAAGGCTCGCCCGGGACGCCCTGCACCAAGCTGGCAGCGATCGAGACCACGCCTGCTGCGACCACAACCCATCCCAACCAGCGCGGGTACACATCGCTCAACGCAACCGCCAGCCCGAAGAGGATGAAGGTGACCCCCGCGAAGATGAAATTGAACAGGCTGGCGAGCGCGGGATTCATGGTCTCGTTGGTGAGCACGTTTTGGAGAGCGATGAACCTCGACTCCGCCGTCGCTGAAGCCCACTCATCGGCCAACTGCTTGGCCGCAACCCCATCGAGGATCGTCAGGATCAGTCCCACGGCGATGCCGACCCCCGCGGCGAACAACCCGAAGCGAGCAAGGGCTCCGGCAGTCCCCCTCGGATGGAGTGGTACAGGGCGATGAGCCCGCCAAACATCAGCGTGATACCGATCACGATCCCGAAATCGATCGCGAACCAGGCGTCGTTTGCTGCGATCACCCTCGCCACCCCTTGGGGATCGCCGAGTGGCGTTGCAGGATGAATAAGGTTCCCGACCAACCCTAGAAGCGATCCCACGATGGCTGCCTTCGACCCGATCGCAAAGATGTGGGGCGCTCTCGTCACCGATGTTGCGCTGTATCCCGTGGTTCACGGCGGTGGGCCTCTGTGATTCGGCCGGTCCGGATTGGATGTTGTGCCGCATTGTCCCACCTCAGTAACGTTCAATAACCGTTTTGCCCGTGTACGATAGTCTAGGCACCTTGTGTACACCTGTCAAGAGGTGTATGGTCGTTACATGGATCTAATGTTCATCGACTTCGTGAACAGCGAGTGGTACGACGGGCATGGGCGCCTCAACGACAGGCTTCTCACGCCCCAGTGGCTCAGTGCATTCCGTCCCAGATGGGACTTTGGTGGCCGCCGACCGAGCGCGCCGGATGAAGAGAATGTTCACCCGTATTTCAGGCCGGAGAGCGGGCCGCTGGAGGAGACACCTCCTCCGGCGGGCTCATCGGGCCCGCGTCGAAGAAGGCTCGAGGAGTTGCATGCGTTGCGTTCGCTCCTTCGTGGGATCGTGGAGACGGTTGCCGCCGACCGGAAGATCCCCACCGCCGAGATCAAACAACTCAATGCGTTCCTGGAGAAGGCAGACGTGCACCACAGAATGAAAGAATCGGCTGGAGAACTGAGGCTTGAGACGATTCCCCTGCTTGATCACGATGAGGCGCTCGTAGGATCGATCGCTTTGTCGGCCGCAGAGTACTTCGCCTCGGGCGATCGGCAGCGGCTCAAGATATGCGGCAACTCGGGTTGCCGCTGGGTCTTCTACGACAACAGCAAGAACCGAAGTCGTCGCTGGTGCGACAGCAACCTGTGCGGGAACCTGTTCAAGGTCCGTCGGTACCGAAGCCGTCGCACGACGAGCCGGTGAATGTTCTTTCCGGCGGATGAAGGTGTCACATCAAACCTGGGGTCTGTCCAGACGGATGATCCCGCGCTCGAGCGCCACGGTCACCGCCGCCGTTCGGTCGTCCACGCCGAGCTTTGCGAAGACATGCAGAAGGTGGGTCTTGATCGTGGCCTCGCTGACGTGCAGCTTGCGGGCCACCTCGCGATTGGATAGCCCGCGCGCAACGGCGCCGAGCACGTCGATCTCACGGGCACTCAGCGCCTCTTCGGCGGGAGCGCGCATCCTCCCCAGCACGCGCGATGCCACTCCCGGTGACAGCACCGACTTACCCTGGGCGGCGAGCCGCACCGCGTCGAATAGATCCTCGCGGCGGGCGTCCTTCAGCAGATACCCTGTCGCACCCGCGTCGACGGCTCGGCTGATGTCCGCGTCTGTGTCGTAGGTGGTGAGGACCAGGACGTGGACGTCCTCATGTTCGGTGCGGATGAGCTGAGTCGCGCTCGCTCCGTCAAGCTCCGGCATCTGGAGATCCATGAGCACTAGGTCGGGGTGAAGGGAGCGAGCCATGGACACCGCCTCGGCTCCCGTGCCGGCCTCACCGACGATGTCGATGTCGGGCTGCGTGTCGAGAATCGCGCGAAGCCCATCTCTGACCACCGGATGGTCGTCCGCGATGACTAATCGGATCGTCTCAGACACGACGCGTGTCTTCTGCGCGCGACGCCTCGACAGGGTGATTCTGATCAGCGGGGAGGTGGGCGACCACCGTGGTGCCCGCGCCCGGGGCGCTCTCCACTGAGACCGTCCCGCCGATCTCCGCGACCCGTTCGCGCATCGCCCGGAGGCCCAACCCTCCGTCTTGCGCCGCCTCCAACTCCAACGGCGGAGTGAACCCGACGCCATCATCCTGGATGTCGAGGACCATGATGTCGTTCATGTAGGAGAGCGTCACCGTGACCCCCGTCGCCCGTGCGTGTTTGCGCACGTTTGCCAGCGACTCCTGAACCACTCGCAGAAGGACGGTCTCCTGTTCGGTGTCAAGCGAACGGACGTTGCCGGTCACGACGGTGGCGGCGCGGATCCCCGTGTCTTCGGACAGCTGTCTCGCGAGCCGCTCTAATGCAGCAGGCAGCGGCGTATCCGCCAGCGCCTCCGGGCGCAAGGCCCACACGAGGCGACGGCTCTCGGCGAGATTGTCTCTGGCCGACTGGAGTGCGCGTGCCACATGACGTCCGGCAGGATGGTCCTGGCCCAGCGATTCTTCCGCCGCCTGAAGAAGCATCACGATGCTCGCGAAGCCCTGGGTCAGCGTGTCGTGGATGTCGCGCGCCAGGCGTTGCCGCTCTTCGAGGACGCCGGCCTGACGCTCTGCCTCAGCCAACTCGGACTGCGCGTCGTGGAGTTGATCGATGAGGCGTTGGCGTTCTTGGCTCTGGCGGACGATCGTGGAAACGTAGCCGACCGCAAGCAGGCTGAAAGCCAAGAATATAGATACGCTGAGGACGGCGCGCCACGGGATGCTTCCTTGCTGGGCCCATTGCTGCCACACCCATCCGCCCACGATTACGGCCGCGACGCCAGCCCATCTGACGTCCTGCAAGCACAGCGGAGCGAAGATACCGAGCCCGAGGATGATGAAGTCCGGCTCGACGGCGTTCAGTCCCACCCACAGTGCTGCGGCGCCGAGCGAATACACGACATCGCTAGGGGGATTGATGCGAGCCAAAAGCCGGTACCCATGCCAGATGCCGAGCGCCGTAGCGAGGAAGAGAATAAGGGCGACCCGGGGGGTCGAATGCGATCCATGGTAGAGCGCGCTGAAGAGCGCATACGCCAGGATCACGTAGAAGAAAGCGCCCCACAGGATCGCCCAGCGATCCCACGTTATTCCCTTCGTCTCGTTTCTCCTGCGCGAGGCCTGAGACAAGTCGTGCACCCTCGACCATTCCTCTCATTTGAGGCTAGTTCCACAGTAGCCGCCCAGCCGATACGCGCATCAACCGGTCGGTTGATTGACGACTCCCTCTTCCGGTTTTTAAAGATCCATCTCCTGCTCGATGGCAAACAGCCGCGAGCCGCGGACACTGATGAAAACAAGTTCGTTCCACTAGAAGAAAGGTAGGGAGCCATGAGACAAGTCATCAGGCGGTCCATGGCGAGCGCCAAGCCGGATGCCATTGTTAGCTTCGATGACGTCACGCGCCGCTTCGGCGACGTCACCGCGATCGAGCGACTGTCTTTCGAGATCGGCCGGGGGGAGACCGTGGCCCTGCTCGGACCCAACGGAGCCGGCAAGACGACCGCTACCGAGATTCTTCTCAGCCTCAGAGAACCCGACGCCGGCGACGTTCGCCTCTACGGAAGGGCGCCGTCCGACGCCATCGCACGCGGCCGCGTGGGCGCGATGCTCCAGGATGCCGGCGTCCCTCAGGGCGTGACGGTGGCCGAGTTGGTCGATTTGATCCGCGCCCTGTACCCGGATCCGCTTTCCCGTGAGGCCGCCTTGCGGCTCTCGGACCTCGAGGGCGTCGCGGGGCGAAGGGTCGAGCGTCTCTCGGGTGGACAGCGCCAGCGAGTCCGGCTGGCCCTCGCCCTTGCAGGCGATCCCGAGCTGCTCGTCTTGGACGAGCCCACTGGCGCGCTGGATGTTGCGGCGAGACGCGGCTTCTGGGATCGCGTGCGAGCGTCCGCGGGACAGGGCCGCACGGTGCTGTTCGCCACCCATCGGCTGGAGGAGGCGGATCAGGTCGCCGATCGAGTGCTGGTCCTCGTGGAGGGGCGCTTGGTAGCCGACGGGACTCCCAACCAGATGAAGGCGGCGGTCGGCCGAAGCGTGGTGAGCTTCACCGCCGACGGCTTGTCTGCAGAGGTGGTCGGGCGTCTGCCCGCGGTGGAATCGGTCGAAGCCGGTCGCAAACGGGTCACGCTCTACACGACCGACCCCGACCTCACCGTGCGAGCCCTGCTCCAGCAAGCCCCTCGCATCGCGGACCTGCAGATCAGCTCGGCAGGTTTGGAGGATGCGTTCCTATCGCTCACAGGAGAAGGAGGTTCGTGATGCTCGCATACGTGTGGCTTGAGGCCAAGGCTCAGTTCCGCAATCGCGACGCGATCATTTGGAGGCTGGGGCTCCCCGCCGGAGTGTACGTGCTGCTGACTCTGGTCGATGGGGAGACGTCGGGCAGCAACACCGGCAGGCTCGTGGCTATGGCCGCGTTCGGCGCGGTCGCGGCGGGACTCTTCGCAACCGGACCGTCGCTGGCCCAGGACCGCGCCAGCGGCTGGTTGCGCCAGCTCCGCACCACGCCCATGCCCACGCGCACCGTAGTCGTGGCCAAGGTCGCGGTCGCGCTGGCGTGGGTGCTGCCCTCGATCGCGCTGGTCGCGGTCATGAGCATCTTGCTCACCGACATCGAGCTCGACCCGCGTGGCTGGACCGAGCTGATCGGCTTGATGTGGATCGGGAGCGCTCCCTTCGCCGCGCTGGGAGTCCTCATCGGACTCGCGATCCCGGACGCGGGCGCTGCGAACACCGCAACCAACTTCGCGTTCATGGTGTTGTGGCTGCTCGGGGGCATCTTCACTCCGGCCGGCGACATGCCGGATGCGCTGGCCGCAATCTCGCGCAAGCTCCCATCCAGCGGGATCCTCGAAATCGGTGACAGCGTCACCCGCGGTGTTGCCGTCCCCGCGTCCGCGCTGGGGCTGCTGGTCGCGTGGACCGCGGCTTCGGGAGTGCTCGCGGCGCTCGCGTGGCGGAGGCTCGGTCGCCGCTAGATGCGGTACTGCGGCTTTAACGATCAGTAGCAAACCCACACTCAAGGGGAAGGAGGGAGAGATAACGCAAGTCGGTCCAGGGATTGAGGATGAAACCGGAAAGCGTGACGATTCGTAGGGGTACATCAAGAGATGTCACCTTCCTGAGTCAGATGCTCTACGAGGCCGCCTTCTGGCGACCAGATCGGCCGCGCTCTTCCATGAATGAAGGGCTGGCAGACCCCCACCTGTCTCGCTACATCACACGGTGGGGTCGGTCTGGGGACACAGCGGTTGTGCCACTCGACGACCGGGGCCAGCCAATCGGTGCGGCGTGGTATCGCCTATTCACGGATGAGCCCGGATACGGGTTCATCGACTCCTCGACACCCGAAGTCTCGATGGCTGTTGTGGAAGAGCACCGTGGTCTTGGAATAGGCCGAGCTCTGCTGAATTCTTTAATCCCTACGGCAACCTCAGAGGGCTTCACTGCTCTGAGCCTGAGCGTTGAACAAGACAACCCTGCGGTCGCCTTGTTCGAGAGTGTTGGCTTCATGAGTGCTCGGCTTGAGAACAATGCCTGGACCATGTGGCTGAACCTCACAGCCGAACAATCCGATTCGAAAACCAATCACGTCACGGAATAAGGCACCGGAGAGCCGGATGAACTGAAAGGTTCACGTCCGGTTCGGTGGGGGCTGTCGCCAAGTGCTGACAAGTTGTCGGTAACTCGGCAGCGGAACCAACAGCATGGTCCGCAACAGACACACTCATATCAGCCCCGTTTGGTTCGCGCGAGGACGACTGAGACTTTGGATAGGCAGTGCCCGGTAGGGCCTTGCTGATGCCACCTTTTGCCAAACCGCATTTGGACGAATTCAGCGTGTTCGTTGGCGTCGTTGACATGATTATCCAACTGCTTCGACCCACCCGATTCATCGCGGAGTCCGGCCCTCGGCGTGACGCGGGGTCGAGGTGGCCTCCATAGTGCCTCCTTCCATCCCCGACACCCTTCTGATGGACCCGCGAGATGGGTTCCTAGACTTCTGCCGGGGGGCGTCGGGCGAAGTCAGTCCGCTTTAATACAGCTTCGCGACCGCCGCGGATGAGTAACAAAGCAATCCCCGCAGGCCCTGAAAGATCGGCCCTCGGCCGGACACTTACCCGTTGAGAGACTCACTGCGAGGATGAGGGCCGGCGAATAAGGGAGAGAAGTCCTGAACGAGCGGGAACGGCTGCAGCTCCTTTACGAGACTCATGCCGAGCGCGTGCTCGCCTATGCGCTCCGGCGTACGAGTCCCGACGATGCGCCGGAGGTAGTCGCAGAGGTATTTCTCGTTACCTGGCGGCGGCGCGGGGACGTTCCCGACGACGCGGCGCCGTGGCTGCTCGGCGTGGCTCGCAAAGTGATCTCCAACCAGAGGAGGGCGTCGGACAGGAGAACGGCGCTCACCCGACGCCTAAAGGAGGGAGTCGGGCGCGAACCTTCCCAGAGCAATGACCCGGCAACCGAGGTCACCGCGCACTTGACGCTGGTTGAGGCTCTCGGCCGGCTCGGTGAGTGGGACCGGGAGGCTCTCATGCTGGTGGCGTGGGAACACCTGGACACGCGCAGGGCGGCTGCTTCCATGGGTTGTTCGAGCTCCAGCTTCTCCGTGCGCCTGCACCGGGCCAGAAAACGACTCGCCAAGGAACTCGCCGAGGATTCGCGCCCTCGGCATGCGATCGGCCTGCGACCCACTCTGGAGGAAAAGGAATGAACGAAACCCATGTGATGGAGCGCCTTCGAAGTGCAAACCCGGTCGAGCAGTCGGAGCTCGAAGGCTGGGTGAGGAGCGAGGCGGGCGCCGCCATCATCGCGCGCGTCACTTCGGGCACGCCTGGAAGTGGTTGGTCCTCGATTCCCAGGCGAGGGCGGAGGCTCCGGTTGGTCCGGACGATAGGTCCCGCCGTGGCTCTGATCGCAGTACTCGGCCTCGTGGCTGCGCTCAGCCGCGGCCCGACCATCCCGCCGGACGACAGATCCTTGTCCCCGGGCACCATCGAACGTATCGCCACTGTGGCAGCGAGACAGCCAGCTCCCGTGGTGCCGCCGGGCAGCTTCATCTACACGAGGACGCGGAGCGCCTATCTGAGCGGCATTGGCGACAGCGTCGAGGTGTGGGCGCTCGTTCCCGAGACGCTGGAGATGTGGAAGGGGCCCGACGGCTCGGGACGCCAGCTCTCTTTCGACGAGGAAGCGGAGTTCTTCGGACCCGCTGACCGTAAGAAGTGGGTCGAAGCGGGACGTCCTCCGCTCGGTGATCCGGGCCGCCACGACTCTCGTTTCGGGCCCGGGCAACTGTCTATCGAGGACTTCGGACGATTCTCCGCGGACACAGACGAGCTCTATGGCCAGCTCGAGAAGTTGGCCCGAGGAAGGGGCAACTCGCTCGAGGGCGCGATGCTGGTGATCATCGGCGACATGTTGCGGAGTTTCACGGCGCCATCCGAGCTGCGCGCGACCCTGCTGCGCGTGGCTGCTCGAATACCGAGCGTTGATGTGCTGCAGGATGTGACGGATCCTCAGGGCCGTGAAGGCATCGCCCTGGTGCGAGAGTCAGACGACGCGGGCTACCTATACCGCCTCGAGCTCATCATCGATCCTGACACCTCTGAACTGCTTGCCGAGCAAGAGACTTTGCTGGAGCATGTGGAGTGGCTCGACGCGGAGCCCGGCGCGCGCTTCGGCTATGCGGTCTACCTGGAGGCGGGCATCGTTGACTCGGTGATGGAGCGACCCTAGGGCGACACCTCGGAAGGGACTCTGTAGCAATAGTCCTTGCCGTCCCCAATGAGGAACACCGCATCCCAGGATGAGCCGCCGGAGGTAGATCAACGTGCAAGGACCCCTCAACTCCTCGATCGACGATCGCCGCTATCAACTGCGAGGTAGCGCGCCTCACCTCATCCGAGGCCTCGAACCCTTCGACTGACTCGGGCCGCACGAAAGTTCGTCTTAGGAGATCGCCGTCGGCGTTCATCGCGGCCGAGCAGAAGCAGAGATGCCGATGGGCCTGCAGCTCATCAAGCGGAATCTCATCCCGGTCGACTAGGCCGAAGAGGTCCCCTAGAGCTTCACGAAGTGGGGCTTCTGGGAACCGATCACCCGGCCGCGGGACTTCTCCTGATTCGACCTTGAGCGCTCCGATGAGTAGCTGGGAGCCGTAGTACGCGTTGGAGAAACCCCAAAGGGTTTGTGAGTACTTCTTCGGGCGCGACATCTCATCGAGATCAAGGTAACCGTTGCGCTCGAGGTGCGGACGGATGAAGTCCTCACCGTGAACTTCTCCGCATTCGGCGGCGGGTTCATGCAGAGCCGAGACGGCACCGATCACGACCTCGCATCGTGACACCCCACGCCCGCTACTTCGGTCTGCATCCTCTCGTCTACTCCGAGATGAAGAAACGCGACATCGACTACCGGGCGGACGGGCCGGAGTTCATGAGGCGCTGGCTCGTGCGCTACGCCACCGACGGCCTCGCCGCCCCCGCAGACAAGAGCTCCAAGCCCGACCGTTGCCCCCACCAGATGGCGCCCGAGATCGAGGCACGGATCGTCGAGCTGCGCCGGAGCCATCCCGGCTGGGGTCCGCGCACGATCCTCAGCAAGCTGCGACGCGAGCTCGAGGTCCCGCCATCACGCGCCGCGATCTATCGCTGCCTCGTGCGACACCGACTGATCTCACCCAAAGCGCGCCGGCGGCGGCGCGCGAATACAGCGCTGGGAGCGATCCCGCTCGATGGAGCTGTGGCAGATCGACGTGATGGGCAACGCCAAGCTCACCAGCGGCGTCGCGCTGTCGGTCGTGACCGGCGTCGACGACCATTCCCGTTTCTGCGTCATCGCCAAGGTCGTGGCACGCGCCACCGCGCGCCCGACCTGTGACGCGTTGGCGTCGGCGATGCGCCGCCACGGTGCGCCCGAGCAGATCCTCATGGACATTCAAACTCAGTTGGTCACTTTGAATCCACGGATCGAGCGGCCGATGAGACGAGGATCTAAGGGACCGGCGCCCACCCACCGTCGTTGGTTGACCGACCGGAGCGCGTTGCGACTCCTTGCCTGTTGATCACGGGGTGGGTGGGGGTCACCGCCGGGGAGGCGGTGCGTCTTGTTGGGAACTCGGTGACCGGGAACTGCGCAAAACTGGGCCCGGATCCCTGTTAGTGAATGTCCGGAACGTCCTCTCCAACGCGGCGGCGTCCACGCCGGCAGGGATTGTCGTCGAGAGAGAGGAGAGCTCGTGCAGTTACGTTTGGGCATCGATATCGCGTGTCGTGCTCCGCACCAGGCGAGTCTTGCGGATGAGGTGGGATGTCTCCTGTGGGTCGGCCGCCGCCTCCGCACCACCGCCGCTGATCTCGACGCTTTGTGGGCGATGCTGCCCGAGAATGTCGGGCCTGGATCGTTGCTGCTCGTCGCCGCTGAGGGATCCCTAACGTGACTCCTCAAGACTTCGCCGCTTCAGGTATCTGTATCTACGTATCACCAATATCGGGCTCGAACGGACCAGGCTCGGAGAAGCCCTCGATCGATTCGACCGTTGCGTAGTTCTCGGTGAGGCTTCAACCCGTGTCCCCCTCTTAGTAAGGCCTGAAGCCGATAGTCGAGGGTAAACGTGGCTTCCGATGTGACTGATGACCTTCGCGGCGAGCGATGAGTTTTGGGTCGAGAGGGGGTCTCATGTATGGATCGAGCTGGAGGAGGCTGGCTTGACGAGGTTCGTATTGATTCACGGCGCGGGCGACAGCGCTTGATATTGGCATCTCTTGGAGCTTAAGTGCGTGATCGGGGCCACGAGGTGGTCGCCTTGGATCTCCCATTTGACTGGAGGTAATCGCGATGACTGAGCACAGGATCGCTACCAGGGAGGAGTGGCAAGAGGCGCGAGAGGAGCTTTTGCTTCGCGAGAAGGAACACACCCGACTGGGCGACGAGCTCGCACGACAGCGCCGCGAGCTCCCCTGGGTGCCGGTCGACAAGGAGTACCGATTCGAGACCGACGAGGGCACGCGGAGCCTGGCGGAGCTCTTCGACGGGCGCTCCCAGCTGCTCGTCTACCACTTCATGTTCGGCCCGAGCTACGAGGCCGGCTGCCCGACGTGCTCGTCGAACGCCGACGCCGTCAACGGCGTCCTGCCGCATCTCCACGCCCGCGACGTAACGATCGTCTACGTCTCGCAGGCACCGCTCGCGCGGCTTCAGGAGTACAAGCGGCGGATGGGATGGAGCTTCCCCTGGATTTCCTCGGCGAACAGTGAGTTCAACTTCGACTTCGGCGCCTCGCACACCGAGGCCGAAGTGCGCGAGGCCTTCGGGCCGATGATCGAGGGCGATTCGCCCCCGGTCTTCCGCCACCTGGCGACCGAGACCGGCACCGACGTCGCCGGATACCTCTCAGAGGAGCCGCGCTTTAACGCCTTTGTGCTTGCCGACGGAGTCGTCTACCACACGTACTCGACCGGTGACCGGGGGCTTGAGTTTCTGATGGGCTACTACCCGATCCTCGACCGGGCACCGAATGGACGGGCCGAGGATTTGGAGGCCGAGTACTGGATCCGGCGACACGACGAGTATGCCCAGTAGTGCCGACCGCCCACCGCGTATTACGCGTGGCGCCGCTGGACTCGAACCAGCGACCAAAGGATCTTCGACAGCCTCGTCGCGCGTATGTTCGGCGATCAGAATCTGATTGATGACGTTGCGCGGCGAAGGATGAGTTTTGGGTCGAGACGGGGGCTCAACCACTGATCGAACTGGAGGTGGGCTCGCCTGGCAAGTCCTCATCGCGTACGCGGTCCGGATCAGGTCGCCGGTCTCTTCGATCGTCTCCGGTCGGTCGATCTCGGAACGTCCTTCGGTCCGGCTGCTCCGCCCGGTCGCGTAGACGTACCCGCCCGCGCGTGCGAGCTCGACGGCGATCGCGCGACCTGCGCCGCGAGTCGCTCCGGCAACGAGTGCGACCTTGCCGGTCAAGCGTTTCTGATTGGTCACCTTGTGATCTCCTTCCGTACATTCGGCGACTTCTTCAGCTCCTGCGAGTCCAGGCGCCTGGCGTGGCGTCCAGGTCGGCGAGCCGGTGGACCAACGACCTTTTGGGGTGCGGAACTGGATTCAGTCGCGTTCGCGGGATGGAACGACCATTCGAGCGAGACCTCTCCAGAAGGAGGAGCTCGGCGGGATTCGAAAGAAGGTGCCGCAGTGCTGCGAACCGCGGTGGGCATCAAGTCCTTTTTGCGGTTGGGCGCACCCCGTTCGTCCACCAACCGCAGGCTGCGCGTGAGATCCGACGCTCGGTCGTTCTTGCCTTCTCTGCGCTGTGGCCTCGGTCGGCAGGAGCTTGCCTTCCTAAATTACGTATGCGGCGCGTGATTTTTCCCAGCGAACGGCATTGTTGAGCTTCGTGTAGCTGTCTATGTTGTTTCGAAATTGATTCGTGCATGGGGGGTGGGTATCACCGCGTCAGGTTTCGCTGCCAACAGAGATGCGCCGGTATTCGGCTCCAGACACATCGGCATCGAGGCTGACCATGAGCTCGTGTGGGACGGGATGAGTTCCATCGAGCGTGGCCGACCCGGAACCCACCCTCGTTCGTCCGGGCCGGCTTTGTTCCATCCATGGGAAGCGGGCAGCCACCCACCCTAGGGAGGATGCCCCTGAGCTCAACCTGACGAA
>JBOGWU010000154.1:0-4032 GCA_050693935.1 Actinomycetota bacterium | reverse complement strand
ATGAACTTGGTCGCCTCCGGGAGAAGCTGGACTTGCGCCATGCCGGCCTCCTCACCCCAGGTGCTGGGGGGTCATGTTTTCGATGGCCTTCCAGAGTAATAGGAGACCCGGGCGGCCCAACCGCGCAGCAAATTGCGGTGGCAGTAGCCCCGGTGAGCCATCGGGTAGTAGTCCGTGCTGACTACAGATCCAAATAGTCATTGCAAAGCGTCAGTCCAGGGTGGACGTTGTCCCTACACCAGCTTTTGATCCGGCCCCCAGGCGGGAATGGAACGACGCGAATTGATACAGACGAGATGAACCGAGAGCCCGAAACCGAGAGGCGATGGCCGGCGGCGGCGTTTGCCAGGCTTTCTGCTCCTGCGCGCATCTGGTTGCTTACGGCGATGCTCGCCGTGGGAGCGGGCGTCCTGTTCGCGCTCGTGGTCCGGGACATGCCTCGCATCGAGGGTGCCGACTTGCCGATCCCCTGGTGGGGGCTTGTGGTGCTGTTCGGGCTTGCCGAGATCTTCGTCGTTCACCTCCCGTTCCGACGCGCCGCTCACTCCTTCTCGCTGAGTGAGGTGCCCTTGGTATTGGGCTTCTTCTTCGCTGCGCCGTGGGAGGTGGTCGTCGGCCAGCTCGTGGGCGCGGGCCTGGCCCTCGCTCTGCACCGGAGGCAGGCTCCGCTGAAGCTGTGTTTCAACCTCGCTCAGTTTGCGTTCGGCACCTCCATAGCCGTGATCGCGTTCCACGCCATCGCATCGAGCACCAACCCCATTCGTCCACTTGGCTGGGTCGCGGCTCTGGCCGGAGCGCTCATCGCGTCCATCGGCAGCGCTCTAACCATCACGATCGCCATGTCGCTGGCAGAGGGCGAGCGACCGGCCAGCTTTGCCGGTTCGCTGAGGCTCCTCGTGGTCATCACGCTGACCAACACCAGCATCGCCCTGGCCGCGGTGACGGTCCTGTGGCTGGAGCCGGTGGCGGGGTTGCTGTTGATCGTCCCCATCGCGTTGATGTTCTTTGCGTACCGCGCCTATACATCACAGCGCGAGAAGCACGAGAGCCTTGAGTTCCTCTACGAATCGACGCGAATGCTGAACCGCTCGCTTCAGGTCGATGCCGCGACCAGCGCGCTGCTTGCTCAATCCCAGCGAATGTTTCGAGCGGAGGTCGCATCCATCACGTTGTTTCCCACCCAGGAAGGGGAACCTGCCCTGAAGTCCACTCGTGGGCCCGGCGACGTGGAGACCACCCTGGTGCCCACCCAGCTCGATCCCACGGAGGGAGTGTGGGCCCGGGTAGCATCCGAGCGCGAGGCGGTGTTGTTCTCGCGGCCGATTCGCAACGAGAGCATCCGGCGCTACTTCGAGCTTCGCAACATCCACGATGCCATGGTGGCTCCCTTGTTCGGAGACGAAGAGGTCGTCGGAACGATGATCGTCGGAAACCGGCTCGGTGACGTCAGCACCTTCGACGCCGAGGACCTCAAGCTCTTCGAGACGCTTGCGAACCATGCCAGCGTTTCGCTCGAGAACGCGAGGCTCGTCGGACGGCTCGAGGAGTCGCTTGCCCACCTGACCAAGGTGAACCGGTCCAAGGACGACTTCGTCGCAGCCGTCTCACACGAGCTCAGGACCCCTTTGACTTCGATATTGGGTTACGCCAAGACGCTGCTGAGACCCAACGTGGCCTTCACGGCATCCGAGGAGCGCCAGTTCCTCCAGACGATCGAGCGACAGGGCGAGCGGCTGCGCACTCTCATCGAGCATCTTCTCGAGCTCCCGCGCCTGGAGTCGGATGAAGTACGGCCCTTCCTAACGACCATCTCGCTCCCCCATCTGGCGCGCCAGATAGTCGAGGAGGGCCGGCAGCGCACCGATCACCTGCTCGAGCTCGACTTCGATGAGGGCATGCCGCTGATCAAGACGGACGAGGACATGGTCTACGAGATAGTCAGCAACTTGCTCGACAACTCCATCAAGTACTCCCCCGTCGAATCACGCATCGTCGTGCGCGGGCGAAGACAGAGCGACGGCGTTCTGGTGTCGGTCATCGATGAGGGCCGAGGCATCCCGCTGGAGTTGCAGGAGAGGATCTTCGAGTGGTTCTACCAGGTCGATCAATCCTCGACGCGAGCGGTTGGCGGGACGGGCCTCGGCCTCTACCGCTGCCGCAAGCTGGCCGATGTCATTGGAGGACGGTTGTGGCTCGAGAGCTCCGATCAGCAGGGTTCGTCGTTTTGTCTGTGGATCCCATCGACGCCGCCGGTGTCGCGCGCCCGAGATATCCCCCGCACTCACAGCCCCTCTTCCGACACGCCGGAACGGCCCGCGGCTGCCCCAAGAGATCTATGAAGCAGAGGCGACGACGTCCTCGACCCAAGCTCTCACTCTGATGACGACATCAAGCGCCGAGGCACGGTCGATGGGAGGAGTAAGGGCTAGCGGATATCTCTCCTGCACCGCGTAGCGAGAGAAATCGGATATCCCTTCCAAGTCCTCCGGTAAGGCGTGACCTGACTCGCGACACTGCTCGGCTAGTACCCCAAGGTCGTGTGTCCTCTCGGGTCTCTCCTGGTCGATCGCAAGCACCGCCTTCAGATACTTCTCGACCGCCTGCTGGGCATGAAAGCCAAACAGCCAGTCGGCTATCTCCACATCGGACACGATCCGCTCGAGCAGCGCCTCGTCTCCAAGACCCTTTTGCAGGAAGGCTTCGGCGAGATCAAGCGGCGTCATAGACGACCCGGCCCTCGGTCAGCGCATCGTTGATGACGTGGCCGATCACGCCTCCCCAATCCTCCAGGTCTCGGTGGGAGTAGACCAAAACGTCCACCGGGGGCCGGCCTTTTACGGCAGCGACGGCACGGTACCCGCGCGTAACCTCGTCAAGGTCCTCGGACATCTCAGAAACGATGACCATGACGTCGAGGTCGCTGTCAGGGCCCAATTCCCCGCGCGCTGCCGATCCGAACAGGATGATCTTCTCGGGCTCTAGCTCCGTCACCAGGGCGCCAACGACCTCGTCGACGATCGACGGGAGTTTCGGTCCCGGCGCCGAGTCCTCGATCTGCTTGCGGTAGCGCTTGTAGAGCTCTTCCTTGAAGAAAGACCCGAAGCGATCGTCGTCGGTGACCCGCTTATAGAGCTCGAAGTTCTTGTCAACCATGTCCTGCAGGAGGTCTTCGATCACGTGGTCAAAGGTGAGGCGAGCGTTCTCCGGTGTATTGGCACGCACGCTCGCCTCGAGCCCGGCATGATCAACGAGACGGCTCTCAAGCTCCTCCACAAACACCTTGTCCTCATCGGTGAACGTGGTCCCGAAGCGCTCGTTCAGCTCCTCGATGATCAGGGACAAGGCCTCTTTCTCGGCGGGGGTGGTTTCCCGTTCTGCTCCCCGCCCCGGGGGCTTCATGCGGCCATCGCCCCGGTCCAGCTCGATCGCGCCGCGGTGCGTCTCGCGGATGCTGAAGGTCTCTAGGTCGATCGCCTGCTGGACCTCGTACGGCAGGCCCTTCTCCTCGCCGGGCAGAATCCTCAGCAGGTAGCGCGCGAAGTGATAGAGGCTCTCGAGGTCCGCATCCACGAATGTCGCCACTTGGGACAGGAACGAGTACATGCGGGTGTACGAGGCGAGGTCCTTGCGGAAAGGAGCCTTGTCCTCGTCCGGCAGGGCACCGAAGCGCCGTTCCGGTTCCCGTAGGGCCGCGTAGAGCCGATCCTGGGTCCCCTTGGGATCGAAGAACACCTCGGAGAACGCTCGCACCTCGCCCTCGTCGAACACCTCTCTTTGGAGCAGCGCCCGCTGCAGGTCGTAGAGCAGGTTGGGATCGGCCCCCTCGGACAGGATGGAGGCCTCGTAGTAACGATTGAAGGCCTCCTCGAGGTCGTCGGCGCGGTTGACGAAGTCGAGCACCATCGTGTTGTTCTTTTCGATGTGCACTCGGTTCAGCCGAGACAGCGTCTGCACCGCGTTCAGACCCGACAGCTTCTTGTCGACATACATCGTGTGCAGCAGGGGCTCGTCGAAGCCGGTCTGAAACTTCTC
>JBOGWU010000153.1:0-2819 GCA_050693935.1 Actinomycetota bacterium | reverse complement strand
GGTTTCCGGTGGCCATAGCGGAGGGGTCACACCTGGTTCCATTCCGAACCCAGAAGTTAAGCCCTCCAGCGCCGATGGTACTGCCCTGGAGACGGGGTGGGAGAGTAGGTCGTCGCCGGAATTATCTTTAGGGGTCGCCCATTTCGGGCGGCCCCTTTTTTTCACGCACAAATTGCTTCTATCGGCTGCATATTATTGGCATAGTAGGGCCACCGTCCCCGGGCACAACCGCGGGGACCTTCGCAACAACAGGGGGAAGAGCATGAAGAGGTTGCACCTGCTGGCCGCCGTTTCATTCATGGTTTTGTTGATCGCCGCATGCGGGACCGCGGGCGACGAGCCCGAGGAGTCCACTGGGGGAGGCGGGGACACAGGAGGGGAGAGCAACGAGCCAACCGGGATGCTCGCGTCTGTCCTGGACGCGGGAGTTCTGAGGGTCTCCACCGACCCGGCCTACCCGCCGCAATCGTCGGTGACCAAGAGCGGGGACTACGAGGGCTTCGACATCGACGTTGCCAACGAGATCGCCGAGCGCCTCGGCGTCGAGATCGAATGGCAGACGCCTGCGTGGGAGCTCATCACCGCGGGCAACTGGTCGGGGCGCTGGGACGTGAGCGTGGGGTCGATGACCGTCACCCCCCAGAGGGCCGAGGTGCTCGAGTTCACGCCGGCCTACTACTTCACGCCGGCCGGTGTAGCCGTGCACGAGGACAACACCTCGATAACGGACACCGAGACCGACCTCGACGGGGCGACCATCGGCGGATGCGGCAGCTGCACTTACGAGGCCTACGTAGAGAAGTCGCTCGAGATCCCGGGGTACGAGATCGACTTCACGATCGACGACGCGAGTTTCAAGGGCTACGACACGGACACGTCGGCGATCGCAGACCTCGAGCTGGGGGACGGGACCCGCCTCGACGCGGTGATCTCCGCGGTGCCCACGCTCGAGGAGGCAATCAAGAAGGGCAAGCCCATCAAGCTGGTCGGCGACCCCATCTATTACGAGCCGCTGGCGGCCGCGCTCGACAAGAACGCGCCCGAGGACCCGGTGCCACTGGCCGAAGAGATCGGCCGGATCATCGAGGAGATGCACGAGGACGGGACACTCAGCGAGTACTCGATGAAGTGGTATGGGACCGACCTCTCGAAGCAGCAATAGTCGGGCATTCGCACGCCGGTAGACGCCGAAGCGCAGGGTGAAGTGGCAACCGTCGCTACGCCGCTGAGGCGCGCGCGGGACGCGTTCGAGCGCAGGTCCGAGCGCGTCCCCTATCGCGTCAAGCTGGGCCTCGTATGGCTGGGTATCTTCATCGTGCTTGCCGGGCTCTTCCTGTCGTACGGGTTCGACACCGACTTCATGCTGGAGTGGACTCCGTACATTTTGTTGGGGACCCCATTTACCCTGCTCGTGTCCGTCTCCGCGATCGTGCTTGCCACGGTCCTTGCCCTCATCGGAGCTCTGGCAAGACTCTCCAAGAATCCGCTCTTCAACGGTGTGGCCTCGTTCTACGTTTCGATCGTTCGCGGAACACCACTCATCGTGCAGATCTATTTTGTCTACCTGGCGTTTCCGCAGCTTGCCCGGTTCGCGCCTACGTACCTGGGCGGGTTCTTTCTCCTCTCGGCAATTCCCGCAGCCGTTCTGGCGCTGGGCGTCAATTACGGGGCTTACTTGACGGAGATCTTTCGAGCCGGCATCCAGTCGGTCGGCTATGGACAGATCGAGGCCGCGCACGCGCTGGCGATGAGTCCTGGGCAGGCGACGCGCCGGATCGTGTTGCCACAGGCAGTGCGCGTCGTGATTCCTCCGGTTGGCAACGAGTTCATTGCCATGCTGAAGGACTCGTCCCTCGTTAGCTTCATCGGCGTCGCCGACCTGTTCTACAGGGCGACGAAGGTAGGACAGCAGAACTTCAGGGCCCTCGAGACGCTAATCGTGGCCTCGGCGATGTACTGGCTGCTGACCAGCATCTTCTCCTTCTTTCAGGCGAAGCTCGAGCGGAGGATGGCCAAGGGGTATATCAGATCGACCTCGCATGGCCACTGACGTCATCAACGTGCAGGGCCTCAGCAAGCATTTCGGTGAGCTAGAGGTGCTGCGCGACGTCTCGTTCAGTATCAAGGGCGGGGAGGTGGTGGTCATCTTCGGCCGCTCGGGTTCGGGGAAGAGCACCCTGCTTCGATGTCTGAACTTCCTGGAGGAGCCGAGCGCGGGAGTCATCGAGATCGAAGGTGTTCGCGTGGAGGTCGGACCCGCGCTCCGAGCACGCCGCGAGAAGATCAGTCAGATCCGTCATAACTGCGGGATGGTCTTCCAGGAGTTCAACCTCTTCCCCCATTTCACCGCGCTGGAGAACGTGATTGAAGCGCCTTGCACCGTCAAGGGGGAGCCCCGGGCGAAGGCGTCGGCGCGCGGTAAAGAGCTGCTGGCGCGGGTGGGGCTGGCCGAGAAGGCGGATGAATATCCGATCCGGTTGTCCGGCGGTCAAAAGCAGCGAGTTGCCATTGCGCGGGCGCTCGCAATGGAGCCCAAGATCATGTTGTTCGACGAGCCGACCTCGGCTCTCGATCCCGAGCTGATCGGCGAGGTGCTCGCGGCGATGCACGATCTGGCCAAGGATGGCATGACGATGCTGGTGGTCACCCACGAGATGGGCTTTGCGCGTGAGGTCGCCGATCGAATGCTGTTCATGCACGAAGGCCAGATCATCGAAGACGGCCCTCCCTCGAAGGTTCTGAATTCGCCGTCGGACGAACGCACCAAGCGGTTCCTCGAGGCCGTTCTGTGAGAGATGTCGTGGGCCCGCGGGTATACC
>JBOGWU010000152.1:0-16234 GCA_050693935.1 Actinomycetota bacterium | reverse complement strand
ACCACGCTAACCGAGACGATCCCCAGTGCCAAAAAGGTAAGTCCCCGCATGTATTCGCTCTTGTAGTTAGTCCAGACGCCCAACCTGTCCCCAGCCCAATACTCTCGTACCAGATTCACGTTCAGTGATGGAAGACATCGTGCCATTTTCATTCGCGCTATGTGGAGCTGCCGGATGTAGCGAAAAAAGAAAAGAGCAGAAGCTAGCAGGAACAGCAGTCCGAACGAGACAAGAGTGCGAGCCCAGGCTGAAAGCCCTACTACTGCGTCAACGCCAATCTGAGTGATGAACACGATGACGACTGCAAAGGCCAACGAGATGTAAAGTGCTACATGGCGAATATCATCCATCGCTATCGACATCATCGCTTTGATGTACTCAAGCTTGTGCTCGTCTTTCCCCTCCAGCGAAGGCAATTGGTCTGCGGTCATCTCCAACGCTCCCTCCCAATGCGCTAGACCCCCAGCGGTCCCTCTTAGATCTCAGAGGATCGCGCCATCAAGCAGGCCATGTTGCCGAATTCATCAGCCTGAGGCGGCACAGGGCGCCGGCGGAAGAGGAGGGTTTAGTGTTGCGGCATATCAACCAAACCGACACTTCCCCCTGTCCGGTCCTGACCGGAGGCGTCAACCGCGTCTCATGTAAGAAGTCCCTGCGACGGATTCGCAAAGCCAGCCTAGTAGTCCGTCATCGAGGTCCTCACGCTGGGTGATCCTTCGTTGAGAGCGAGCCTGGCGCGTGTTGTGCACCGTCGACTGCGCGTTCTACGGCTCCGCGTCCGCGGCCGAAGCCGCCCGTCGAGGAGGAGCCGGGTTCGGCCTCAGCGCAGGGGTCAAGGATCCAGAAATCCAACAAATATCAACAGACGCCGCGCCAAAGCGGGATCAAGAAGCCCAAATGAGACAACGCGGAAAAGCGGCTCTGAACTGCAAAGATACGCGTTTGCGCTGGTAGTCGAATTCGCCGGAGCCTGCCTTACAACGCAGGGGTCGGCGGTTCGAACCCGTCACCGCCCACCAAGCGAACGACCAGGTCAGCGGGTGTTTTCGAAGTCCCCCGGGCTGCGAAAATACGTTCAACGCGGCGCGAAATCCAACAAAAATCCAACACACGAACGAGGGAGGTTTGGGTCTGGAAATCAGTTACCGAAAGCGCGAAATCCAACAAATCCAACATCCGAGGCCCGCGACCACCCCGCTTGGTGGACCGTCGGACAGCGCTCCTTGAGCGGCTTCATGGGGAGGCGGATCGGGTCCCGGCCGAAGATCCGGTCCGAGTCCGTTTGGCATGGTGCAGGTGTGTTGTCGTGAAGGGCATTGAGAAGGGGAGCGTGTTCGATTGATGCGGAGAGTTCGAATCGAACGATGAACCCACGGATTAAGAGTCTGACCTGGGACACGTGAACCCGCCCCGGGTCAGACTGCCCGTACGAGCCTGCGGCGGGTCGAGGCACAGATATCGTCATTATCATCGGCCAATTTGATCCGCCTCCCGTTCGTCCGATGTACCGGCCAGAGCCTCCTTGTGGCGTAACCTGTCATTATGACATGTTCTGCCATCCTGCAGACACGTGAGACTTTCGTCGGGAGCAGATCAGGTGCCCCCGTCGAGGATCTCGCGACGCCAGACCTTCGCGGCTCGAAACAAAGGATGCAGGGATGAAGCGTTATCGGATCGTCGTGCAGGGCGAATTCGGGGAGCTCCTGACAAGTGCCTTCGCCGACGTCACCGTGGACGCCCGTAACGGCCGGACCGTGCTTACCGCCCAGGTGCGGGACGTATCCGGTCTCTACGGGCTGATCAATCGCCTGAGTGACTTCGCGATCGAGATCGTGAGCCTGTGCGAAGTCGGCGCAACCGAGAGGTGACCTGTTCGAGAACTTAGAACTAGGCGATGGCTCCAAAGCGATCTTGGGCTGCCATCGTGGCTTCGCCTGCTCTAAACTCCTTCACCGTGGACAGAGCCAATACATCTCCGCAGGAGCGTCGGGCCGAGCGGACCCGAGCGCGCATCCACGTGGCGGCGCTGGAGTTGTTCGTCTCGAAAGGCTACGACGCGACCACGGTCGCCGAGATTGCGGACGCGGCCGACATCTCGGAGCGAACCCTGTTCCGGTACTTCCGCGCCAAGGAAGACATCATTTTTGACCGTCCCGAGCGTTTCATCGGTGCCGCCCAAGATCTGATCGCGGGCCTGGACTCTAACGTCTCGGATTGGCAGGCGGTGCGGCTGGCGCTCCGAGAATTCGCAGGGATCATGGAGGCCGAGCAGGAGACGGTGCGGCAGAGCTCGGGACTCATGCTCACCGTACCGGAGCTCGGCGCGCGCGGCACCCTGATGGAACATCACTGGTCTGAAGGTCTGGCACGGGGCCTGGCGAGACGCCGGGGAGAGGCCCAACCGAGCCTCGACGATCTCGCCTTGGCATCCGCAGGCATGGCGCTCTTCGGTGCCGCGGCTCGGCGATGGGTTCACGACGGGCGGCTGACCATGCCGGAGATCACCGACGAAACCTTCCGACGGTTCCGGGAGCGCATCTCGACGACTTCTTGATGGCATATCAACTCTTATCCCTTTATGACTACGAGTCGGCATACCCGGGATGATGGACTCCAGCTCGCGAGCCTGGGTCGCGAGCGCTCACCCGCAACTCGCGACGCTCAAGGAAAGCCTTCATGATCTCCGGATAAGACTTCCCCTCCACGGCTGTCTGCATCCCGAAATCGAGGGCCGCCAGCCCTGAACTAGATCGTGTCGGTCTCAAGCATCCTCGCGCGCCCCCTTGTCTTAAGCCGCCCAGCGGCAGTCTCCATCAAGTCGCTGATCTAACGTGCGAGCATCGAGCAAATCCGGACCTCCGGCGGCACCGTTGCCCGGGAGCACGATCTTCGATCGGGCCCGCGTCGCGCAGGCCATTGATCCCTGGAGCGAGCCCTCCGCGCGGTTCCACAAGCCACATGAAGCTTGGACATCCTCGTTCTCTCGGCTCCTACACGCCGCTGCGGGACACTCAGTGCCAACGACGCCAATTGACAGCCCCCGTCTGCGACCCGGCCGTCACTTCGCCCTTTCCATGCATCAAAGGCCCCTAGAACTTCCTCCTTCTCAGCGGCCGGCACGCCAAAGTGATCGAGGGTCCGGCCGAGCTCCTCGTGGACGGCGTCGAAGACTTCGGGGGTGATCTTCAAGTCGAAATGGCCATCGAGGAGCTCTCTTGCTGTGTATTGGAATGGCCCGCCCGAAACCGAGGCGACCCACAGCGTTGCGATCGACCCCAACCCAGGACGGACGCTGGCCTACATCAGCTACCACGCTGGAGGCTTTCGGATCCTGAGGGATCGAGGCAAGGCGCTCCCGGAGGTCGGTGCCTAATCGACCAAGGCGACAACAACCTCCGGGGGTGGAAGTCCACAAGGTCGGTGGCGAGCAATTCTGGGTTAGTGCCGACGATGTCGCCGCACTCATCACGGACGTCGCCGTTCAACCGAACGCGCCATCACTCATCGAGTTCGGTGGGCCCGAGGCCATCAGCCGCAACCAGGCGATCTTGGTAGCCGAAGAACTGACTGGCCGTAAGATGAAGCGTCAAAGCATGCGGACACGGTGCCAGACGCCGAAGAGTCCTAACGTCCTCGTGAGCCGTAACCGGGTCCTCGGACTCAAAGCGGCTGAAGTCCCGCGTCGGCACAACCGCGCCGCGTACGTCAGTTCGGATGCCCGGGCCCCGAAAGGGTCGCTGGGTACTGCGGTTCTTACTCGATCATCTCTCGCACACCTTGGTCTATGTCGCCTTCGTAGTCGAAGATGGGTTCGAGATAGAGACGCCCCCACTCGATCTTGTCACTCGAGATTCCCATGATGATAACTCCACGCAAAACAAGCCTCGAACCGTCGGTTTTGGTGGCCGTCATCTCCCATTCGGTCCACGCGGTCCCGTCCTCGACCGCCTCCCGCAGAAGCTCTCCACGGAAGTCGGGCATCGACTTGAAGATCGTCGACCAGTTCTTTCTGACTTGAGCTCTGCCTTGAAACGCCTCGCTCGGACGCAGAGGTTGGTAGCTGTCATAATCGTCGTCGAATAAGGCGACGAACCGATCGATGTCATGGTCGTTGATTGCCCGATGGAGGCCATGGATGACCTGTCGGGAACTCTCATCAGACATGAGTCCTACCTCCCCTTACTTTCCGCCTGTCCGACTGACTGACTAATCGAAGCGATTCGGGGCCCGGGCGCGAGTCCGGCCCCTTTTTCTTTGTGCGGCGGCCAGACTTAGCTTCGGCAGAAGTCATTCGTCATCTCCGTGACTTCTCAAGAATGCACATGGCGGCCGTCCGAGATCTAGTTCACCCGACCGCGCCTCGGGGCCCAGGAGGCTTGAGGTCAGCGAAGAATACTCCCAAAGCATCTAGCGTTGCCCCAACAAGGGCCTTATGCTCGCATTGTTCTGCGCCGCCGTTCCCGCGAGCGGCGACGCGACCGAGAGAGAGGTGCGCCGCCTGGAGTTGGCAGCGCACCTCTCCATGCGAAACGGTCGCTCTATCCCCCCGGGCAGTCAATCGGGATCTAGGGGACCCCGCGAGTGGAACTGCCGCTTCGACTAACTGCCCTGTCCGTTTTACCGAGTCAGGGCATGCCGGTAAAGGGGGGCTGCCCGCTATCAGAGGTATCTCCCCTGTGCACAGCGCGTCCGATTTGTGCCCAGATCGAGTGGACTGAAGACCCTCCCCCTGGAGGTCACTTACGACAAAGCCCCAACCCTTAAAGGACCCAGCGTGGTCGGTCGATTAGTCACAGGGGATGGCGGCCCCGGCTTGCAGCCAGGGAGGGGCGTTATCCTTTCCCCTCCGTAACGGACGCTTCTCTCTGGCTCGCCACGCTTTTCTACTCGTTACTCAACCCTGGTGAGCCGTAGCCGGGTCCTCGGAACTCGAAAAGGCTGAAGTCCCACGTCGGCACAACCGCGCCGCGTACGTCAGTTCGGATGCCGGGGCGAGTCGCGCCATGAGGCGCCCGAGCTCGAGGTCGTCGACGATCCTTATGCCGCGGCATCCGGCGCGCACTGCGTCGTGTTGTGTACGGAGTGGGAGGAGTTCGGTGAGCTCGACCTCGGCAAGCTCAAGGACGCGATGGTTTGCCGGGGGGTAGTCGACGTGCGCAACTTCTTCGACGCCGAGAGGATCACGGAGGTGGGTTTCTCCTATTACCCCATGGGGCGCCGCAACATTGCCTGATGCGTCTGCAAGCCGACGACGGATCGACGCCTCACAGGCGCGTTATCGCGAACCGCAGTTGTCCAGTCCGAAGCACCGGGGGGATTGCGGTGTGAGACTTGCCGCCGACGTTGTCGTGTGATAACCCCGGTCGAGGGCGGGCGGCAACGGGGACAAGATGGCCTCACAATCGGCGTCTTACGTTGCGGGGCGGGCGGGGCTTGCCATTGCAGCCGCCGCCCTGTTCTTGGCCGCGTCGGGGCTGGTGGGCCCGGTGTTGTCCGCCGCTCCCGCGACGAACACGCTCGAGGGCGGCGCGGCGGGAAAGGCCGTTACGGTAGCCAACTCGGGCGGGACGTCGGGGACGGCCTTCGACACCGTTCGTATCGCCTCCAACTCGTCGGTGACGTACGACAGCAGCCGGGCGGCTCACGGCGCGCTGTCCATGCGGCTCCAGGCCACAGGAGGCGCGACGTGGGTGCAGTGGAGAAAGACGGTCGGCGTCCAAAGCGTGATCTGGGGGCGCGCCTACGTCTTCGTTCCGTCGGCGCTTAGCCGGAGCGTCACGGCTTTCCGTGCGCTGAACGGAACCAAGAACGCCATGAGCGTCCGCATCACTGCCGCTCGGCAGATCGAAATCCTCGACTCCGGCAATGTCGTGAGGGCGAGATCGACCAACGTCCTGCCCGTGGGCGCGTGGGCGCGCATCGAGTTCTACGTCGATCCCATCGATTCCGGCAGCGGCGATGCTGAGGTCAGGCTCTTCAACTCACCCGACTCGTCATCGCCGACCGAGTCCCTCCTAGCCAAGAACCGCAATTACTCGACTCAGGTTACGACGTACCGCTTCGGACAGACTCAGGGGCGAAGCTCCACCACCGTGTGGCTCGATGATCTCAACGTCAACACGTCAGGGTGGTCAGGGCCGGCGTCCGAGCCGTCCCCTCCGGCGCCCCAGTGCTCCGACGGGGTCGACAACGACGGGGACGGCGCGACCGATTTCCCCGCGGACCCGGGCTGTGACAGCGAGGCCGACGAGGACGAGACGATCGACTCGTCGGGTGCTGGAACGGTGGTCGCGGCCGCAGGCGACATCGCATGCAGCTCGGGCGATCCGAACTATGAGGGCGCCGATCCGAACTTCTGCCAGCATCGGCGGACTGCCCAGCTTTTGAACGGAGCCGACGCCGTTGTGACCCTCGGGGACAACGTCTACGAGCAGGGCACGTTGACCCAGTTCAACATCTCTTACGACCCGACCTGGGGACAGTACGCGTCGCGCACCTATCCCACGCCCGGCAATCACGAGTACAACGATCCCGCCGGAGGCGCTCGGGGTTACTTCGACTACTGGGCGTCCAAGGGGCGGCCCACCGGTGGTGCCGGCCTTGGCTATTACAGCTGGGACATCGGCTCGTGGCACATGATCTCTCTCAACACCAGCAAGGGAGCGGAGGGCCGTGCTTGCGAGACAGGGCCGTCTTGTGCCGAGGGGTCACCGCAGAACGACTGGCTAGAGCAAGACCTCGCCTCGGTGCCGGAGAGCTCGTGCATCGTCGCTTACTGGCACCATCCCCTGTTCAACTCCGGCTCCTCTCACGGCAACCAGAACACCTCCGCGGTCAAGGCACTGTGGGACGATCTCTATGCCGCGGGCGCGGACATCATCCTCAACGGTCACGAGCACAACTACCAGCGTTACGCGCCCATGACACCAGAGGGCGTGGTCTCGCCCGCCGGCATCCGCGAGTTCGTGTCCGGCGGCGGGGGCAAGAACCTGAAGGGCTTCCTCGCCGGGAAGGATCCCGGATTCGAGACGGGGATCTCTGCCTTCGGCGTCCTGAAGCTGCAGCTCGGAGCGGACGGCTACGCGTGGCAGTTCGTGGATATCAACGGCACGGTACGGGACAGTGGTGGACCGCTTCCGTGCCACGGTCCTGGTGCCGAGCCCAGCGGCGCGCAGCCGCGATCCGTCTTGTCGGATCCATTCAATGGGGAACCGTCTCTGCTCCTCCCGCAGCGCGCCGAAGGAAGGCCGCCCGAACTCAAGGCGCTTGACCTAGACGATCAACCAGATCTGAAGGGCTTCGTTCAGACGATTGATGAGAAGGTTCGTTGAGCCCCCTCGTGGCGATAAGGGGGAGCAGGCCCTAATCCCACTCGCCCCTTGGAGCCCCAGTTGTGGGGGACTGACCACCGGTGTAGAACTGGAAAAAGGAGCCATCCAGGGAGGATGGCACCACCGTTGGGGGGTCAAAATGGGAAAGTGGGTTGGTGCTGTCGGCGCAGCCATAGTGCTGGTCGCGCTGGCGGTTAGTGCAGTGACTCCGGCTCTGGGATCGTCGGGTGATGACGATGAGCGTCAGACGATGAGGGTGGTCTCCATCACTACTGAGGAGGAGTTTCTTGACCTTGGGGCTGAGGGGTTCAGTTTGGGCGACGAGTTCGTGTTCAGCTCCAAGTTGTTAAAGGGCGGCAACCAGGTGGGGCACACCGGGGTGGTCTGCACCTTCACCTCGGTTGAGCGCGAGGAGGTGCAGTGCGTCGCCACCGCATGGTTTCGTGGTGGACAGATCACCGCTCAGGGCCTGATTGCTGGCGAGGCTGAGACGTTCGTCGTACCCATCACGGGTGGCTCCGGTAGATTCGAGGGCGCAGAGGGAGTAGTTCACAGCCGTCAGGTTTCGGACACCAAGGAGATACTTACTTTCCGCCTGTCCGACTAACTGGGCAATCGCAGCGATTCGGGGGGGTCGGGCGCGAGCCTGGCCCCCTTTCTTGTGAAGTCGTCCCGGCGTTGTCGAAGAAGATCCCAGCACTGGTCCAAATACTCCTCGAGCAAAAGACCCCGGAGGTTCGTTTGACAGTTGGAAGACCCTGATGGGAATTCCCCAAATGGGAAGGGGAGACCGCCCTAATCGACCTCTCCTTGGCGCCCCCGGTTGCCCCCGAGGCTACCGGGCTGCGAGCTGCTGCGCCTCATACAGCTTTTCCTGTGCCACCAGGACGATGTACTCCTCGTGGACATCGCCGGGTGAAAGACGTGTTCCGCGTTAGGCGCTATCAGGTGTTCATCTAGCTCGCACGAGCGGGACCTCGGACGAGAGCGCCGGCAACTCCGACACGCGCGCAAGACCGAGCCGCATAAGGGTGAAATAAGAGGTGAGGCCCGTTGCCGTAGCCCGTTGCCGTCGGCGGCAGCAGGCCTCACCCGCATGTCGTCCGCTTCGCTCCGAAGTGCTCGGCCAGGTGGCCAATCTCCACCTGGCCGACTCGGCCCTTCACGCTCCCGCGGCCACCTACGGCGGGGTGGAGTTCTACGAGGACTTCCCGACCAAAGCCGCGGTGTTGTGTTCGAGAATTACCCGGAACCATCCATTGCCCGACGGCAACAAGAGGGTCGTGTATGAGTGCCTCAGGGAGTTCGTCGCCCGGAACGGCTACACGTGGTCGCCGCCTCCGGGCGACGACCCGGGGGGCGATGAAACCGTGGCGGTGATGCGGGCGGTGGCGGCGGGTGAGATGAGCGAGAGCAAGCTCGCACTTTGGATTCGCGATCGCATCGAGCAGGCGGACGAATCATGAGTACTCAGGCGCAACTGCCGCTGGAACCAGAAAAGGAAGGGCCCGATACCCCGCAGGTCTACGTGGCGAGTTCGCTCACGCATCTCAACCGCGCCGGCATCCGGCTCGTCAGAGACGAGTGCGACATCATCAACAATGCGATCGTTGACATCTCGCGGGAAACGTCCGACCCGTGGCAAGTGAGAGTGCACGTTCCGGCCGTGTGGTCGGCTCCCTCGGCGAGCGATACGCGCGGCGCGGAGGAGATCTATCGGCTGAATAGCAGCCTTGTCTTTTGCGACTGCGATGCCCTCATCGTCCATGGTTACGAAGGCGGGAGCATGGGCGCCGGACAGGAATTCGCGTGGGCCGATCAACTCGGCCTGCCGATCCTCTACCTTTACTACAAGGGCGAGCCGGTGAGTCGTCAACTGGCTGGGACCCCCGCTTTTCTGGAGACCTGCGGGTACGATGGCCCGGTCGAACTTCGCGACGCAGTGAGAGACTTCATCCGACGCTGGCGCCCGGTTATCGAGGATGGTCCCCGGCGGCGCCGATCGCTTGCTCGGCGCTATGAGCCGATGCGAATAGCCTTGAGAATGGCATGGAACCGCCAACTCACTAAACACCAAGAGATCAGCGCGCTCAGCCGGCTGTCCGAAAGGCGCATCGACGAACTATTGGAGCGCCCGGAACGTCTCGCGGTTGCGCCGCTCGATCGCCTCGTCGGACTCGCCACAGCGGTGGGACTTGAGCTTGGTCACCTCCTGCTTCCGGCGGCATTGCCCGAGCTGGGCACCACCCAAGTGAGGGCGCTCTTCGCCGCCGAACCGAGCACGGTTGGGCACCGGACGAGACCGAGCGGTTGGCAGACTTCGCCCGCCTCCAGCTGGTGCGAGGGGGCACGAGGCGTTTTCCGCTTAGCTCGATCGACGATTGGGCAAGGCTCTACGAGGATTTGCAGCGTGAACGACCTCGCTGAACGGGCAGCCAGCGACCTTCTCCAGAGGTTGGGCGTAAGCTCTTCCCCGCCGATTGACGTCGAGGCGATCGCCGCCGCTGTCGGCGTGACGCGGATCCGCCGGCGCGATCAGGTCGAGGACGGCCGCTTGGAGCGCAACGGCGCATCTACAGTTATCTATGTCAAGGCTGGTCCACGTCTCCAACGGCGGCGATTCACTATCGCCCATGAGCTGGGTCACCTCCTGTTGGCAGGCGATGTCCCCGACGTGGCCGCCTACCGCGCTGGCAAAAGGACGAACGAAGAACGTTTTTTGTGATGACTTCGCCGCTGCTCTATTGCTACCGAGGGCCTGGGTTCATGCCCACTTCGTGAACCGCAATGAAAGACTGGAGACGCTGCGCGACCTCGCAGCACAAAGCAGGACATCGATGTCGGCAGCTGCGGTAAGGCTTAATGAGGTTGCAGGGTGGAGCAGTGCGTTGCTGCAGTGGAGAAGAGATGGTGGCGGATGGCGCTTCCGTTTTGGGAGTGCTGTCCCGATCGCCATGCAGGGCAATGTGCGGAGCGCGCCATCGACGTCCTCGGTTCTCGATCGCCTTCGGCGCCATGAGGGTGACATGCGTGTGAGATTGCCGGTGGCTGTTCGAAGAGCTGTCGTAGAAATGGACGCTGAGGTCTCAGTGCGCGGCACATGCGCGCTGGCGCTTGTTCCTTGCTCCTCGTTCTACGGACGTGCCCGTTCCTCGGGGAACTGAGGTTGGTTTGCTCGGCGGTTCGTCGTGGCCCAATCGAGGTAATGGTTTGCGCGGCCGAGTGCTGATCAGGATCGCACTCAGCAGCTTTCGATAGCAGCCGCCAGGAAGTTGGGGGCGAAGGTGAGGGACGAGACAACTTACTCCGATCCATTGCCGTCTCCAACGTGGGCCCGTCGGCTCGAAGATTGGCACCTCACCGCAGGCGGTACTCGGCGAACTGACTTGCGCTGGCGGGCGAGCTGTGAGGGCGGCGTCTTCGGTCCGGGCTGGCTCTAGCCTGCGGCTCGACCACCGCGAGCACATTCCCACTGGGATCGATGAACCAGGCGGCCCACGAGTGACCCATGTCGACGATGCCATGGACGCTCAGCATCGAAATCCTGGGATGCTCTGGCCTCGCCGTTAGGTTCGGAAGTGATACACCATCCCCCTGAGAATGGGCTGCCGGAGACCCCCGAGAAGGAGACCCATGAGCGATCGAGCTGACTTCGTGGCTTGGGCGCAGACTCGGCTCAAGGATGCCGAGACCGCGCTCCACAACGGCGACCCAGGTCCGCGGTTGGCGATCTGGTCCACGCGAGAGCCGGTGTCGGTACTCGGCGCATGGCGTTCGGCAGTCGGTCAAGAGGCGGTACGAGACCTGTTCCACAACCTCGCCGACACCTTCTCCAACTGTATATCGCACGTGTACGAGATCGTCGCTGCGGACGTGGTCGCTGACATCGCTTTCACCGCCGGGTACGAGCGCACGCAGGCGTCGATCAACGGCGAGCCGCGGCGGTACGTTCTCCGTGTGACGCAGGTCTACCGGCGAGAGGACGGCGAGTGGAAGGTCGTCCATCGACACGCCGACACGGCTCCGGGCTCGGAGGAAGCCTTGCGCTCGGAGCGTGCTCGGGAGGCGACGGCAACATCGTAGGGATGGAGCCCGGGCAACGCTTTGAGCCGCAGGCGCTGACCGTCGACGCGGGCGCGACCGTGACCTTCCTCAACGAGTCCGAAGACGCCCACACGGTCACTGCGTATGAGGAAGAGCTGCCCGAGACAGCCTCGTGCTTCGCCAGCGGAGGCTTTGAAGGTGAGGACGAGGCCCGGGACGACACCGCCGGTGGCCTGCTGCCGCCAGGTGAGGAGTTCGAGGTGAGCTTCGACATTCCGGGCACCTATCGGTATTTCTGTGTTCCGCACGAGAGTTCGGGCATGACCGGTCGCGTGGTGGTCGAGCGATGAGGGCGCTAAAGGGAATGGCCACGGTCGCGTTCCGAGACGGTGCGCCAAGCGTCAACGAGACGTGTTCAATCATGGCCGTGGTCAGCAACGCGACGACGGGATCGGCGAGTGGGATGCCGGCACCGACCAGGGCCGAAGCCACCACGACGCCGCCAATCACAGAGCATCAACCCGAGAGGGAAGAAAGCTGACCCCGCTCGCACATCTGATAAGAGTGAGGTCGATGGAAATGTCTCTGCGTAGGAAATCGAGTCGTGTCGGGACGCATCGGCGTGCCTAGAGCGATCGACAGGTGAACTCTCCGACAGACTCGGCCTCCACGCTCTCTCCCTTAGTTGTGATGAGTGCCTGAGTTCGATAGGGGTAGTCCTTCAATACGCCGGAACCCCAGAGGGGTTCAACTCTGCCGGTTCCCTTCCACACCACAGCACCCTGCCCGTCGAGGAGACTCGCTCGGCAGGAAGCTGAGGACGTGGAGCCCTTCCCCCCACGCCATACGAGATCTGCGACTATTCCGATCACGCTGCCGTCTTCTTCTCGAACGAGTTCTGGCTCGGAAGCAACCTCCCAGCGTTGATCCTGAACATTTGGGAGGAAGCGGCATAGGGAGGGTTCTTCCAGTCGCGGATGATGGCCCGCCGTGGCTTGATCGCCGGTGCTCTGATAACCACCATCCCGTTCGTCGTGATCCACATCCCGCTTCAGTTCGAAGGCGACTGGAGCTGGTCCAGCGCGGCGACCAATGTTGCGGTGCTGTTTCTGGTAACGCCGTTCTACAGACTTCTCGTGGGGGAGCACCTGCTCGCCACGGGCGGCAGCATCCTTGCGATCGGGCTCCTGCACGCATCGTGGAACGAGGCAGCCAAGTTCGACTTCGTCGACGGTGACTGGCAGGTGATCACGGCGGTCGCAATCCTGTCCCTCGTGCTCGTAGCGAAGCGACTCACCCAGCTGACGCCCGAACGATCGGTACAACCTCTATCAAGGGGCCAGGACGCTGGTGAGGCTGAAGCCACGCGCGTCCTGCTTCTGGTCAGAGCGGCGGACTCATAATCCGTTGGTCGCTGGTCCGAGTCCAGCCGGCTACACGAAGCAGAGGTCCTGGGTAGCGGCGGTTTTCTCACTATTCGAAACGACGTGCGGAGTTCGCCGTTGCGGCCGCGTGACCCGCTGGTGATCCGCCAGCGAAAAAATGTGCACGCCGCGCTGCTCTCAGTCGGCCAGCTCCAGGACGCGGTCGCCGAGATCACATCCGGCGACGACTGGAAGCGCATCGTTCTCAAGGGATGGCTGCTTCTGGCTCACGGCGGGCTCGATCGTTATCAGAAGCTCGATAGTCGTCACGCCGCTGGCTCATTACCACCTCTTGCTTGAGCAACCTATTCGCTCGCGAGTCGAGTCGTCTCGGCTAGGGCTGGAGCGAGAACGGCGGATAACGGTCGGTCACCATCAACAGCGCGTAACTCTCGACGCGAGCGTTCCATCGGAACACCCCTTCGACGAAATCGAATAGCCCCCGCGGGTACCTCCCCGTGAACAGGATCGCGAACCACGCAAAGATCACGACGAAGAATGTACCTATGTCAAGAAGCACGAGCACAATGAAATGCGGGATCGCCAGCAACCACTTTACGAGGGGCAGCCACCGGTTGAGGTCGCGCTGCGCGTCGGGATAGTCGAACTCGATGTGAACCCCCTGCTCCTCGTCGGTCGAGGGATAGCGATCGTCCATCAGGGCCAGGTATGCGAATACTCGATTCTGGAATCGGAACAGGTTGAGGTTCCAATCGAACCACCAGCGCGGGTATTTCTGACGGAACAGGATCATCACCAGCGGTGCGAAGATCAAAAGACCCCCGGCCGCACCGGCGAACACGACATAATCCTTGCTCCTATCCCAGCCAGCGCTCCATCCCCAACCCGAAACCGCGACAAGCACTATGAAGATTGGAATCGCCACGATGATTCGGAAAAAGGTTGTGGCGCGGTTGAGGTCCCGGTCCGGATAGTCGATGGAGAGCCTCACGGGATACTGCGAGGCTGCGGGTTGAGCGTCCACGTCTATCTCCTAGGTTGATCTCCTCGCGCTATCTCAGCACGTCTGTAGGTGGTGGCGGAAGCCCCTTCCCGGCTTGACAGTCTCCGTCGCGCGCGAGCCGGTTGGCACAGCGGAAATCGAGGGCGATTTTTCTCAACCAAGCATCGGTCATCTGACCGATGCTTGGTCTCCTGTGACTGAGTACGCTGTTGATCGTGGGGCAGGGGGCGAGCGAGCTTCGGAGCCTTCCGGCCACACATGGGCTGCCTCCTAGGGCTGCCGGAGGGGAAGGCTTGCATGAAGAGGGTCAAACGGGGGGGAGCAATGTTGAAACGACTGGGAGTCTTGGGGGCGACCATTGGCCTGCTGGCGCTGGTGGTCGCCATGATCGTGCCTGCAGCAGCCGACAACGGTGACGACAAGGTCACTCTCCGCTTAGCGGAGAAGGCCGCAGACGATGATCAGTTTGAGACGGACGTCGATGTAGGTGAGGAGGGCGAGAGCATCGGTGACTACACCGTGTTTGAAAGTGAGCCCATCTTCAACCGCGCTCTTACAAGGCAAGTCGGAGTGTTCCAGGGGGACTGCTTGGCCGTTGCCGTAGTCCCGAGAGAGGGGGCGACGGTTGAGTGTGATTTCATCGTCGACCTCAACAAAGGACTCATCACCGTCGAGGGTCCGATCACCTTCTCCGAGCAGAACTTCGACGAGGTTCAGGAGTGGGCCGTTACAGGCGGAACGGACGCGTACAAGACGGCTCACGGAGAGTTAGAGCTGGACTTCTCCGACGAGGCCGGTGTTCGCCTCACGTTCAGGCTGATTCTTTAAGGGCAAGAGCGCCAGTTGAGGGGGTCGGGGCGCTACGAGTCTCGGCCCCCGCTGGATGATTTCGCCAATGATGGAGGCGTTCAAGAAGCTTAAAGTAAGGGCCCTCGATCCAGGATCTCGTCGCCGGCAATGGGTTGATCTTTTCTCGGAACAGCTAACGATGGAGCAAAGAGTCGAGCTGCGATCGGATGAGGTACGTGCCATAAAAGATCCTTCGGCGCGCTAAGCAATCGACAGTGCATTCAGGAGTCTGGAAAAGGAGATTAGGGGAGCGCTCTCTACTCTCGCGGGTAATACTCCCGTCCTCAAATTGGGTTACCTGAAGAGGAGAAGTGGCCAAACGAACGATTCCCCAAAGGGCTCTTGGTCGCTGGCTAGACGAACCGTGGTCTGACGGCGACTCGAACGCGTTCATCGATCTCTGGGTGAAGTAGGGCGCGGACGTGATTCGGGTCGTTGAGACACCGCTCCCATGGCAGCGGGACGGGCTCTCCGACATCTTGGTCTTTGCAGTCCGCAACGCGGGCCGCAATAGAGGAAGGAGCAGCTCTTGACAAGCCATAGGGAATTGGTGCTTCGCAGGTCGGTCCAGGCAAGGGTCACAGGACGATTGCGCATGGTCTTCGTACTTGTCCTCACCGCCCTGGCGACTTCATGTGCAACGAGTGAGGGCGAAGAGCCAAAGAGCGACGCCAAGCCACAACCGCCTCAAGAGATTCGCATAGCAGTGACTGACGAGAGCTACAAGATGCCTAGTGAGTTTGAGTCGGAGCCGGTTGCCCTCACGCTCCAGAACAAGGGCGAGGAGGTCCACCGCGCGTATTTTGCCCGTCTTAATCAGGGAGTCACCGAGAGAGATGTCCGGTCGGCGATGTCCAAGAGCCCAGATGCGCTCTTCTCGCTGGTCACGGTCGCCGGAAGCATGGCCGAGATCGAACCCGGTGCCAGCAGCGAGATTGGCATGCTCTTTCCGGAAGGTAACTATCTGGTCATCGACCCGGAGGTAGAGGGGCCTCCTCCTCTGAGCTTCTTTGCAGTGTCACCGGCGAGCGGGCCAGAGGTTAGAGAACCGTCAGCCGACTACTCGATCGAAGCCGGAGACTTCTACTTCAAGATTTCAGATTCCTCACCCGGCGAGGCGACCGTCGAGATCGCCAACGTCGGCAAGCAGAGCCACGAGGTGGGCATCGGGGAGAGAGTCAAGGGCCAAGGGGGAGAGGTGACCACGGTGTTCGCGCCTGCGCCAGGGGGCACGATGTGGACCACCGTGACGCTGGAGCCGGGCGACTACACGCTCCTTTGCTACCTGCCCGACCCCAAGACGGGCAAGCCACACGTCAAGCTCGGCATGAAGCAAAGCTTCTCCGTGAAATAGATGGAACCGACCGTCCGTTGACCCGTTTTCTGCAGAGGTTGGCACCCCGGCACCGCGGATATGCGCGGCGTGGGGCGCCTCGCACGGCCGGTGCGCTAGGCAGCACCCGCGGCTTCTGAACGATCGACATCACCGCCGTTTGCCGTCAAGACCTCCGCCCGCCGGCGCCGCGCCGCGAACGGCGGGATCGTACGCGCAATACGTGCCGGTGCGGATCGCCCCATCGAGGTGCTTGCCGAGTTCGGGATGGTGCCCACTGATGCGGACT
>JBOGWU010000151.1:0-7598 GCA_050693935.1 Actinomycetota bacterium | reverse complement strand
TGGACCGACGTGCGCGAGGGCGAGCTCTGCAAGATCCCCGGCGTGGGTCCGGTGTCACCCCAGGTGGCCAGAGAGATCGCCAAGGATGCCTTCCTCAACAAGTTGTTCTTCGACGGGGTGGACCTGCGCAACTTCAAGCGCTGGTCGCGCGATCCCTCGGTAGAGGTGCGCACGGCCCTGGAGTTGGGTGAGCCCCCCGAATTCGACGGCGTCTGTTGCGTGGATTGCGGTAACCGCCTCAGGCCAGAGTTCGATCACGTCGAGCCGCGCGTGGCGCTGGGTCCCACCTCAACCGGCAACCTCAAGCCGCGTTGCTATCGGTGTCATCAGGCCAAGACCGAGCGGGATCGAAAGGCGGGCAAGCTCAAAGCCGCCGAGCCCTGACGAAGCTCGATCGCGCACGCCTATGCCTGGTGGCCCAACCCATCAGGCGTTCCCGGTCTCGTCCTCCTCCGGCCGCGCGGCCCGCTCCCGTTCGAGCACCCGGCCGTCGAAGCCCTCATCGGAGCGCGCTCGCGCGTCGAAGTACAGCCGCAGCGTGGCCGCCGCCAACGCGGGATGAAGCAGTGCCGTCAGCACCCCGACGGCAGCGTAGGTCGCCAGGTCGCCGGTGGTCCCGAGACCCTGCAGGGCGAAGGCGATGGGCACCAGGACAACGAAGCTGATGGCCACCAGGGCCAGCGCCGCCATCAGGACGACCAGAATGACGCGCCCGATGTTGCCGCGCAGTCGCCGGCGGCTCGCGGTCCAAGCGTCGGGGAAGGCACGCCGTTCGACGACGATCGCCGAGCCGAGCATCGGTGGGCCCCACCACACGAAGCTGAGAAAGACAAGTCCGGGGAAAATTCCAAACATCATCGCGCCAGTGGCCGCGACGAGTCCCGCTTGGAGAAGGGAGGGAGCGAAGCGCCTGATCTGGCCAATCGCATCGGACGGTCCCGTGTTCCTCCCGAGGAGCTTGTCGGCCATCAGAACGTGCGTCGCGGCGATGAAGGAGGTGCCTATGAGCGCAGGGACGAGGGTGCGAAACAGGATGTCCGCAGAAACGAGAGCGACGGCCGGCATCGACTCGTCGGCCGTGGCCAGCCACAGAAACTCCAGCAGGAAGATGAGCAGCATCGCGGGAAGAGACAGCTTCAAGAGATCGGCGAAGCTCGCCCGGTAGAGGGCCCAGGTTCCTCGAGCGATGTCGCCATAGGAAGCCGCGTTCAGAAGGCTTCCGTCGACCGAGCTTCGTCCGGGCTCTCCGGACTCTGTGTTCAGCGGCTCGTCCGTTCGCTCCCCGCCGCTAGTCGCGGATCCGGCGCTTTGCGATCATGCCCAGGATCACGAGACCTGCGAGCGCGACCGCTCCGATCGCCACCTTCTTGCCGACCTCGGTCGCTTCGACCTTGGCCTGGTCGATAAGCTGGTCTACCTTGACTGCCATCTGCTCCCGGGTACGGCGTATCTCGTCTACCGTTTCTTGAGGGTTTTGGCCCACTCGATGTCCTCCTTGACTGTTTGCTTGGTGAGGTCGGCTTTGATGGGCGTCGCCAGCTTCTTCCTGGCGAACAACACGGCGCCGACACCGATGAGGATCAGGATGAGCGCGGTCGCGATATCTGCGAGCCAGGTCCACAGGAAGGTGTCCAGTCCGTCTCGTAAGGCAAGCAGCAGAAAGATCAAGGCGAAGAACGCGAACACCCCGGCGATCGCGATGGTGACGACACCCTTGACCTTCGCGGAGATCGACGAGCCGAGTTCCGCCTTAGCCAGATCGATCTCTTTCCTGAAGAGCGTCGAGAAATCCTCGGATATCTCCTGGAGGAGTTGACCCACCGACTTCTTGGAAGGGTCGCCGCCTCGATACAGATCGCTGTTGGTCGGCCGGTCGCTCAAGGTGCCTCCTTGTCCTTGTCTGCCAGAGAGAATTCACGAGACCGCCGCCTTTCCGCAAGGACGGCGTTCAGCTGCGCTGCAAGCAGGGCCACCTGACACAGCAGATAGGCGGACACCAACAGCCCGGCAGCGGCGGCAAAAGCACCGAAGGTCTCATTTCGCCCCTCGGCGCCCGCTCCAAGATAGAGCGGCCCGACGATCTTCAATACCTCGAAGATGGCCGCAGCAATCATGGCACCGGGCAGTACATCACGCCAGGATAGGTGGATACGAGGCAGCAGCTTGAAGGCACTGGCGAACAACAGCACGCTCGCACCGAACCCCGTCAGATATGCGAGAACGCTCACCGCCGGAGACTCGACCACGGCCGCGACGGCGCCTAGTCCAACGGAAGCGAGGATGATGCCGCCGAACGTCCCCAGGAACTTCAACGAGCTGATCCGCTTCTGCAGGAACGTGCCCTCCTCGCGAACGCCGTAGATTCGATTCAGTGCGTGTTCGAAGGCCACGATCGCACCGGTTCCCGAGTACAGGACCAGGAGCAGCCCCACCCCTGCCAGCGAGAAGCGAGCGTCCTCGATCTTGTTGAGGTTGTTGGCGGTCAGGATCCCGCTGATCAGCGGAAAGGATTCCACACCGGCATCGAGGATCTTCTGTTTCCACTCCTGGCTCAGGAAGGTGAGAAAACCCAGAGCCGAGACCGCGAACAGAACCAGGGGAAACACCGAGAAGAACGCGTAGTAGGTCAGTCCGGCGGCGTAGAAGCCACCGTCGCCGTCCGAGAAGCGCTTGAAGGTGGAGATTCCCACGTCGAGCCATCCGTAGCGGGCGCGCGCCATCTCCACTCGCAGTTTTGCCTGGGCGGTTGCGCTCTTGACGGCGGTCATCGTCCCGCCTGGGGGTGGGATGGCATGGGCGCACGTTACCCGCGTCACCGGAGCCGCTAACGAGCGGGGCCACGGAGGGAGGTGGGGTGGAAGATAATTCCTGTGCGCTTGTGTAGCCGGTTGTCGCATTCTTCCAGTTCAGTGGCGTACCAAAGGCGCCGAAGCAACGGGAGTGAATGAACAAGTTCAGGCTCCAGCCATCTTCGCCCATCGCTCCTACAGAAGGCTCCAGACGGTCGATCTGACGAGCCTGTGGGTGACCATCGTCCTCATCGCGGTGATGGAAGCGATGCTCGTCGCGAACCTGAGCGAGCTGTCCGACTTCTTCGTGCGCCTGACGTCGCAGCTGATACCGGATATGGGACGCTCGCTGCCGATCAATCAGGGATCCTTTCTCCTGGGCGACATCTCGTGGCTCGAGTTTCATCTCGAGCCCATGACCTATCAGGCAGCCTGGCTTTGGTTCGCGGTCTCGCTCGTGGCCGCGCGGGTGCTGTTCGTCGCCGGCAAGATCAGTCCTCCGCTCCGGCTCATGGGCTCCCTCATCTGTGCCGCGATCTCCCTCTCGGCCCTCTACTTGCTGTTCTTCGGCCACCTTGGTTTCGAGGGCGAAGCCTTTTCGATCCTCTACGTCCGCACGAGCGTCATCGTGCGACTGCTCAGTCCCATCATGGTGGGGCTGCTTGGATTGACGATGCCGTTCTCGTCGTTGGAGCGTCTCGGATTGGTCGTGCTGTGCTGGGCCAGCGTTTTCGTGTTGTCGGCGGTTCGCTACGCCTTGTTCGTTTGGGCATTGACCCAGTTCGGTTCGGTCCTGATGCCCAGCCTCTATCTGTTCCTGGGTCCGGTCCTGGACTTCGTCTACCTAATGAGCATCTTCTCGCTGTTTCTCGTTCCACTCGGCCGCCGGCTGGACCAAGGAGAGAGGAGCTCATGGGCATGGCTGTAATCACTTTCGCCTGGCTCAGTCTCGTGGTCGCCATAATGCTTGCCTACGCGATCCGGCATTGGACGATGACCCTCGTTCGCCTTTTCGGCCGGCAACGCTCCTACTATCAAGACCTTCTCGACGGCGAGCTTCCCCCGATAACCGTGTTGGTGCCGATGCACAACGAGGAGCTTGTTGCCCGGCGGATCCTGGACGCGCTGCTGGCCAATCACTACCCAAGCGACCGGCTCGAGATCATTGCCATTGACGACCATTCGACGGATGGGACCGAAGAGATACTGCGCGCCTACGCTCGCCTTCACCCCATCGTGAAACCATTGCACCGACGTTCGGGACTGCGCGGGAAGCCTGCAGCGCTCAATGATGCGATGGCCGCGTCGAGTCACGAAATCGTTTTGGTATTCGATGCCGACTACGAGCCCCCGCACGACACACTGCGGGAGCTCGCGATGGCGTTCTGCGATCCTGAGGTGGGCGCGGTGATGGGCCGCGTCATCCCGAAGAACACCAAGAGCGGAATGCTGCCGCGGCTGCAAGACCTCGAACGGTCCGGTGGATACCAGGTCGACCAGCAAGCCCGCTTTAACCTTGGGCTCATCCCCCAGTATGGCGGGACGGTTGGAGGCTTTCGTCGTACTGCGGCGTTGTCGTGGGGTGGCTTCGCTCCTCATCTCATGGCCGAGGACACGGATATGACCTTCCGGCTGTATACGCGCGGATGGAGAGTCGCCTACGCGAACCGGGTGGAGTGTTACGAGGAGGTGCCCGAGACCTGGGACTCACGCTTCAAGCAACTGCGGCGCTGGGCTCGGGGACACACACAGGCTCTCGTTCATCACTTCGGCCCCGTCCTCCGATCGCGGCACCTGCGTTTCTACGAGAAACTCGACGCCCTGTTGCTGCTGGGTGTCTACATGGTGCCCTTGTTGATCCTCAGCGCGATCGGCGCAAACCTCTTGTTGTTCCTCTCGGGTGATGTATTGATCGGCCCGAGCATCGCGTTGAGCTTCTTCGTCGTGCTCTACGGTGCGTTCGGCAACTTCGCTCCCTTCTTTCAGATCGGGGCAGCCGGACTCATCGATGGGATGCGCGAACGTCTGCGGCTACTCCCGCTCCTATTTCTCCTCTTCATGTACAACAGCGTTGCCGTCTCGGCGGGAGTCGGCGACGCGGTAGTCGACATCACGCGCAAGCGCATTCCGGAGTGGGACAAGACGCAGAGGTTCAGCGTCTGATGACCGAGACGCTAATACTCGGTGGCGCGTTCCTCAGCCTTCTTCTCCTGCCCTTCCTGCCGGGCGTGATCGAGATGAAAAGGCCGCGCGACGATGAGCCGCTTCCGGTCGTTCACGACAACGCCAAGGACCCACGCTTCTTCGCCACGGCGTTCAAGCGGATGCTCATCCCCCTTCTGGACGAGGCCAACGACCTTCCCGCCATCGTGGAGATTCAGCTCCGTCGTCGCGAGCGGCTGGAGATTCACGACGAGCTGCTGGTGCCCTCGAAGGAGCGCAGGCGCGGCATCCTGGCGGCAAAGTCGCACGCCGTAGTCGAGCCGGCCGCGGAGCTGGACGAGGTCTACGCGGCGGGCAACGCGAGGCTCGAGAGCGGAGCCCGCGTCCGGGCGCTGGCATGCGAGGGATCGCTCCTTGTGGAGCAGGGCTGCAAAATCGGACGCTGGATCGATGCCGAGGAGGCCGCAACCATCGGCAAGGATTGCGACCTCGGGGTTTCGGCCAGCTCGGGTGGCCGCCTGACCCTCGAAGCGGGCTGCACCTTTCAAAGACTGTGGGGCCTACCCATAGCGACGTCTCCTGCCGTCATCGAGGACGATGCGGTGACTCCTATCACTCGAGCGGCGGAGGCCGGGCTCCCGGACTCGGTGGTCTGGGGCAGGGAGTGGCTCAGTATCCCGAGCGGCATGACGGTGAGTCGCGACATTGTCGTCTATGGAGACCTCGAGATAGGCGCGGGGTGTGTGATCCGCGGGAGCATCAAGGCCCACGGCAAGGTCGACCTGGGCGAGGGAGCGCAGGTCCAGGGAAACCTGATCTCGCGCAAGGCGGTGACCGTCGGGCGCCGGGCTCGCGTGCACGGCAACCTGTTCGCCGAGGGTGACGTCACGGTGTCTGCCGGCGCGAAGATCGGTCGGCCCGGGCGGTTCAAGGGTCTCTACACATCAACGACCGTGTCACTGCAGGCTGGAGTCACCGTCTACGGATGGGTCGTGGCCGAGCGGGGCGGGAAGGTGCAGTGAGAGCCCTTCGACACATGCGGGTCTCTACGGTATTGGTGGCCGCGCTGTTCATTCTCTCGCTCGTTCGTGTGGCGGACCTCTACGGAGGATCGCTCGAGCGTGACCTGCGCGTTGGTCTGGTCTTCGACCCCACCACGCTGGCCGATGAATCCTTCATCAGGGACGCGTACGATTCGGTCTTGGAGGAAGAGGGGATCGCCCGCAGCTGGATCTCGACGCGTGATCTTCTGTTGCTCGACGGTGGCGAACTCGCCCGCCGCTTCGAAACCTTGATCTTTCCAGATGGCCTCGTTCAGCAAATGCCGGCCGCGACGCTGGACCGCGGACGCGAGTTCATGCGAGAGGGCGGGAACATCGTCGTGGTGCTGGACGCGGGGGTCAAGGACACCGAGGGGGACTATCGCAGCGGCGGGGTCATGGCGCCTTTGGTCGGGGTTCAGTACCAACGGTACAGAAGCCAGCGGGACGACGCTTATATCGAGGGAAATCTGGACTTCTCGACCCCGGCGCTCACGAGCGCATGGCAGATACCGCCGGGGAAGCTTCATGAGGGACACGTGGTCGGCGGCTACTCGTACGGCCGGCTCAGGTATCCCATGGCGTCGGCTGAGGTAACCCACGAAGACGTCGAGCTGTTCGCCTCCTTCGACGGCATCCCGGTGCTGTCGGAGCGCAGCTTCGGCCGCGGGCGCGCCCTGTGGGTCAATCTACCGCTCGGCTACCTCAAGGCCTACGGAGACGATCTGCCGCTGAGGACGGTGCTGCGCAGCTATCTGTTCGACGTCGTCGGAATGCCACACCTGGTGTCGTCTCCGGGCGGTGTCGGCGGGCTCGTGATGGACTGGCATATCGACTCACAAATCGAATGGGAGGGCATCCCCTCGCTGATCTCCTCCGGGGTTCTACGGAGCGGGCTGCGCCAGCAATTCGATGTCACCGCGGGACCCTTCCGTGACCGCCAGGGAGACGGTCTTGGCTTCGACGCATGCGGAGAGGGACAGGAGCACCTGGAAGCCCTCTTGCCGTTCGGAGAAATCGGATCGCACGGGGGATGGAGCCACAACTACTTCAGCGATCAGCTCGAAAACTCGAAACTTACGGAGGCACAGCTTCGAGACGCCATCGTTCGCAACGAGGAGTGCCTCGAGAGCGTGACTCAACGAGAGGTGAGCGCGTACTCGGCGCCGAATGGAGTGCATCCCCCCGTCGTCACGCGGCTGCTGGAGGAACGTGGCATCAACGCCTACTACTACACCGGCGACAGCGGGTCGGCCCCCAACCGCACCTTCCTCGACGGTGCCCGGGTCTCGGACGATGCATGGGCCTTTCCCGTCATGCCGAACGGGCTCTACGCATCGGTGGGCGAGATGATCAAAGCAGGTTTGTCCCCGCGCGAGGTCGAGCAATGGCTCGTGGAGACTCTCGACTACGTGGGCGACCAGCGAACCGTGCGGCTGCTCTACAGCCATCCCTACGACCTCAGCGACACCAGCTACTTGGCCGTCTACAACGACTTCTTGGACACCGCAGAATCGCTCCAGTCGCGCGGCCTCCTTAGAGTGGAACCCATGACCTACTTCGCCGACTTCATGAGCCGTTTCGTGGAGACCGAGTTCTCGTTCAC
>JBOGWU010000150.1:0-5798 GCA_050693935.1 Actinomycetota bacterium | reverse complement strand
AGCGCGGTGTGGAACTACAACCACGACTCCAGCTACGTGGACCAGGTCGTGGCTTTGTCCACCAGCTACGGGGTCAGCGCGCCGGTGGTTGGCGGCGCCTACGCGCAGGGCTCACCGCAGTCGGTACTGGACAACCCCCGCATCGTCCTCACCGATCTGGCCCGCACCGACATCGAGACGGGCGCGATCGACCGGCGTGTGCTGGCGGTGCTGGAAGCCCTGAGCAGTCGCTTCGAATTATCCGTCAGTGTTTTGAAGTCCGGCCACGGCCAGTATGTAAGGGACACGACCAGCTACTCCAATCACTACTTCGGGCGCGCGGTCGACATCTTCGCGGTCAACGGACAGCTTGTGAGCCCACTCAACTCGGCAGCGCGGGAGCTAACCATGTGGCTGGGGCAGTTCCCTGTAGAGGTCCGGCCCACCGAGGTCGGCTCACCGTTTGGCGACATCGTCTATCCGGGGGCGTTTTCGGATCTCTATCACCGAGATCATGTGCACCTTGGGTTTGACCAGAAAGATGACGGATTGCATTAGATGCAAGATTCCAGGACTCTGACTGCCGCCTACCTGCCTAAGAACTGCCTATCGAGACCTCGACTCTCACCGCGACATCACCCTACTGAACACCCTGGCAGGGGGACTGGAAATCCGGCCACCTTGCATCTGATGAAAGATACTTGCAGCCATTGCGTCGCCAACACGAGGAGGGCTATGGCTGAGAGACGAGGGGAAACCGCAGGCGCCGCGCAGTTGATCCTGGTGCCGGGAACCGTGCTGCTGCATCCCGAGGAGGGGGTGTTCGAGGCCATGCTTTCCGGCTGGACGGCGCAGATGAGAAGCCGGCTGCTTCAGAAGAGCTCGATCGCTTCCAGGATCCGAACGGTGCGGCGCTTCACGGAGTTCACCAACGAATACCCGTGGAAATGGTCGCCGGCCGACCTCGAGGACTGGACCTCACAGCTGACCTCGGGAGAGCATCCGCTGGCGCACTCCACGGTGCGCGGCTACCAGCTGTCGGTGGCGATGTTCCTCGACTATCTGACCGACTCTCGCTACGGATGGGCGGAGCAGTGCGAGACGCGCTTCTCGACCCACCCGACCCAGATCTGCCACGAGTGGAACATGGCCACGCACACCAACGGCTACGAGGGCCGGCCCGAGGTGCGGCCCTTCACCCGCGACGAGCTGCAGGCGCTGTTCGACCACGCCGACGAGCAGGTCGCGCGCACCGCTCGGCTCGGCAGGAAAGGATGGGCGGCGGCGTTTCGGGACGCGACCCTGTTCAAGGTCATCTACGCGTGGGGATTGCGTCGCCGGGAGGCGGCGCGCCTCGATGTCACGGACTTCACTCGCAACCCCGCCGCACCGGAGTTCGGCGGCTTCGGGATGCTGTCGGTGCGCTGGGGCAAGGCGGTCAAGGGCAGCCCGCCGCGGCGCCGCAACGTGCTCACGGTCATGGACTGGGCGGTGGAAGCGCTCGAGCAATACCTCACCGAGGTCCGCCCCTTCTACGGTGAAGGAGCGGCGCTGTGGCCGACCGAGCGCGCCGCGCGGGTGGTGGTCGAGCACATCAACCACCGCTTCGCCGACTACCGCGACGCGCTCGGGCTGCCGGACGAGCTTCATCCCCACTGCCTGCGCCACTCCTACGTCACGCATCTGATCGAGGACGGCTTCGACCCGTTCTTCGTGCAGCAACAGGTCGGCCATCAGTGGGGATCGACGACCGCGCTCTACACCGGGGTGTCATCCGACTACAAGAACCGGGTGCTGAGGAGAGCACTCGACGCCATCTACGACAGCGATCTCAACCAAGGAGACAATCAATGATCAAGCGCAAGAAGATCGGTTACCGCTGGCACCTGCGCCAGCTCATGGCGCAGAAGGACATGTTTTCCACCACCGATCTCCAGCCGCTGCTGGAGGAGCGCGGCATCCACCTGTCGCCGGCCCAGGTCTACCGACTCGTGGTGCAGACGCCCGAGCGCCTCAACCTCAACACGCTCGCGGCGCTGTGCGACATCCTCGACTGCAGCCCGGCCGAGCTCGTCGAGCCGGTCGTCACCGAGCAGCGGGCCAAGAAGGCTGCTGTCTCCAAGGCCTCCGGAGCAAAGCGGTCGCGCGGCCTCACCCCCAAGCGAGCGAGGGTCACCAAGAAATGACCGGGATCGACCGCCCCTTCGTGTGCTCTCGCTGCGGCGAGCGCAGGGAGCGCTATGCCTTTCACCGTCACACCGGCCACCCGGTGTGCGCGACCTGCAACTCGAAGGACCTCACCATCCCCGAGTCCGTCACCAAGACCAGCGCACTCGCGGACGTCGTCATGTTGATGAAGCCGGAGATCTCTAGAAGAGCCGTGATCTCAGTCATCCAGCAAGTCGCGCCCAACCGCAACGCGCTGTCCGTGCTCGCCCGCCAGGTGGCGGTCGACCCGGCGGTGCTGACGTCGGGATCGTCGACGTCGACCAAGTCGCTGTCGCAGCTGATCGACGCATTGATTGCGGCCGGTGCCAAGGGCATCCAGCCGCTTCGTTGCGGATCCTGCAACAGGGTCACCAAGCTTGCCAACCGCGTCGGCGGACAGCGCGTTTGCAACCCGTGCTACCTCCACTCTCGCGAGGGAGAGTGCGCGGACTGTGGGGAGACCCGTCCGGTCAAGGTGCGCAAGACGACGGGGCTTCCCCAATGTCGTTCGTGTCAGCACAAGGACAGAAGCTCATGGGAGTCGTGCAGCGGGTGTGGCGACGTGCGGCCGGTCAACGCACGCACCGACGCCGGCGAGGCGTTGTGCGTTCGCTGCTACGACCAGCCGCTCGACAGCTGTGACCGGTGCGGGTGCGAGGCGCGGATCAGCTCGCGCAAGAGCGGCGAGGCGCTCTGCGCCCGTTGCTATCGCCATCCCCAAAGGATGTGTGGACGCTGCGGCCGGGTGCGACGAATCTACCGAAGGTCAAGGGGAGGCGACCCGGACCTCTGTCACGCCTGCTGGTTCGAACCGATCGCAATCTGCAGCCGCTGCGGGCTCGAGGGGATGTGCAACGGCATCAGGAAGGGCGCGCCGCTGTGCCTGCGCTGTCGTTTAGACGATCGGCTGCAAGAGCAGGTCTTGGGGCCCGAGGGCGAGGTGCCTGAATGGTTCGTCCCACTCAAAGAGGCGATCGTGGGTGTCGGCAATCCCCGCAGCGGCCATGTGTGGATGTCGCGCAGCCCCGCGGTCGCGGTGCTCAGAGATCTGGCCAGCGGCAAGTTGCCGCTCACCCATGAAGCGCTCGACGGGCTTTCTCAGAAGGCCTCGATCATCCACCTGCGCGATCTGCTCACCGCCGCAGGCGCGCTGGCGGAGCGCGATCCTTACGTCGCCAGGCTCGAGTGCACCATCAAAGAGTCAGCCGCCTCGCTGCAACACGAGGAAGACGCCCGCATCCTCAAGGCCTACGGGACCTGGAGGGTGCTCCACCGCGTGCGCAAGCGCGTGGAACGCGGCCGGGAATCGCACTCGGTGGTCAACTACGGCCAGCAGCTGGTCCGGGAAGCCGCTCGCTTCTTGACCTGGCTCCGGTGCCGCGGCAGGTCCTTGACCTCCTTGACCCAAGCAGACGTCGACGAGTGGTTCGCGACCGACGTCAAGGCAAGAGACCGGGCGCGCGCATTCCTGGTGTGGGCGATTGAGCAACGGGCGACCTGCGACCTTGCGCTGCCTCCGACCCGCAAGCACTCTCCCCTCGGCCCCGTTGACCTCAACGCCCGCTGGAGCTCGGCTCGTCGCCTGCTCCACGACGGAGACCTCGATCCGGCCGATCGCGTCGTGGGCGCCCTGGTGGTCATCTACGCGCAGCGGCTGACCAACATCGCGCGCCTCACCGTCGGCGACGTCAGCGACTCGAACGGCGAGGTGTTCGTCCGCCTCGGCAAGGAGGCGGTGTGGATGCCCGAGCCACTCGGAGGGTTCCTGCGCCAGCTCCCCTGGCGACGCCAGGTCGGGATCGCCGGCAAGCTCAAGCAGTCCGCATGGCTGTTCCCGGGCCGCCAGGCCGGTCGTCATCAGCATCCCAGCTATCTACGCACCAGGCTCGCCCGCATCGGCATCGAGTGCAACCCGGCTCGCAACGCCGCGTTGATCCAGCTCGCGGGCCAGGTCCCGGCCGCGGTGCTCGCCGACATGCTCGGTCTGCACCCGAACACTGCGACCCGTTGGGTCGAGCTCGCCGGCGGCAACTGGGCCGGCTACGCGGCAATGCGCTCCGGGGGCGCTCCTTGAGCTCGCCTCTGCGCCGCGCGCTACAAGCGCCTGGCTTCCGCAGGCTGTTTCTGGCCCAAGCCGTGAGCCGTTGGGGCGACACCTTCAACTACGTCGCCATCGTGATCCTGGTCTTTCGTCTCACCGGCTCCGGCTTCAAGGTGGGAGCCACCGTCATATTCGAGATCGCGCCCGTGCTGCTGTTCGGTTTCGTGGCCGGGGTGGTGGTCGATCGCCTGCCCCGGCGCCGAGTCATGATCGCCGCCGACCTCGGGCGCGCGCTGCTGGTGCTGATGCTGGTGGTCCTGCAGGAGCATCTCTGGGCCATCTACGGCGTTGCCTTCGGGCTCTCGGCCCTGTCGGTGTTCTTCAACCCGGCCGCGACCAGCGTCGTGCCCGCGTTGGTCGACGAGAGGGATCTCGTCGGGGCCAACTCCGCGATCTGGTCGGCCGCGGTCATCTCTCAGATCGTGCTCGCCCCGGTCGCCGGCGCGCTCGTGTCCTTCGCGGGTCCGGGACCGGCGTTCGCCATCAACGCGGCGTCGTTCGTGGTCTCCGCCGCGCTCCTGATCGGGCTGAGGTTGCCGCCGGCGCCACCGAAGGTGAGCGGTCGTCAGTGGGACGACGTCATCGAGGGCCTCGGGCTGCTGCGCTCGAGCCGCCTGCTGCGCGTGCTCGCGTCGGTGCAGGCGCTCGCGGCGCTGTCCGCGGGCGCCACCAGCGCGCTGCTGGTGGTGCTGGCGCAGCGTCATCTCGGTGTCGGCGCCGGCCGCTTCGGACTGCTGCTGGGAGCCATCGGTGTCGGTGCCGCGGTCGGTCCGCTCGTGCTTCAACGCCTGGTGCGCGACGTCAGGCGCCCGAGCCTGTTGTTCGGGCCTTACCTGCTCAGAGGGGTCGTCGACCTGGTTCTGGCGGCCTTCTCCAGCTTCGGCATCGCGCTCGGCGCCCTCGCCCTCTACGGTGTCGGCACCAGCACCGGCAACGTCACCTACAACAGCCTGCTTCAGAGCTCGGTGGCCGACCGCTTTCGTGGACGCGTGTTCGCCTCCTTCGACGTGGTGTGGCAATCAGCACGACTCATCAGCATTGCAGCCGGGGGTGTGGCGGCCGATGCCCTGGGCATTCGTTCCGTCTACTTGCTCGGAGGTCTCCTCCTGATCGCCGCCGGTTTGCTGGGAGTGACGCAGCTTCATCGGTCTGATCTGCACACCACCGTCGATACGGCAGATCGAGATCCTGGGCTTGACGGGAGCAGCCCATGAGATCGTCAGATCAGCTCTTCACTGGCACGGAAGTGATGTCATTCACGGCTTTGGAATACACGCACTCCACCACCAAGCGATCGGCCTCGGCTGCGAACAAGCTTGCAGTGGCACCGTGACTCGGACCACCTTCTCAGCGACTGAGCCACCTCCATGATGCCCGCTCCGCTTCGGGAGCAATGAGTTCTCAGAAACTCTTCTGCGTTCTGCGACCGCATCGCCCTCGATGGATCGTGTCTGTTTCATGGAATCGAGAACTGAAGACTTTCCTGCGCTCCTCCTGGACACCCTTTACT
>JBOGWU010000149.1:0-4485 GCA_050693935.1 Actinomycetota bacterium | reverse complement strand
GTCTGGTGCGCCCTGATGTTCCGGACGGTCATGCCCACCCGAGAGGCGACCTGCTCGATCGTCAGCCTGTCCTTCACGCCTCCGATCTTACGCCGAATGACGGCTCATAGTTTGGTGTTACATCAATCAGTGTAAGATAATCCATCAGGCAGTCACCCGGACGAGGAGGACACCCATGGCCGCTTCACAGGACATCAAGCCGGACCAGCTAACTCCCGAACAGTTCGCCGAGCTCGTTTCAGGCGCTTCGGACGAGGACATCATCTCGGTCGTACGGCGGGCCGGCACCGCCGACGTTCTCGATCGCATCTTCGAGGGCATGCAGCAGCGCTTCCTGCCCGACAAGGCGAACGATGTCGAGGCCGACATTGCCTTCGAGATCACCGACGACGGCGAGACACACGACTACGTCGTGACCGTGCGCGACGGGAGCTGCAGGGCCGGCCGTGGCGCCGCAAACGGCCCGAAGGTCACCCTCACGACAGGGCTGGTTCCGTTCGTGAGGCTGGTAACTGGAGAGGCCCAGGGGCCGCAGCTGTTCATGGCCGGAAAGCTAAAGGTCTCAGGAGATCTCATGTTCAGCACCCGCATCATGAGCTTCTTCGACCGTCCTCAGGCAAGCTAAGGGATCGCGGGGTGGACGGCAGCTTGCCGCTGTCGGGTCGGACGGCACAGGATGGGTAAGCCAATCCGAGCGTCCTGTCAGGTGTCACCCGACCAAGGGAGATCACATGAGCGAGAGCGTCTACAAGGTCATCGAGCTGGTGGGCACCAGCACCGAATCGTGGGAAAAGGCGGCCACCGCAGCGGTCGAGCGTGCCGGATCGAGTCTCCGGGATCTACGCGTCGCCGAGGTCTCTACGCTCGATATGACGCTCGAGGACGGCAAGGTCAAGTCCTACCGCGCCAAGGTCAAGGTGTCATTCAAGTACGAAGAGGGCTAGGGCTGGGGAACCCGGTGGCAAGTTCGAGAGCTTCGAGCCGGCGCATCGCCAGGATGCCAAGGGCGGGCCCCGGAGCTAGAAACGCGAACGCCCAGTGCCAGCTCACCGCTTCGACCAGCACCGGGACGAGCCAGATCGTCGCCACCGACAGCGTGAATCCGAGAGCCAACTGGAGCGTCAGCGCGGTGCCGACGTAGGCCTGGTCGGCAAGCTCGGTGACCATGGTCGAGAACTGCGCCGAATCCCCGATGACGCTGACGCCCCACACGAGCCCGACGGCGAGGACGAGCCAGGTCGGCGCCTCGAACAACAAGCCGATCAGCAGGGCGCAGGCTCCGGACACCATCATCATGAGCGAGGTCGTCTGAGGTCTGCCCCATCGATCTCCGAGCACGCCACCGAGGAGACATCCCAGCCCACCGATTCCGATAACGGCGAAGGCGGCGTACGCGGGCCCGCTGCTCGGGTCGCCGCCGTCGTTGGACGCCACTTCACCGAAGAAGATCGCGAACCATGCCCACATCGCGTAGAGCTCCCACATGTGCCCGAAGTAGCCCAGCGATGCAAGCCGGACGCCACGGTTACGGAACACCAAGCCCGCCTGCCGAGGATCGAAGCGAGCGCGCGGGAATGGCCAGGGCCCTTCACGCACCGTGAAGCCCGCGACGCCGCCTAAGAGCGTCAGGACCGAGGTCGCCAAGACCGTCAGCCTCCATTCGAGCCCGCCCAGTCCGTTGACCAGATGAGGCATCGCGGAGCCGATGGTGATGGCTCCGGCCAGTGTGCCGAGTGCGAGCCCACGACCGCGCTGAAACCAGGTCGCGATCAGTTTGAAGGCCGGAGGGTAAACGCCCGCAAGGAAGAACCCGGTGAGAGCGCGCAACGGAATCGCGAGGCCCGGACCATCGGCCGTCACCAGCAGCGCATTTGCGGTGGCCGCTCCGAAGGTGCCGCCGAGGATGATCAGGCGCGGCGAGGCGATATCGGAAAGGTTGAAGATGCTTGAGACGAGCGCCCCGGCCACGAACCCGAGCTGGACCGCGATCGTGAGCCACGAGCCCGCCGCGGATGACAGGCCCCACTCGTCACGCAGCTGGGGAATGACGGCGGTTGCACTGAACCAGGTCGACATCCCCATAACGAGCGCGATCGCCAACAACGCCAGCGCACGGCCGCGACTCTCTTCCGGACTACGACTTTTCAGTGGAGGCTGCTTGCTCGTCGTCTGAGGAACGCTCTTCGTGTCCTTGATCTTCTGTCTCCTCCGGCCTTTCGGAGTCATCAACCATGTGGTCGTCGGCGGGCACCGGAGCGCGCCGCTCATAGAAGTAGAGCAACACGCTCCCGGCGATGAGGACGATCAGCGCCACATAGGCGTTGCGACTCAATCCTAGGAAGCGGAAGGTCGTGTCGGTCCTGATCAACTCGAGAAGAAAACGCCCGAGCCCGTAACCGATGCCGTATACGAAGAACAGCGACCCCTTGCGCTTGAGTACGTGCTTGCGGTCGATGTACAGGAGCAGCCCGACGAGGCAGAGGTTGTAGATCGACTCGTACAGGAAGGTCGGATGGAAGGTCGCAAACTCCTGGTAGGGAGCGACCCGGTTCGAGGGATCGATCTCGAGCGCCCACGGCAGGTCGGATGGAGTCCCATAGAGCTCCTGGTTGAAGTAGTTGCCCCAGCGGCCGACGGCCTGGGCTATAGGCAAAGCCGGCGCAACCGAATCGGCGTACGCACCGATATCTCCCCCATGGCGCCTCAGGTACCAAATCACCGCGAGCGCGCCTCCCGTCAGTCCACCGAACAGGGCGAGGCCGCCCTCCCAGATGAACAGGATCGCCCAGGGCCGGCCGTCGAAACGGTCCAGGTGCGTCGACACGTAGGCCAGCCGGGCACCCAGAAACCCGAACACGAGCGCCCAGAACGCCGCGCCGTCCGCGACCTCGAGGCTCCCGCCCCTCGCCGCGTAGCGGCGGCGGGTCAGAACGGCGGCCAGCATGGCCCCCGTCGCGATGAGAAGGCCGTAGAAGTGAACCTCGAGGGGGCCGATGCTGAAGGTGTTGCCGGGCGGGCTCGGGATGGAGGCAAACAGGGCTGACATCCGCCCAAGGCTACTGCGGGTCCGGGTTGTTCTTCGTGGGAAGCTCGGGGGGCGGGACTCGAACCCGCAACCTACCGGTTAACAGCCGGTTGCTCTGCCGATTGAGCTACCCCCGAAAGCGACCACATAATACGTGGCCGCAAGCGATCGTCTCGACGATCGCGCCCAAACGGTTGAGGCGAGGGGAACGGGGCATACGATGGCCCATAAGCGCTAAACAAAAACAGGGAGGTTGCATCTTATGGGCAAGCTTGGATTCATGGTGGGTTTCGGAGCCGGCTACGTTCTCGGCGCCAAGGCGGGCCAAGAGCGTTACGAGCAGCTTCGCCGCCTCTACGACAACCTGCTGTCGTCCCCGCAGTTCAAGCGGGCGTCGGGCAAGGCGAAGGTCGCGGTGGAGACCGGATACGAGCAGGCGCGCGACAAGGCCAGCGAGGGTGTCGGCAAGGTTTCTGAGAAGGTGCGCGACCGGAAGACGGACGATCGCTCGGGCCTGTCGGTGGCTCCCCCACCGTCCTCGAACTGAACCTACTCGAGGTAGTCGCGCAGTTTCTGGCTGCGCGACGGGTGGCGCAGCTTGCTTAGTGTCTTCGACTCGATCTGGCGGATGCGCTCGCGCGTGACACCGAACTTCTTACCGACTTCCTCGAGCGTTCGAGGTTGACCGTCGACCAGACCAAAGCGAAGCCGGATCACTTCCTTCTCGCGTCCCGAGAGGGTGTGGAGCACCGACTCGAGCTGCTCTTGCAGGAGCTTGAAGGAGGCTCGCTCGAGCGGAACGACGGCCTCGGAGTCCTCGATGAAGTCGCCGAGATGGCTGTCCTCTTCTTCGCCGATGGGGGTCTCGAGCGACACCGGCTCTTGCGAGATCTTTTGGATCTCACGAACTTTTTCGGGCGTCATCTCCATCTGCTTTGCGATCTCGTCCGCGCTCGGCTCGCGGCCGAGGTCCTGGAGCAACTGACGTTGGATGCGCGCCAGCTTGTTGATGGTCTCGACCATGTGCACAGGGATGCGAATGGTGCGGGCCTGATCCGCTATCGCGCGTGTAATCGCCTGACGGATCCACCAGGTTGCGTAGGTCGAAAACTTGAAGCCCTTGGTGTAATCGAACTTTTCTACCGCTCGGATGAGACCGAGGTTGCCCTCCTGGATCAGATCGAGAAACGCCATGCCGCGGCCCACGTAACGCTTGGCGATCGAAACCACGAGACGGAGGTTGGCCTCGACGAGGTGACGCTTGGCCATCATCCCGTCGCGCATCGTCCAGCGGAGCTTGCGCACCTCGGAATTGCTCCGGTCGGGACTCGGCCCCATCTCGTTGAGCTTGTCCTCGGCCAAGAGCCCGGCGTCTATCCGCATCGCGAGGCTGACTTCCTCCTGCGCGGTGAGCAGGGCGACGCGTCCGATCTCCTTGAGGTACATGCGGACCGGGTCGT
>JBOGWU010000148.1:0-3057 GCA_050693935.1 Actinomycetota bacterium | reverse complement strand
CCCGATCTTTCCGAGCTCGCCGACAGTTCCGAGCAGTTGCTGAGCTCCACGGGGTCGCCGGCGACCGGTGCCTTCGGAGTGGCTCAGAGCGCCCTCATGGCGGCGCTTTCGAGCAACCTCTACGAGGGCGGATTCGACCCCTATGCGGCCGATCTGGGATCGACGGCGGCCGAGTTCGACGAGCCGATGAGCGCCAGCGATCAGCTCGACGCGATCCTCGAGGAGTTGGGCCCGAGCGACGACAGCCAGGCCAGCGACTAAGGGGCTCGGCTCCACTCACGTCCGTTATCCTCTGGGCGCAGCGAAGCATCGCTGCGCTCTTTTCCTTGGCGGGATGCCCGAGTGGCCAAAGGGAGCGGCCTGTAAAGTCGTCGGCTCAGCCTACGGAGGTTCGAATCCTCCTCCCGCCACCACTTAGCAGAAGCTCCGGTCCGAAAATCGGGCCGGCCCCCCGCGATTCGCTACATTGGCGTCGCCGGACGACGGGTGTGTCGCAGATCGCGCTAGACCAGCGCGATCAGCTCCGGCAGGACCTCGGAAAGCGGCGCGTTGAGAACCGCGGAGGCCCGGCCGTCGTAGCCGGTGGGCTCGGCATTGACGATGACGAGCCGGCCCCCGTGGGCCAGGGTCCGGTTGGGTAGGTAGGCGACCGGATAGACCCCCAGCGAGGTTCCCAGCGCCAGGAATAGGTCGCTACGAGCCGCCTCCCGCGAGGCGCGCTTGAGCCGGTCCGGATCGAGGCCCTGACCGAACGACACGGTCGCCGACTTCAGAATCCCGCCGCAGCTGCGGCAGGGTGGATCGGTCTCACCGGCCCGCACGCGGGCGAGCGCCCGCTGTATGGGCGCCCTTTCGTCACAGGTCATGCACACGACCTCGCGAATGGTCCCGTGGATCTCGATGAGGATGCCCTCGGAGGTCCCGGCTCGCTGATGGAGCCCGTCGATGTTCTGGGTTACGAGAGTATGGAGCCCGCCCCTCCGCTCGAGCTCCACCAGCGCCCGGTGGGCGTCGTTCGGCTCGGCCGTCCACGCGGGGTGGTGGAGGCGTCCCTGCCACGCCAGCACACGAACCTCGGGATCTTCCATGTAATGGCGGATGTGGGACATCCTCTCGGCGGCCGGATCCTTGGTCCAAACCCCGTTGGGACCGCGGAAGTCTGGGATGCCCGAGTCGGTCGAGATTCCCGCCCCGGTGAGCGCGGTGACGCGCCGCGCCCTTCGAATCCAGCCGGCGATCTCGCCGAGCTTGAGGGGAGTTGCCATCAGCGATATCTACCCCATGGGGACGGCTGGTGCCGGCACCCGACACCCAGAGCCCGCAAACCAGGCAAGATAGGCGCCATGTGTCCGACCGCTCAGAACGTCGAATTCGAGGAGCGCCAGCGCTCCTTCGTCGAGCGCATGCGAGGTCACGGGCTCGAGGCTCTCGAGCGCGGGGTCATCGTTGTGATCCCCTCGATCAGCTTCGAAGAGGCCGAGCTCAGAAAGATCGTGGGCATCGGCTTCTACGAGGAGCGGATGCTCTTCGCTCTGCTGTGGCTCGACAATCACGAGTTGCGGATCGTGTATGTGACGTCGCAGCCGGTGGAAGAATCGATCGTCGAGTACTACCTGTCGTTCCTCGACGATCCGGCCGGCGCCCGCGCGCGTGTGGACATGATTCATCTCGACGACGAACGGCCCCGCGCTCTGGCCACGAAGCTCCTCGACCACCCCGAGGGTCTGGATCGGATTCGCGATGCGATCGGCGGTCGCGACGACGGCTACATCCTGACCTTCAACGTGACGCCCTGGGAAAGAACGATTGCGGAGCGACTAGAGGTGCCCCTGTACGGCCCCTCGCCGGAGCTCGTCTCGCTCGGCTCCAAGAGCGGGTCGCGCCGCGTGGCGCGCGAGGCGGGAGTGCCCGTGCTTCCCGGTTACGAGGATCTGTTCTCGGTCGCAGAGGTCGGGGACGCGATCAGTCGCCTTCAACGCGACGTGCCGGAGATCGCGGCCGTAGTCATGAAGCTGAACAACGGTTTCTCAGGTCAGGGCAACGCGATCATCGATCTCGACGGTCTGTGTTCGCCGCTGACCGACTCCGAGACGGTGTTCTGTGCAGACGAGGAGCAATGGACCAGCTACGCGGCCAAGATCGCGGCCGATGGAGCGATCGTCGAACAGCTGGCGCGCGACCCCGGCCTTATCTCGCCGAGTGTTCAACTGCGGGTTGCCCCCGGTGGCGTGGTCGAGCTGGTGTCGACTCACGATCAGATTCTGGGCGGACCCGATGATCAGGTCTACCTCGGCTGTCGGTTCCCGGCTCGGGCCGAGTACCGGAGCGCCATCATGGCCCACGGGCTGCGAATCGGGGAGGTGCTCGCGGGGGTTGGTGTCATCGGCTCGTTCGGTATCGACTTCGTTGGCAGGCCGAAGGGAAGTGACTACGAGCTGAACGCAGGCGAGATAAACCTTCGCCTGGGGGGGACTACGCATCCGTTCCTGATGGCTCGCATGGCGACCGGCGGCCGGCTCGACCCGGAAACGGGGGAGCTTCTCGCGGGAGGGCGTCGCAAGTGCTACATCGCGACCGACAATCTCAAGTCCGATCGCTATCGCGCCTACACCCCCGAGAAGGTCATAGGCGTGTTGGAGGAGCGGGCCCTCGCGTTCGACCGGCGGTCCCATACCGGCGCGACGCTGCACCTCCTTGGCGCTCTGCCGGGCTTCGGCAAGCTAGGAACCGTGTGTATAGCTGATTCGCCCGAAGACGCGAAAGGACTCTACGACGAGGTGGTGGCAACTCTCGACTCAGGGGCGTGAGCCTCGGCCGGGCGGGGCGGAGCGAAACTCACGTCCCGAGCGTCGAGTCAAGCTGATCCAGCATCGCCTGCTCGCCCTTGCTCACCTGCTCGGCACCGAACCCCATGAACCCACCCTCTTTCGCGGCGTCGGCGGTCGCTTGCGCAGTACTCATGAGCCAGCGTCGGAAAGCCCTCGCCTCCTCCGCAGTGGCCTTCGCGTTCACGATCTCGTTCACCGCGCTCAGTTCTTCGAGCACCTCCTGACCGGC
>JBOGWU010000147.1:0-23540 GCA_050693935.1 Actinomycetota bacterium | reverse complement strand
CACGAACCTCAGTCGCACGACATCTCGACCGTGGGCGGGTGGGTCGCAACGCGCGCCTGCGGGCAGCTATCCGCTCGTTACGGCGGGATCGAGGATCTGGTCGCCGGACTCGAGGCGGTCCTCGGCGACGGGCGGCTGGTCCGGAGCAAGGTAGCTCCGCGCCGGTCGACCGGGCCGGACCTGGCCTCGTTGATGCTCGGCTCCGAAGGAACTCTGGGAATCGTCACCGAGGTAACTCTTCGCATCTCGCCGATCTCCGCCGAGCGAGTTGATGCCTGCGTTCGTTTCGAGCACATGGCGGATGGCATCGCCGCGTGCCGGGCGCTGGCGCAGTCCCATCTCGCTCCTACGGTCGTTAGGCTTTACGACCGCGAGGACGCCTTCTTGTTCACCATGGGCCTCGACGACCCGCCTGCGGGGCCGCTGTTGTTGTTGTCCTTCGACGGACCCGGAGCTCGAGCACGATCAGAGACGGCCGTTTCGCTCAGCGACGGAGAACCAATCGATGCCGGGCTTGTCGAGCACTGGTGGAGCCACCGCAACGCCGCCGTGGATGAGTACGCCAAGAGCATGTCGGGGGCGGGCATGCTCGGCCCCCATGCGCTCATCGACACCATGGAGGTCGCGGGAACCTGGAGCGAGTTGCGCGAGCTCTATCACTCGATGAAGGAGCGACTAACCGGGCACGCCGACGTAGTCACCTGTCACGTCTCGCACGTCTACACAGACGGCGCCTGCCTCTATTTCACCCTCGCCAAGATGTGCGGCGGCGATGACGAGGCCGCAGCTACCGACGAACGTTGGTGGGAGGTGGGGATGACCGCGTGCCTCGAGGTGGGGGGCACCATCAGCCACCATCACGGCATCGGGCGCCTGCGGGCGCGCTGGCTCCCCAAGGAGCTCGGCGAGTTTCACGATGTCCTGCGCGCGGTCAAGCGCATCCTCGACCCGGCCGGAATCATGAACCCCGGAGCCCTTGGGCTGTGAGCTCTCCGTATGGAGTCCTGACCCTGGTGTGCAATGCCAGCGCCGGCGGCGGGGGCGTGGGGAAGTGCATGCCAGAGGTCGAGCGCCTGCTGAAGGAGCGCGAGCTCGACTACGAGGTCCTCTATACCGAGGGCCGCGGACATGCGACGCTCCTGACTCGCGAGGCTCTCGACCGAGGCCGTCGGCTGATCGTGGCCGTCGGTGGCGATGGCACCATTCACGAAGTCGTCAACGGAATGATCGACGACGATGTCCCGATCAACCCCGAGGTCAGGCTCGGTGTGATAGCGGCCGGCACGGGGTGCGACTTCATCAAGACCTTCGGCATCCCCTCATCGCCCAGCCACGCGGTGGTTCACCTCGACGGTCATGAGTCCTTCCCCATCGACATCGGCAAGATCACGTTCACTGAGGACGGCGAGCAGGTGGTGCGCTACTTCGCCAACGTGGCCGAAGCGGGACTCGGAGCGCGCGTCGTCGAGCGCGCGGCGCGGCTACCTCGCTGGCTGGGCCCGACCGTCTACTTCTTCGCCTTCTGGCTCTCGATTGCCCGCCACAGGCCGGCAGAGGTGAGCGTCGACCTCATGACGCGCACCTATACGGGCCCGATGAACAACATGGTCATCGCCAACGGTCAATTCTTCGGCGGCGGCATGAAGATCGCACCCAAGGCCGCACCCACCGACGGAGTACTGGACTTTCAGATCGAGCACGCGCGCAAGCGCGAGGCCATCGCGGTGATGCCGAAGGTCTACAAGGGCGAGCACGTCCCGCATCCCGACATTCTCGAGGCCAAGCGGGTGGAGGCATCGATAGAGTCCGACCCACCGTTGCTGATCGAGGCCGACGGCGAGGTGCTGGGCTTCACTCCCGCTCGCTTTCAGTTGTTGCGCGATCTCATTCACCTGAAGGTCTGATCGGCCGACTCCATGAAGTCGTTCAGATCCTCGGCCAGGAGGTCCGGAAACTCGATCGGGAGGTAGTGAGTCGCCCGCTCGTAGACCGTCAGGGTGGCCGCGGGGATCGCTTCGGCCGCCTCCTCCATCCTCCGCAGGGGAGTGAAGGGGTCTCTCTCGCCCGCGATCAGTAACGTCTCCGCTCCAATCTCCTTCAGAAGCTCGGGGGCCGAATCGCCGGCGACGGCCTCGTACGTCGCCAGGAGCACTCTGGGATCGCATTCCGCCATCGAGCGCAGCATGTCGACCAGAGCGGCCGTGTCCGCAGTGGGACCGACCAGGCCGGACTGGCGCACCAATCCCGCAAGCTCCGGCCTCGATGTGACGGTTCGCAGCACGCCCCCAAGGTATGAGGCGAGGTGCTTCGCCACCCCCGTGACCGTCGGTAGCACCGACGTGATCTCGAGATGACGAAGCCCTCCCGACAGCGAGTAGCCGTCGCTTCCACACACGAGCGTCAGTGAGGCAACACGCTTCGGATAGCGGTGTGCGATCTCGATCGCTATGCGCGCGCCCGAACTCCACCCTGCAAGATGGAAGCGCTCGATCTCGTAGGAGTCCGTCACCGCGATGCCGTCTTCGGCATGGGCACCGGGATCCAGCCGGTTGCTGCGCGCCATCCCAGAGGAATGGAGCCCGCGCAGGTCCCAGGTGATGACCGGACGTTCCTGGACGAGCCTGGCAACGCTTCGCCTCCACACCGAGAGGTCGGCTCCCACAGCTTCGGCAATCACCATCGGTGTGGCGGCTGCGGTACCCATCTTTCGTCCGGCGATGAGTGTCAGATCGAACGATGGTACGAGATTGGGCTCGTGGGTGAGGCCGAGGCTCATGGTGCCGCTCCAACCGGTTCTCGCTCGAGCGGGGCACCGCGCTCGGCCTCGACCTCGCTGCGATATGCCATCGCCTGACGACCGGCCTCCTGCGCGTTCCAGGACAACTCGGCCCCCATGAGTTGTAGAGCGAGCCCCTCTGGGCCGATTCCTGCACGGCGGTCGGTAAGGGCGAGGCGCGTCCTGCGCGCGAGCAGATCGGAGAGTTGAACGGCCATCTCGGCGCGGACGCAGTAAAGTGCCTCCGCACCGATGGAAGGCCGGCGCGGCACGAGCGGCTCGGTGAGGCCGGTCTCGGCTGCGATCTCCAGAACCGCGAGCGCCCGGTCGCCGTAGCCGCGCACGAGATGCTTCGTCGATTCCTCTGCGAGGCCGAGCCGTTCACAACGCCGCCTCACCGCTCGCCGCAGCGTGTCGAGATCGACACATCCGAGCTTGATCCCGCGCGTGCGCGAACCCCCGGCATCGTCGAACGCGCCCACGACTCGGTCGACAGCGTCCTGCGCCATGCGCCGGTAGGTCGTGAGCTTGCCACCGGTAATCCCCACGACCCCGGGCGCCAGGTCGTAGACGGCGTGCGACCGAGAGAGGTCGACGGTCGAAGCATCTTTGGAGCGAACCAGTGGACGAAGGCCGGCCCAGGCACCCACGACGTCGTCCTCCTGTAGATCCAGACCCAGCGACACGTTGACCGCGTCGAGGACGTAACTCCGCTCACTCGGAGTGACACAGGGATGGTCGAGATCACCCTCATAGTCGGAGTCGGTCGTTCCCACGACCACGTGGTCCTGCCAGGGAACGAGGAACAACATGCGCTTGCGGTCGGCGTCGGGTATGAAGGTGGCCGTTTCGGTCAGCGGCACCGCCTCGGGTCGAAACACCAGATGGATGCCCTTGCTGGGACGGAGACGCGGTTGGGCGCTCGCGTTGCCGAGTGACTCGATGCGGTCGTTCCACACCCCACCGGCGACGATCACCCGATGCGCGGCGACCTCGAAAAGATCCCCATCGAGAGTGTCCTCGATCAGGGCGCGGCACCCGGACTCCGAGGAATCGAGATCTCGCACCGCGGCGTAGTTGGCAACCACAGCGCCCAGGCGCACCGCCTGAACCAGAGCCTCGATTACGAGACGCACGTCGTCGGTCTTGGAGTCGAAGTACAGATACCCGCCGCGCGACTTTCCCTTGGGCAGCGCAGGGACCATCGCCTCCACGGTCTCCGCATCGACGTACTTGTGAAAGGCGGTGTTCCTGAAGCTCGCGAGCGCATCGTAGGCCCACATTCCGACACCGAATTTGGCGCGCAGCCATCGATCCGCTACGGGAAAGACAAACGGAAGGGCCTCGACGAGGTGGGGAGCCAATCGCTCGAGCAACCCGCGCTCGAGCGATGCCTCGCGCACGAGTCCGAACTCGTACTGTTCGAGATAGCGAAGGCCACCATGAACCAGCTTGGAAGACTTGCTCGACGTCCCCGACGCGAAGTCGAAACGCTCGACCAGAGCGACCCGGAGCCCTCGTGAGGCCGCGTCGAGCGCGATCCCGGCCCCCGTGATCCCACCCCCCACCACCAGAACGTCGAATCTCTCGGTCGAAGACGAGAGCCGGTCGAGGGCGACACCGCGCGATCCGATGCCGCCGGGGTTGGTCAAGAGAGCAGCCCCAAGGCCCAGCCGAACACCGTGACGATCCCGATGATTATGAAGATCGCGCCGAACAGCACCAGGGGGCCGATGTACCAGTCCATCTGACGGTCGAGAGAGTCGTCCGCATCCGACTCGGTACCCAGCTTCACGACGAACTCGGGACCCCCGGGCTGCTTGAAGTGCAGATGCTCGCGTTTGCCCTCCACCACGTCGGCGAGACCCTGCAGGAGGTCGATGATCTCGGTTGCGTCCACCGTCAGCGTCGCCTCGTTTAGCGTGTCGCCGTTGCGATCCTGAATCTTCATGGGGGTATTCTCCCGCACATGCCGGCCGACCTGAGGCTGTTGGACGAAGACCAGAGAGCCCTAGTGGGACTCGTGAGGGAGTTCTGCGATCGTGAGGTGGTCCCCGCAGTGCACGGCTTCGAGCGACGCGGCGAGGATCCGGCCGCCCTTTACGCCAAGCTCGCGGAACTCGGGCTGTCGGGGCTTCCCTTCCCCGAGGAGTACGGAGGTGGGGGACAGAGCTACTCGACCTACCTACTGGTCATCGAAGAACTCGCCTACCACTACCTGTCGCTGGCCATCGGGGTCTCCGTGCACACCCTATGTGCGTTCGCCGTGAACGAGTTCGGGAGCGACGTCCAGCGCAAGGAGATCCTCACCAAGCTTGCCGGCGGCGAGTGGTACGGCGCCTACTCGTTGTCGGAGTCGGGCGCAGGTTCCGATGCCGCGGCCTTGTCGACCAAAGCCTTTCGTGGCGAGGGCTCCTACCGCCTGAACGGCGGCAAGCTATGGTGCACGCGCGGCAATGAAGCCGATCTGGTGCTGATGATGGCACGCACGGGAGGAGCTGGATCCGCGGGGATCTCGTCATTCTTGATCAAAAAGGGAACGCCGGGTTTCGCCGGGACCAAGAAGGAAGACAAGATGGGCTGGCGTTCGTCGCCGACGTGGCAGCTGACGCTCGACGACGTCGAGATTCCCGACTCCCGAAGGCTGGGCGAGGAGGGCATGGGCTTTCACATCGCGATGGCCTCGCTTGATTCCGGGCGGCTCGGCATCGCGGCCTGCGGAATCGGTCTGGCTCAAGCGGCACTCGACGCGGCCCTCGCCTTCACCGGCGAGCGAGAGCAGTTCGGCAAGCCCGTCGGCTCGAACGAGGGGGTCCAGTTCATGCTTGCGGACATGTCCACGCAGATCGAAGCGGGCCGGCGTCTCTACCGGCATGCCGCTGCGCTGCGCGACGCGGGTGAGGACTACGGGCTTCAGGCCGCGCAGGCCAAGCTGTTCTGCACCGATACCGCCATGAAGGTCGCGATCGACGCGCTCCAGCTCCACGGCGGCTACGGCTACGTCACCGAGTATCCCGCCGAGCGTTTCATGCGGGACGCCAAGGGTCTACAGATCGTCGAGGGCACCAACCAGATCCAGCGCTTCGTGATCGGCCGCCGGCTCACCAAGCCGTGACCGGCTAGTACCTGTAGATCGCTGCGATCGGACCGTCGCAGGGCATTGCCTCGTCGTCCAGCGCGAGGACGCGTCCCCCATTGATCAGGCTGCGGCGCGCGGTCAGATCGTGAAGCTCCTCGGTGCCGGACTCCAACCCGTTGCTGCGCTCGATCGAGCGACCCTCGGCGTCGACCTTGGCCCATTCCTGCGCGCCGTCCTGGACGAACAACGTATCGACGCGTCCGTCGTGAGCGGCCCACAGCACCTGCTCGAGCTCGCAGGCCGCCCCGTCGTGGGCCAGCGCCGTCTCGTAACGATCCTTCAGCTCGTTCATCTGCTTCTCGAAGTGGGCCTCCATGATCGGGCGAGCCGCTTCGAGCAATTGCTCGGGCCTCAGGTGGTCGGGGTTGCCGTCGATGCCGTCGGTAAGCACGGCGGAGTAGTCGGTCTTCTCGCGGTACATGGCCCGGACGTAATCGACCGCGGCCAGCACCAGGGGAGCGCCCCGCGCGCTCAAGTTGCGGGAGACGCCGACTTCCACGGCGTGGACGTAACGGCGGACCTGGCCCTTGTGGTCCTCTCTGTCGTCCCCGTGGCCGGGCCCGCTGGTCGTGGGGTGCCTGGACTCGGGCTTCTGCAGATCGTCGTAGCGCAGCGCCTCGGCGAGGCTGTGCGGAATTTCGAACTCCGAGGTGTCGACCTCGACGGCGCCCCGTGCGGTGCACTCGATCAACCGGACCGCTCCCTGACTGAGCGCCAGCACGTAGAAGGTGGCGCCGTGGGCGAGAGGCCTGAACAACGGAACGACGTAGGGCGAGTCGGCAACCACGACGTGCTGGCCGACGGCGAACGGAAGTCTGAAGCGTTCGAACGTGTCGGGTGTCCGCAACAGCGCAAGGCCCTCTTGCTGGTGATTCCAGAAATCCCTGTCGCCGAGCAGCAGGCGCAGCGGCTCGAGCATTGCCAGGGCCTCCGAGCGCGACATGCCGCGGGCGATGAGCCGTTCATCGATTCCAGCCAGCGCATTCTTCAACAAAACCGCGTTCTGCTCGGGTTGAGCCGTGACCCGCACGGTTGGGAGATAGATCGACACCGCAGGTGAGGAGGTGGTTTCGATCAGCCCCTTGAGCTCGGTGGCTTCAACGGCGGTCGACGCTAGCTGTGGCACAAGTCCTCCCGGTCTCGAAGGGTCCGTCTAGGACGTGCGTTACCCGAGCCCATCTTCGCAAAAAGCGGACCACTCGTCTTGCGGGCTTACCCCAGTCAGAAAATGGGTCGACACGGGATTAGTCGGGGGCCGTTGCTCCCACCATGGGGCGGCGTTCAAAAGGCTGGGACAACACGATGGTGGAGCGCGTGGTGACCTCGAGCTTGGCGCGCAGCGCGTCGAGGAGCTCCTCGAGGGCCTGCGTGGTGGGGGCTCGGACCACGAGCACGTAGGAGTTGTCGCCGGCCACCGAGTAACAGGATTCGACGTGGGCGAACTCGCCCACCTTCCCTGGGATGTCTGGAGGGGACGAGGGCTGCAGGGCGAGGCTCACGAACGCGGTGATCGGTAGCCCGATCGACTCGAAGTCGAGATCGGCCCGGTAACCGCGGATCACGCCCCGGTGCTCGAGCTTGCGGATACGGTCGTGGACGCTCGACGCCGCGAGCCCCACCCGCTCGCCGATCTCGGCGTAGGTAAGTCTCGAATCGGCCTCGATCAGCGCCAGAATGGTGCGGGCCTTCTCGTCCATCGTCTTCCCCTTCGTGCCGAAGAATATTCCGTCCATTGGAGCTTTTGCCTAACATCATTAGGGTATAAGCTCCCAGAAGCAAGTCTTTGTTCTAGGAGAGGGGAGAGGCATGACGACCGCCGCCGCGACGCCGCTCAGCCGGCGAACGCCCCGCGCTCATGCGGCCGAGCAGCCCTATCCCTACCCGCCCTCGCGGGACTTCGTGGAGCCCGACTGGCGTCGCCTGCCCGGCTATGCCGACGTCACGGAGGCCGAGTGGCTGAGCGCCAAGTGGCAGCGACAGCACACCGTCAAGAACCTGGATCAGTTGCTGAAGGTGTTCGGCGACCTCGCCCCTCTCGATCTCATCGACTCGATCAAGCGGGACCAGGCCGAGCGGGCCACCATGTCGATGCTGGTGCCCCCGCAGATGCTCAACACCATGAACGAGCGGGATCTATGGCAGGACCCGATCCGCCGCTACATGATCCCCGCGTTCGCCGACCGCGACCCCGAGTGGCCGAGCCATCCGCTGGCCGAGCGGGACAGCCTTCACGAGGCCGACATGTGGGCCGTCGAGGGCCTGACGCATCGCTACCCGACGAAGGTGCTCGCCGAGCTGTTGTCGACCTGCCCCCAGTACTGCGGACACTGCACGCGCATGGACCTCGTCGGCAACAACGTGCCTCAGGTCGTGAAGTACCGCTTCGAGATGAAGCAGAAGGAACGCTACGCGGCGATCCTCGAGTACCTCCGCGAAACTCCGTCGGTTCGTGACGTCGTGGTTTCGGGTGGGGACGTGGCCAACCTTCCGATCGCGCACCTCGTCGACTTCATCTCGGCGATGCTCGACATCGAGAACATCCGCGACATAAGGCTCGCCACCAAGGGCCTCATGGGTCTCCCGCAGCACTTCCTGCAGAGCGACGTGCTCGCGGGGCTCGAGACGATCGCCGCCAAGGCCATCGAGCGTGATGTGGACCTCGCAGTGCACACCCACGTAAACCACGCCAACAACCTGACTCCGCTGGTGGCCCAGGTGGTTCGCAAGCTCCACGCCATGGGCTTCCGTGACGTCCGCAACCAGGGCGTGTTGATGCGCGGCGTTAACGACAGCCAGCACGATCTCCTCGACCTGTGCTTCACGCTGCTGGATCACGCGAAGGTCATGCCCTATTACTTCTACATGTGCGACATGATCCCGAACTCCGAGCACTGGCGCCTGAGTGTGGACGAGGCGCAGAAGCTCCAACACTCGATCATGGGCTACATGCCGGGCTTCGCGACGCCGCGCATAGTGTGCGACGTCCCCTTCGTCGGGAAGCGTTGGGTCAATCAAATCGACGAGTATGACCTCGTCAACGGGATCTCGTACTGGACCAAGAACTACCGGACGGGAATCGAGTTCGACGATCCCGACGCGCTCACCAAACGCTACGAGTACTACGACCCGATCTACATGCTTCCAGCCGAGGGCCAGGCCTACTGGCGTGAGCGCGCGGGGCGGGCTCGGCCGGACCGCAGAGCCGAAGTGTCTCAGACGGTTTCCGCGTAGCTCCTGATGGAGCGCTATGGAGTGCATCGCTCCATCGATCCCACCGGGGTGCTGCCTCAGCAGGCCCGCCGACTCGACGTCACCTCACCACTGAGAGCGGACGAGGTGGCCATCGAAGTCGACTACCTCAACGTCGACTCCGCTTCGTGGACTCAGATCCGCAACGAGTGCGGAGCCGATGCCACCCGCATGGCCACTCACGTGCTCGACATCGTGCGCGCTGCCAACAAGATGCACAACCCGGTCACGGGTTCGGGCGGGATGCTGGTGGGAACGGTTTCCGAGCTGGGCGCCCACCGCACCGAGCCGGCTCTGGGGACACGCATCTCGACCCTGGTGTCGCTCACGCTCACGCCACTCGTCGTCGACGAGATCCTCGATCTCGACCCCGCGTCCGAGAAGGTCAAGATCAGAGGCAGGGCCATCCTGTTCGGCTCCGGCATCTACGCCGAGGTGCCCGAAAACATTTCCGACGAGGTGACCCTGGGGGTGCTGGACGTGGCCGGCGCGCCGGCTTGGGCCGCCCGGCTGGTCAAGCCGGGCATGCGCGTGGCGGTCATTGGGGCCGGCGGGAAGTCGGGCATGCTCGTCAGCGCGCAGGCCAGGCGCAACGCCGGCGAGGGTGGCCGGGTGCTAGGGCTCTGCTATCCGGAGGACACGGTGGGGGCGGCCCAGGACGCCGGGGCCGAGGCCGTGGTCGCCGACTGCACCGATCCGATCGCGACCTCGGGCGCGGTCATGGAGGCGTTCGAGGGCAGGCTCGCCGACATCGTGTTCGTGTGTGCGAGCGTGCCCGGTTGCGAGGGTGGGGCGATCCTCTCGTGCGAGGACGAGGGCCGAGTCGTCTTCTTCTCGATGGCCACCTCGTTCACGTCCGCCGCGCTGGTGGCCGAGGGCCTGGGCAAGAGCTGCGAGATGACGATCGGCAACGGGTACCTTCCGGGACATGCGCAGCTTGCGTTCGACCTCGTGCGGGGCGAACCTGCTCTCATGAAACGGTTTGCCGGCGAGCGGGGTGAATGAAGTGACCAGGACCCTGTTCCTCAACGGAACCATCCGCACGAACGTCGATGGCTCCATCGCGGGATGGGTGTTGGTCGATGATGGGCTCGTCTCCGAAGTCGCTCTGGGTGACCACTCGTCCGATCACCCCGAGGTAGACCGGGTCGTCGACCTCGAAGGCGGTGCGCTGGTGCCGGGATTCTGCGACGCGCACGTCCACCTACCGGCGACGGGACTGTACGCCGGCGGCATGGACTTCCGCGGCGAGCACTCCGCCGATCGCATCCTCGATTCGTTCGCGCGTCATGCGGCGGGCGGCGGCGCGGTCATGTTCGGAGGCAACTTCGAGGACCCCCTCGACCGCACTCTCAACCGGCGCGATCTCGACGGGGTGGTGGGGGAGCGGCCGGCAATGCTGGCTCGCGCGGACATGCACTCGTGCATCGTGTCGAGCGCGCTCATCGATCGACTCGACCTGACCGGCATCGACGGCGTCGACGTGGACGACACCGGTGAGCCCACCGGTTACCTGCGCGAGCAGGCCGCGTGCGGCGCCTGGAACTGGTTCGACGCCAGCCTCCCGCGCGACGAGCAGATCGCCGCGATCCGCGCTGCGGTTCGACACGCGTACTCGAAGGGCGTCACCTCGGTACACGAGATGTTCGTCGTGGAATGGCGGGGATGGCCGAGCTACGATGTCTTTACCGACGCTATCGAGGGAGTTGCCCTCAACGTCGTTACCTATCTGGGGACCGACGAGATCGACAAGGTCAAGTCGTTCGGCCACGACCGCATCGGCGGCGACTACTTTCTGGACGGGTCGTTCGGCTCGCACACCGCGTGGATGAAGGAGCCCTTTGTCTCGCCACCTCCCGAGGGATCGCCCCCGAGGGGAATCAAGTACCGGGACGACGATGAGCTGTACGACTTCTTTTTGGCGGCCCAGCGCGAGGGGCTCCAGGTTGGCGTCCATGCAATCGGGGATGCCGCCATCGAGCAGGCGATCACGACCTGGGAGCGTGTCGCGCAGGCGGTCGATGAGACGAACGTCATGGACCTGTCTCACCGCATCGAGCATTTCGAGTGCGCCGACGACGATCACATCCGGCGAGCGAGGCGCCTCAACCTGCGAGCGAGCGTCCAGCCCGCGTTCGATGCCTTTTGGGGCGGTGAGAACGGGCTCTATTCGGACCGTATCGGTGTGGAGCGTGCCCGGGAGATGAACCGATTCGGCTCGATGTGCGAGCAGGGTCTGTCGCTTGCCGCCGGGTCGGACTCGACCGTCACCCCTCTCGACCCGTTTCTCCAAATGAAGGCCCTGCGTGCTCATCATGTCGAGGACGAAAGCATCTCGGGCGAGCTTGCCCTAAGACTGCACACCATCGGGGGCCACGCGGCCGCACGAGACGGCCAGCGCGGCGCGATCGAGGCGGGGGCGATCGCCGACCTGGCATGGCTCGATCGCGATCCAGTCACCACCGGCCCAGACGATCTTCAGAAGACCGAGGTGCTGGGCACCTGGGCGAGCGGCCGGCGGGTGTGGCCACCTGAAGAGGCGGAGGCCGAGTAGATGAAGAGCTCACGCCCGTTCACGCGGCCTCTCGGCCGGCTGCGCATCGACCAGGCCTCCGTGGCCGAATGCCGCTCGCTGGCCGCGGAGATCTCGAAGCCGATCGAGGAGCTGGCTCGAACCCACACCACCGTGTCGATAGAGCGCGCCTGTCTCCGGTTCGTGGGTGTGGACGGAGTGGAGGGCACCGGCGTCGAGGCCATTCCCATCCCGAACCGCGTGGTCGAGGCCACGCAGAAAGCCATCGGGCTCGAGCGAGGAGTCCTAATTCCGTTCTTTCACGCCGTCGAGGAAGGCGGGGGAGTGCAGGCTGCCGCCGAGGCGATCTCTTCGGGCCGGATCGTCCCCGCGTGGCCCGAGGGCGAGGACCTGGCGCGTGCTCTTGCTCGAGCGGCAGAGTCCGCCGGTAAGACGATCGACACGATCGCCGCGGCCGGCGTTGAGCGCGACCAGGTCATCGAGCGGGTCGGCGAGGCTCCCAAGCCGTGGCTCTACCTCATCGTCGCGACCGGGAACATCCACGAGGACATACCCCAGGCACAGGCGGCTGCGCGCGAGGGTGCAGACGTCATCGCGGTCATCCGCTCGACGGGACAGAGCCTGCTCGACTACGTGCCCTTCGGCGCCACCACCGACGGGTTCGCCGGCACCTTCGCCACGCAGGAGAACTTCCGTTCGATGCGAGCCGCTCTCGACGAGGTCGGTGAGGAGCTGGGTCGCTACATTCGCCTGACCAATTACGCGAGCGGGTTATGCATGCCCGAGATCGCCGCGCTGGCTGCGATGGAACGGCTCGACATGATGCTCAACGACTGCATGTACGGAATCATCTTCCGGGACATCAACATGCAGAGGACCTTCATCGACCAGCACTTCAGCCGGATGGTGCACTCACTCGCCGGGATCATCATCAATACCGGGGAAGACAACTACCTAACGACCGCCGATGCCGTCGACGGCGCGCACAGTGTGCTCGCGTCTCAGTTCCTCAACGAGCACCTCGCCCTTTCCGCAGGGCTTCCGGAGGAGCAGCAGGGCTTGGGACACGCCTTCGAGATCGATCCCGACCTGCCGGATCAGATCGCGTTGGAGATCGCCCACGCGCAGCTCGTTCGCGAATGCTTCCCCAAGGCGCCACTCAAGTACATGCCGCCGACCAAGCACATGACCGGCAACATCTTTCGAGGCTTTCTCAACGACGGGATGTTCAACCTAGTCGGCGCGCTGACGGGACAGGACATCATTCTGCTCGGAATGATGACCGAGGGCATCCACACGCCGTTCTTGAGCGATCGCGATCTCGCCATCGAGAACGCCAGCTACATCTTCGGTGGCTCCAGCGCGCTTGCCGGAGAGATCCGGTTCGAGGAAGGGGGCGACGTCGAACGGCGCGCCAACCGCGTGCTCGAGGAGACGCGCCAGATGCTCGCCAAGGTCGCCGACATCGGCATGTTCGCGGCTATCGAGGCCGGAATGTTCGCCGACACCGTCCGCACCCGCGCCGGAGGCAGGGGCCTCGCGGGCGTCGTTAAGCGCGAGTCCGGTTACGCCAACCCCATAGTCGAACAACTCGGCGAGAAGCTGGGGGTGGGCTAGATGCCGGCGATAAAGCCCTACGGCGATGCGACCGGCGACGGGCTCATTCAGCTGAGCTTCACCTTGCCCATGGCGGCGTCCGAGCGCGCCCGGGCGGCCGCGCTCGAGCTCGCTCGCAAGATGGGCTTCGACCGCGTCCAGGTGGCTCACATGAAGGGCATGGGCCCCCACTTCACCTTCTTTGTCGTTTACGGGGCGACCCGCCACACGTTGGATCCCGACGAGCTCGACATTCCCGAGCGCGAGTTCCCCGAGATGAGCTACGCGGAGGTAAACCGCGTGTTGCGGGAGACGCTCAAGCGCCAGCTGGTCGTGGTGGGCGCATGCACAGGCACCGACGCCCACACGGTGGGTCTCGATGCGATCCTCTCGATGAAGGGTTACGCGGGGGATCACGGCCTCGAGTACTTCCCGGAGATGCGGGTGGTCAACATGGGGAGCCAGGTTGAGCCCGCCGACATCGTCTCGGCCGTCGAGGCCCATCGCGCCGACGCCGTGCTGATCAGCCAGGTCGTTACCCAGCGTGACGCTCACATCGTTCACCTCAAGGAGGTGCGCTCGGCGCTCGAGGGGGCCGGGCTGCGCGACGACCTCATCCTCGTCGGGGGCGGCCCTCGGTTCACCGAGGAGCAGGACGCCGAGCTCGGCTACGACAAGATCTTCGGCCGGGGTACCAAGCCGTCCGAGGTCGCCTCCTACCTGGCCTATGCCGCGGTGAACAAGCTGAAGGCCGCCACCAGGCTCTAATCGCGCAGAGCCCGGGTGACCCCGGGCCCCAAACGCTAAGCGAGGCGCCGCTTAAGGCACCGTCGCTCCGTAGATGTTCTGGTCGAGTCCTCCGTCGTTCGGACAGGTGTCCGGGCCGACGGTCCCGTCCGGATTCGCGGCGCGGCACTGCAGCACGTCGAAACCGTCGGTGCCGTCCCCGTTCGTGTAGCGGGGGTCGATCCCCGGGGCGGTGTCACGCTCGTCGGTCCATGTCAGCAGCACCGTGGAGCCCGACGCTGCGATGTAGTTGTAATCGCCGAAGAAGGGCACGTCGCGGTCACCGAACTGCTCGTACTGCGGCATGGTGGCCTGGCTCGACGCCACCGTGACGTCGAAGCTCTCTCCGCCGTCCGTGGAGGTGGCGTAGAAGGTCTCGACGCCGGGTCCGGCAGTGACCGCTCCCGGCGGGTTGTCCTCCACCCATTCGTTCGAGATCGCAACAGTGCGGAAGTCGCCGCCCGACGGCGTGGTGGGAGGTCCGCTGGCAGTATCGCTCCGGCTGTCTTGCCACAGCACGTGTAGGGCGCCGTCCTCGGCGACGACGTCGGGCCAGAACTGATGCCCCTTCGGTTGGGCATCGATGCGCGAGGGCGCCGACCACGATCCGCCACCGTCTTCCGTCTTGGTCAGGTAGATCGACGCCTGGCTCCCGGTACCGGGGCCTACCGTTCCATAGGTAGTCCCCGTGGGCGTCTCGGTGCCCGGCACGGTCGCGTCGAAGGTGACGAAGACCTCGTCCGGGTCACCCGCGGCGGTCGGATCGGCGCTCATGCGCACCTGGGTATTGGAGCGGAAGAACACGTAACCGGAATCACACGCAAAGGGTCCGTCCCCGCAGTCGCGCGCCGTGGCCACGGGATCCGGTCCCGCGCAACCACCCAGAGTTCCGTCACCGTTCACGCAGGCGTTGAAGCGAGCTTGGCCGTTCTCCGCCGCGAACACGGTGTCGTCGGAGGGGTCCCAGCCGATGAAGTCGGCGGCGATCGAGGGCTTGGAGAACTGCTTGCCCCCGTCGGTCGACTTGACCCATGCCACGCCGTCGCTCTGACGCCTTCCATCTTTGAAGGTGAACTGCCGCCACCCCACGTAGACGCTCCCGTCGCTGGTCACCGCGATGTCACAGAACTGATTTCCGTGCACCCCGTCGGAGACCTTTTGCACCTTGAAGCTACGGCCGCCGTCGCTCGAGCGGGCGAAGTAGATGGAGTTGTTGGGACCGCTTGCCGTGAAGCGAGCCCAGCACATGTAGACGTTGCCGTCGTGCGGGCTGTTCGCACCGCGGTCAACCTCGAGTTGGACCTTGTCCTCGAAACGCCCGAGGAAGATCGGGCTCGGGGTTCCGCGCGACACGAGCGTAGTGAACTCGTAATCGGGCGACGGTCCACTCGCCCAGTTGTAGCGGGACACCCAGATCGATCCGTTGGCGGGCTTTTGCCGGTTGAAGGCGATGCCCCCGTAGTAGAGGTGGTCGTCGTTGTCCCACGCCTGCACGGGATCGCCCGCGTTGTTCGCGAGCCCGAACAGCGGCGACTCTTGACCCTCGGTCGAGGTGTCGGTCGGATAACCGGGGACGAGGCTGTTCGTCCACGAAGATCCACCGTCGGACGAATAGTAGAAGCCGGCCCAGGTGCCACCTCCGGTCGGGACCGTGCAGTAGTCGTTGGCGCCGGAGGTCATGAGCATCGGGTCGTGCGGCGCGACGCTGGCAGCGGGCTCGTTCTGCTGACGATTGTTGACGGAGCAATCGGCGATCGATGAGTCGGTCCCGCCGTCATGTCGAACGTAAGCGTGATCGGTGATCTTTACGTCGCTACCCGGAGCGGCCGCAAGCGGCGGCATCACCCCGATGGCGGTCACGACGGCCAGTGCCGCGCCCAGCAGTGCGCGCGTCCGCATGATCGAACCCCCCTGTTCGAGCGCACGAGAGCCTACATCCGACTGCGAAGACTGAAGCCGGAGTGCAATCCCGCGGACGCTCGAAGTAGCCTGTGCCGGTGACCGAACCGATCAGCGCGACGCTCCGTCTGCGGCTTTCTCAGGCCGACGCCCACTATGGTGGGAACCTCGTGGCGGGCGCCAGGCTCATGGAGCTTTTCGGAGACGTCGCCACCGAGCTGTGCATCCGCAACGACGGCGACGAAGGTCTCTTCGCCGGCTACTCGTCGGTCGAGTTCCTCGCTCCGGCCTACGCGGGAGACTTCGTGGAGGCGAGCGGAAGAATCACGCGAGTCGGCAACACCTCGCGGGAGATGAGTTTCGAGCTCGTTTGCTACGCCCGGCCACGCCCCGACGTTTCGGACTCGGCGGCAGATCTTCTGGACACTCCCGAAGTCCTGGCAAGGGCAACCGGCACCTGCGTGGTCAAGAGAGAGCGCCAGCGGGGCGGGCTCGGCCGGACCGCAGAAGAAGAGCGAGGCGGGCTCGGCCGGACCGCAGAACGAGAGCGATCCAACTGATCTTAGAAGTCTGCTGCCGGGCTTGACTCCATCCGGTAGGGTCAACTGAGTCCCGGCCCGGTGCTCCTACCGGGGGCGGAACGTGTGTCCAACGCACCTTCGGTTGAGGTCTGGTGAGGGAGTGATGCACGATTAAGAGAGTCGAGGGGATTCGAGCAGTTACCTACGACTGCTGGAGCACGCTGCTGAAGGACAAGGACTATGAGGGCGCCATGGCTACTAGAGCAGGCGCCCTCCGTCGTTACCTGGAAATGTCAGAGCAGGAGGCCCACGACCTTCTGGCGGAGGCCTGGGCCAAGCACGACGAGGCTTGGAAGCAGGTCGAGACCTTCGGGCCGGGACGGATGGCCGCCTACTGCCTCGAGGCTCGCGAGGTCGACGACGACGAATCCATCCGCGCGCTCACCAAGGAGTTCGAAGAGGCATCCATCAACGCCGGTGTGGAGGCCGTCGAGCAGGCCGGCGCCACGCTCGGGGCCCTGAAGTCCGCCAACATCCGCATCGGTCTGGTATGCGACACGGGCTTCACCCCAGGGCGCGTCGTTCGGCAACTCCTCGATGAGGCCGGTCTTTGCGACTATCTCGAGGTGCTGTGCTTCTCGGACGAGGTCGGGGTGCCCAAGCCGGGCAACGAGATCTTCGCCAAGGCCCTGGCCGAGCTCGGTGTGCGACCCCCTGAGGCCCTTCACGTAGGTGACCTCCGCCGCACCGACATCGCCGGCGCACATGACGTCGGCATGCACGCGGCTCGCTTCAAGGGCATCCACGACGACACCTCCGATGCCACCGAGGCGGAGATCGTGATGACCGATCATCGCCAGATTCTGGAGGTCCTCGGGATCGGCTAGCCACCGCCTCGGCTACCGAGTGGCCGGGATCCTCGGCCACCCATACAGGAAGAGGCGCTCGCCCTGCCGGTTCGGATCGACGAATCGTCTGCCGGTCAGGCCCGGGTCCTTCTCACAGGAGGCGTTCGGGAACTGCTCTCCGGTCGTGCAGCGATCGTTGCCCGAGCCACCATCGAGTAAGTCGTTTCCGGCACCTCCGTCGAGCCAGTCGTTTCCGGCCAGCCCGAACAGATCGTCGTTCCCGTTGAGGCCGAAGATCCCATTCGCGGCGCTGTTGCCCCGGAGCACGTCGTTGACGTCCGTGCCGGATAGGTTCTCGATTCTGGTCAACCTGTGAGTCCCGTGCCCGGTCGCTCGCCCCTTGCTGAGGTTGACCGAGACTCCCGTGTTCGACACGAAGCGGGACAGCTTTCCGTAGAAGTAGTCGACGAAATCGTCGCCGCCTCCACCGTCGAGATCGTCGTTGCCGGTCCCGGGCACGACGAGGTCGTCTCCGGCGCCCCCCTCGACGTCGTCGTTGCCGTCCCAGGCGTAGAGCTGGTTGGAGCTCGCGTCGCCCACCAGCCTGTCCTTGTGCACCGATCCCCAGGCATCTTCGATCCCCACAAGGGCGTCCCTACCCTCGCCAGTTGCGGAGTCATTTTCGAGATTGACGTTGACCCCGCCGGAGGACAGCGTGTAATCGACTACGTCCGGGCCGGATCCGCCCACCAGGCGGTCGTCGCCGCGACCTCCAAACAAGAAGTCCCTGCCCCTTCCGCCGCGGAGCCGGTCATTACCCCGCTGCCCGAAAAGAGCGTTGCGGCCCTTCTTGCCGGTCAGATGATCCTTGTGCTTGGTTCCGCCCACGAACTCGACGCCGCGCAACCGGTCTCTGCCCCAGCCGCTTGCCGTCCCACGGCCGAGGTCGACGTCCACGGCCTTAGGGCCGCCGAGATACTGGGCGAAGTCTCGCCCTCCCTTGCCCCCCACGATCCGATCGTCACCGCCCGCGCCGCCGAAAAAGTCGTCGTGGACTCCGCCGTCGAGCTTGTCGTTGCCGCCTCCCCCGAACAGTTGGTCCCTGCCGCTTTCCCCGCAGATGAGGTCGTTGCCGCCCTTGCCGATGATCAAGTCGTTTCGCCGGTCGCCCGTAATTACGTCCGGACCATTGGTTCCTACGATGCGGTTGTGTCGAGCGTTGCCCACGATCGTCGCTCGCTTGCCGAAGCACTTGAGTAGCCCGGCCTTGGCGGGGGAGTGACCGGTCGCCGCGAGGGCACACGCCGCCGCCACGAGAAGTGGCACAACCTGGCGACGACTGCACAAATCTGACAAGTGGGCCATCGCCCGAGGCTATACCGCGACGCGGAGCGTGACCAGGAACTTACAGACTGTGTTTCATTGTCCCCGAACCGGTCAGTAGGCTCGGGCCCACGTGGCTCTCTCGGTCCCCGGCTTACCGCAGTGCATGCAGGCCGCACCGGGTTCCTCGGTTTCCAGCGGCAGGAAGCGAATCGTGGCCTTGGTCTCGTCGCTGATGGTGGTCTCGCACTCGGCGTCGCCGCACCACGCGCCGCGCCAGTAGCCGCCCACTGCCTCGACTCCCTCGACGAACTCATCGTAGCTCGAGATGTCGTGGGTGTTCGCGTCACGAAACGAGACCGCCTCGTCGTAGAGGGCTTTCTGTGCGCCGTCGAGCATCTCCGGCATGGAGGCGATCGCCTCGCCGGTAGAGAGTTGCTTCTTGTTGCCATCGACTCGATCGGCCACGACAACCTGATCTCCGGCGACGTCGCGAGGACCGATCTCGATACGCAACGGCACGCCCTTGAGCTCCCACTCAGAGAACTTGAACCCAGGCCTGTGTTGATCGCGGTCGTCCAGGCGAACGCGGACGTTGTGGCCGCCGGCGAGTTCGTCTCGCATCCGCGTGGCCACACCCAGGACCGAGTCGCGCTCCTCGTTGGTCTTGTAGATGGGCACGATCGCGACCTGAACCGGAGCCACAGCCGGGGGCAGCCTGAGGCCGCGGTCGTCGCCGTGGGTCATGATGGTGGCTCCGACCATGCGAGCGGAGAAGCCCCACGACGTGGCCCAGGCATGCTCCTGTTGGCCGTCCGCATTCAAGAACGTGACGTCGTAGGCCTTGGCGAAGTTCTGCCCGAGGAAGTGTGAGGTCCCGCACTGAAGCGCCTTGCGGTCGCGCATGAGGCCCTCGATCGTGTAGGTCTCGACTGCGCCGGGGAAGCGCTCGTTGGCCGACTTGCGGCCAGACAGGACAGGGATCGCGAGTACATCCTCGGACACTTCCCGGTAAACCTCGAGCATCCTCAGGGTCTCTTCGACCGCCTCTTGCTCCGTGGCGTGCGCGGTGTGGCCTTCCTGCCACAAAAACTCGCTCGTACGAAGGAACAGGCGAGTGCGCATCTCCCAACGCAGGACGTTGCACCACTGGTTGTACAGAAGCGGGAGGTCCCTATAACTCTGGATCCACTTCGAGTACGTGTTCCAGATGACCGTCTCCGACGTGGGCCTGATCGCCAGGGGCTCGTCGAGCTCCTGGCCCCCTCCGTGTGTGACGACCGCCACCTCGGGGGCGAAGCCCTCGATGTGATCCGCCTCCTTCTCGAGCAGGTGCATCGGGATCAGCAGCGGGAAGTAGAAGTTCTCGTGACCGGTGGCCTTGAAGCGATCGTCGAGGGCTCGCTGAGTATGCTCCCAAACCGCGTAACCGTGCGGCTTGATGATCATCGAGCCCTTCGCCGGGCCGTGCTCGGCCATGCCGGCCTGCTTCACAACCTCGACGTACCAGCCGGGGAAGTCCTCTGCCTGCTTTGGAAGCTTGCTCTTAGCCATGCCGCCTAGTCTCTCAGCTTCCCGAAGGAGTGAGCGTCTTCGGCATGGCCTCCGGCCAAGCGAGGAATCATTCTCTACTCGCCGACGATCTGGATCACGACCGAGCGCTCGGAGGGCTCACCCAGCTCGACGAGTAACACGCGCTGCCAAGTGCCCAGTCGCAACTCGCCCTCGACGGCCGGCAACACCACGGAGGTCGCCCCGACCATTCCGGCGCTCTGCTCGGCTCCGTTCGAGTTGAGTCGTCCTAGTGTCCGCTTGATGTCCTCGAGCAATCCCGACTCGCGCTCGTTGACGAGGATCGCGCAAGTCGTGTGGGGAGAAAAGATCGTCACCTGCCCGTCGGAGATTCCCGAGGTCGAGAGCGCTCTTTGGATGTCGTCGGTGAGGTCAACGAACCCAGGCACGTCTCTGGTCCGAGCAGGGCATTCGACCTGATGTGTTCGCATGTGGCCAAAATCGTGCCTGCTTCGGCGCCCTTGGGCAAGCGACCAACTCAGGGAGATGTTCGGAGAAGGATTATCCACAGGGGACCGAGCTCGCTTGCGGATAACCCTGCGGACAAACTGTGTGGTGACTGCGAACAAGGAGATACTTTCGCGAGGTTCTGCATTATTCCGAGGTTTGTATTGACGGGAGCGACGAGGCTGCGTACCTTGTCGAACGTCCCAAGCAGTCAACCGGCAAGCAGCACCACCCGGGGCCTCCTCGGAGGAAACGGAACGGGACCGACCCGGTGCCCTCGGGCACTGGGAAGCGAAGCAGAAGGTACTCGTACCGGAAGCGACGTCAGGTTCCGAGCGCACTGGCCGTGACCCGCAGGACCGGATCGGTTCGCCGAAACGGATACCGGGGTCGAGGAAGCTCGGGCGAGGGCTCGCCTTCGGGTGGGAGGCTCGTCTAGAGGCCTGAGTCAGGTGAGTGGTGCGTGGCACCGATAGGTTGCTTGGGACACTTAAGTTCTGGCGAGACCCGAGCGACCTGAGGACAACGTCCCAATAACCGATTCTCGGATCGGCTACCGGGCGGCCCCAAAGGTGCTCGGGTCTTTCCTTTTCGCGATCTTCTCGGCCGGCTCCCCCCCGGCTGCTGTTGTTCCCAGGAAGACGCCTCAGGGAGCCGCCCCTCGTGCCGAGCCGCCTCCCGAAAAATTGAGACTAGCCCTCGGCAATCCTCTCCTTTATGGTGGCGCGAAATAGGGATGAGGCCCCACGGGCGGCTAAATCACAGCCCCCTCCGAGCCGACAATTTCACCGACGATGGGGACGCCGACCTCAACCGAGGAGATGGAGAAGCAGCGTGGTCGCAAACGAGCGGGACCTGCATCAGGTTGAAGACGACGAGATCGAGGAGGAGGTCGTCGATGAAGTCGTCGACGAGCTCGATGACGAACTCGTGGATCTGGACGCGCTTGACGACGAGGACGTCGATCCCGCCGCGGACGATGACGAGGACGACGAGGAAACCGAAGACGAAGATGACGAGGACGACGAGGAAGCCGAGCAGACGGTGGCTTCCGATTCCGAATCGACGAGCCTCGAGGAGCTTCTCGATCAGCGATCGGCCGCGCGCCGCGGGACAGACGACGCCGACGAGGACGAGGACTTCAGCGACCTGACCTCGGAAGCGACCCGCGCCGAGGCGCGCGCAAAGTCCAAGGTGGCGCCGCTTCGGAATCGTGAAGAGTTCGTTTGCAAACGCTGCTTCCTGCTGAAGCCGAAGGTGCAACTGGCGGATCGGGCGCGCACGTTGTGCCGCGACTGCGTTTAGCGGCACACTTCTGAAGCCCGTCGTTCGGCGTTCCCGCCGAGCCCCGTTGCTCGCATATGCAGTAGTCGGTCTTTGCGGCGTCGCCCTGGCGTTTGCGTTTCCCGAACCGGCTGTAGCCCCCATCGCATTGGTCGCGCTCGCGCCCCTGCTGGCTTTGACCGCCGGCTCCAAGGCGCGTAGGGGAGCGGGGCTCGGCTTCGTCTTCGGGCTTGCCTTCTTCGGATCCCTCCTCTCCTGGATCAGCATCATCGGCTATCTCGGCTGGGCGATTCTCGTGCTCCTGCAGGCCCTCTTCCTGGCGGTGCTAGGGCTGGGGTGGACGATGACTAACCGGCTTACGTCGGGGACGGCTCGAGTTGCGGCTGCGGCAACGGCATGGGTCGGGGTCGAGTTCATACGCTCGACCGTGCCCGTCGGTGGATTCTCCTGGGGCCAGCTCTCGCAAAGCCAGACGGAGTTCAGCTGGTTGCTCCCGGCCGCGGCGCTTGGTGGAGGCTGGCTCGTGGCCGGTATCGTCGTGGCGATCAACGCGGTTCTGGTCGAGATCGTGGTTGCCCTCCGGAGCGGCAAACGGAGGCGCGCGCTGGGCGCGACGGCTGCAATCGCCGGGCTGCTCTTTGCCCCGCTTGTGATTCCTCGGAACGACGCAACCGGGCCGGTGGTCAAGGTGGCCATCGTGCAGGGCAACGTTCCACAGAACTTCGATGGCAGCACCTACGAAAAGGAACTTGCCATCCTTGCGAGCCACCAGCAATTGACCGAGGAGCTCGCCGACCTATCACCCGATCTGGTGGTGTGGCCCGAGAGCTCGGTGGGGCTCGACCTCACGACCAACGAGGACTCCGCCGAAGCGGTCAGCACTGCCGCGCAGTCGATAGATGCGCCGATGATCGTCGGCGGCAACCTGGACGCCGGCGAAGACCGCTACAAGGTCATGGCCTTCCAGATCGATACTGCCGGTGAGATCGTCGACCGGTACCAGAAGACTCACCTGGTTCCCTTCGGCGAGTACGTTCCCGCGCGCAGCGTCTTCGGATGGATCCCCGCGCTCGATCAAGTACCGCGCGACGCGGTGGCCTCGGACCAACCCGTTGTTTTCGACGTCGCCGGCGGCCCAGTCGCTCCCGTCATCTCGTTCGAAGGGGACTTCGGCTCGCTGGTACGCAAACCGATAGCCGACGGTGGGCGTCTTCTGGTCGTGGCCACCAACACCTCGACTTGGGGCGACTCGTGGGCTTCGGCACAGCATGTCGCCTTCAGCCGGGTACGGGCGGTCGAGAACGGCGTATGGGTGGCGCACGCTGCGCTCAGCGGAATCTCGGCGTTCATCTCACCGAGCGGAGAGGTCGTCGATTCGACCCCGCTGTGGGTGCCGGCCACGCTCGTTCACGAACTTCGCTTCGCCGAGGACATCACGCTCTACGCGCGCATCGGTGACTGGTTCCCGCTGCTCAGCCTTGCGACGACACTCGTCGCCCTTGTGGCCGCCGCTCGCCAGAAGACCAGGAGGCGGATAAAGCGCCGGTAATCATCATTATGTCGCCTT
>JBOGWU010000146.1:0-3663 GCA_050693935.1 Actinomycetota bacterium | reverse complement strand
CCTGCGGTCCGGCCGAGCCCGCCCCGCGGTAGATCATCACGAGGAGTTCGGCCGCGTCCCAGCCCCCGGACCCAAAGCGCGTCTGCAGCGAGCGTCCCATCGCCTCGTCTTCGATGACGACCTTGCGGTGCTTATGACCGGCCGCGGTATGCAGCCGGAAGGCCTGGTCCATGAGCTCGGTGAAATCGAAGTCGTCGGGAACTCCCTCGATACGCAGGAAGTTGAAGTCGTAGACCCTGGGAAAGTCGTCGTTGAACACCGCCTTGCCCCACCGCCACGGCTCGATGCGAGTCGAGCACCGGTTCTCGACCCAGGTCATGAAGTCGAGCGCCCGGCGCAGATCGCTCATCTAGAGACCGTCTTGAATCGCGGCAACGACGGCCGCGGTGATCGCGTCGGTCGTAGCCGGGGCACCAGGAGGTCGCAGATCGCCGGGGACCACCTTGCGCTCCCTCAGCACCGTTGCGACCGCTCGCTCGAGACGATCGGCATCCTCGAACAGATCGAGGTGGCGCAGCATGAGCGTCGCCGACAGCATCATTGCGAGAGGGTTGGCGATGCCCTTTCCCGCGATGTCCGGCGCCGATCCGTGGGTCGGCTCGAACACCGCGTAGCGCTTGCCGAGGTTCATGCCGGGAGCAACGCCGAGGCCCCCGACCAACCCGGCGCAGAGGTCGGAGATGATGTCTCCGTAGAGATTGGGAAGCACCAGCACGTCGAGGTCCTTGGGGATCCACGCCAGCGCCATGGCCATCTCGTCGACCTGCATCTCATCGAAGGAGACGTCCGGGTACTCGGTCGAGCTCTTCTCGCCCGTCTCCAGCCATACTCCGTCGGAGAACCTCATGATGTTGGCCTTGTGGCCGAGCGTGACCTTCTTGCGGCCGTGCTTGCGAGCCAGCTCGAAGGCAAAGTTGACGATGTCGCGCGTCGCGGTGATCGATATCGGCTTGACCGACACCCCCGCATCTCTCCGGATGGCAAATCCGTGCATGTACTTGAGGTAGCCGCGTAGCTTCTCGACCTCGGGCGAGCCCATTTCGAACTCGATACCCTCGTAGAGATCCTCGGTGTTCTCGCGCACCACGATGATGTCTACCTGATCGTGGGGGGACGGAACCCCCTCGTAGAGCCGGCACGGCCTCACGCTCGCGAACAGATCGAGGTCCTGGCGCAGAGCGACGTTAATCGAGCGAAAGCCGGTCCCGACGGGAGTGGTAACCGGGCCCTTGATCGCGACCTTGTTTTCCTTGATCGAGTCGAGAACGTGTGGCGGCAGTGGATTGCCGTGGGTCTCGATGGCAAGCACTCCGGCTTCGTGGACGTCCCACTCGATTCCACACCCGAGCTCGTCGACGGCGCGCTTTGTCGCAGTTGCGACCTCTGGCCCGATTCCATCCCCGCGGATCAAAGTGACTGTCGTCATAGTCGATGAGTGTATTCAGGCCAGGAAAAACTTCGGTGCAACTTTTCCTAACCGGAGGACGTCGGAGGGCCATAGGTAGAGAATCACCACAAGTGTCGGGCGGGCTTGGGCCCTCATAGTTAGGGGTGGAGAATGAGATTGGTGGACCGGGTTGTTGGCGTTCGGATTCTAGCGACCACGGCGGCGATTGCTCTAGCCGCCACCGGCCTGGTGCCCGGGCCCGCCAGCGCCCAGGTTGTGGCTCCCCAAGATTGTCCCGAGGCGATGCCCACTGCCGAAGTGACCCAGGGAATGACGGGAACGGGCTTCACGGTGTCCACGGGAACCGAGCCGGAGCCCTTCGACGTCGAGGTCCTCGGCGTTCTGCCGGACGGCGTGGCGCCGGGCCGCGACATGATAGTCGTCGAGACCTCCAGCCCGGCCATCGATAAGGCCGGCGGCATCTGGTTCGGAATGTCGGGCTCGCCGGTCTACGCGGACGATGGTCGCCTCATCGGTGCGGTCGCCTTTGGCCTGTCCGGTGGTCCCTCCAAGATCGGCGGCCTCACCACCGCGGAAGACCTGATGGAGCTGCTCGACTACCCGTCCGGGCTCGAGCTCACCGCTCGCAAGAAAGTCGCGTTGTCGGGACGCCTGGCCCAGACGGTCGACGCCCGCACCAATGTCGCCTCCGACGAGTTCAGCTTGAAGCGTCTACGAACCCCGCTCAGCGTCTCGGGTGTGGCCCAGCGCGGACGCGAGTTGCTGCAGAGGGCGATCAAGAGAGAGGGCAACGCCTATCGGGTCACCCCGGGCTCGTCCTCCGAAGCGGCCGAGCCGGGCGCGAACCCCGCCACGATCGGAGCCGGCGACACCTTCGGCGGAGCTCTGTCCTACGGAGACGTCACGATGGGCGCGATCGGCACCACCACCCTGGTGTGTGATGACAAGGCCGTGGCGTTCGGGCACCCGTTCACCTTCCAGGGCCGGACGGAGCTCGGAGCCAACGCCGGCTTCACTCACACGATCGTCGCCGATCCGCTGTTCGGTGCGTACAAGCTCGCCGACATCACGGAGCTGGTGGGCACGATCGATCAGGATCGCCTGGCGGGGATCCGTTCTCTGCTGGGCGTAATCCCCGAGACCCGGCCGCTGACCAGTCACATCGTGGCCCCCGACATCGGCCGCATCTTAGACGGTGCCAGTGAGGCAGTAACCGACGATGTGGTTCCCACTTTGGGGTTCAACCATCTGCTCGGCAGCCTCGACTCGACCTTCGACGAGATCGGAGAAGGAAGCTCCGAGGTCGCCTGGACGGTGACGGGAGTAACCGAGGACGGCGATCCCTGGTCGCTCAGTCGCTCCAACCTCTACTCGAACGAGTTCGACATCGCCTTTGGCTCGACGTTCGAGTTCTACGCCCAGCTGATCACCCTGCTCGAGAACAAGTTCACCGAGATCGACTTTGAGAACGTGGAAATCGACGCGACCATCACCGACCAGCCAAGCGGGTATCGCATCTCGAAGGTGCTGCACTCCACGACCAACCGCAACTTCACGAGCGGCCGGCGAATCAGGGTCCGGCCGGGCGGCACCCTCTTCCTGAGAGTCAAGCTGACGCCAGTCGAGACCGGGTCCCCTCGGACCGTGAACCTCCGCTTCGGCGTGCCCCGGCGGTTCCGAGGTGGCTTCATCGAGTTGATCGGTGGAGCGGGGCTGGGTGAGGGTGACCTCTTCTGCTTCGAGGAGTTCGGTCCGTGCTCCTCACCCGCCGGCGGAAAGATCGATAGCTTCGACGAGCTCGTCGACTCTCTCGAGAACGCGCCCAGGGGGAACGAGCTGATCGCCAGCTTTAGGGGCAGGCGCGGCAGGCTCCAGCGGCAGAAGTCGGTCGAGCTCGACGGAGTGGTAAGGGGCTTCAGGTTCCTCCAGCTGCGGGTCAGGAGAGGCTAAGGGAGGCCCCCGCCGGGTAGCCGCCTTGCCGAGCCGAGAAAATGTCGGGCAGGTGTGGCGCGCGCCACAGACTGCCTGAGGGCTGTTCGCCATGCTGGCTTCATGGATCTGACAAGGCGCCACAGATTACTTGGGCTCTCCTTGGCGGTCGCGCTGGTCGCCGGGGGAGTGCCGAGCTCGGCTGCGGCGGTGCCGAAATGGCTCGTTCCTCCGGTCGATGCGCCGATCAAACGGGGCTTTGAACTTCCCAAGGGAGAGTTCGGTCCCGGCAACCGGGGCGTCGACTACGCGGTCGTCGAGGGTTC
>JBOGWU010000145.1:0-10315 GCA_050693935.1 Actinomycetota bacterium | reverse complement strand
GCCCACCGTAGGCGATCTCGAGAACACTCGATATCTGAAGTGGCAGTTCGGGATTGACCGAACTCAGTACCTCACCGTTCAGCAGGACCGCACCCAAGGCGGAGCCGGGGATGTACACGAGGGCGGTGACGACGACGGCGATGATGCCGGTAGCGACCGGCTTGGCTCGTTTCCAGCTTCCGCCCCTGAGCGCATAGATCACCCCCACGAACAGGACCACGAATGCGGCTCCAAGCCGGGAGCCGGACAGCATCCAGAATCCCACCTGGGTGGAAAGAGATCCGCTGGACACCAGCGTCAGGGAAGAGGCCGCAATCGGAGAGCCGGATAGAACCAGGAGCGCTCCGAGCCAGCCCAAGGCCAGCGTTGACCCGGAGTTGGCGACGAGCGGCCCGCCATGTTGCAGAATCTCCAAGCTGGCGGCTCCCGTCTTCATCACCTGAAGGGAGCCCACGAAGACGAACAGCGCGGCGGTCATTTTCAGCGTCCACAGCAGCCCGCCGGCGGCTTTTCGGAGGATCGTTCGTGTCTGTGGCTGCGCTGGCGCTACTTCGGCGCGCGTCTCGATAAGGCCCATGCCCTCTTATCGCACTCCCGTAGGAGTGCGAGCATCCCGCGCCTTGGCTAAGTTTTCTACGAGCAATTGACCGGGTTGTCGTGGATCACCCCAACGGCCTGCGATCAGGTTCGGAGCTGAGGCTCGGGCTCGATGTCGATGTCGAGCACCGCGTGCGCCTTACGCAGGGAGTCCTCGACCTCGCCGGGCCCCGACCCGGTGGAGAAGATGAAGCCCAGGTAGCGATCGCCTTCCGGCAACGGGACCACCGCCTGACCGGGCGGGATAGTGATCTCGATTCCGGCGACCCCGTTCACGGCCCGGGCCGCGCCGAGGTTGCGAACCTCTCGCAGCGTCCCGGCGACCGGGATCGGGATCATCATCACACCCGAGGCGGCGGTTTCCAGTTCGAGCTGCCCCAACCCCATGCCCAGGGCATGTCTGAGGATGAGCTCCTCCAGGCTGACGCCCGCCCCGAACCGGAGCGCGCGCGAGCACAGGCCCCCGATGGAGCGCGCCGCCACCTCGAGTAGCACCGGGCCCGAGCTACCGAGCCGGAACTCGGCGTGGAGTGGACCCTCGGACAGACCGAGTGCGTCGACGGCGTGTTGGAGTTCGGCGGCGAGCCGGCTCTGGACCCCGCGGGGCAGCCGGGAAGGCGTGACGTAGATCGTCTCCTCGAAATAGGGGCCCTCGAGGGGATCGGGCTTGTCGAAAATGGCGAGGATGGCGGCCTCACCCGAGCTCGCAAGCGCCTCGACGGCCACCTCGGGGCCGGCCACGTAGCTCTCGATCAGCAGGGGCTCGCCGGGGACTAGCGCGCGCGTCCGGTGGATCGCTCCCAGGACGGCGTCCGGTGTGTTCGCCCTGATCACGCCCCGGCTGGCGGACAGCGAGAGCGGCTTGACTACGCAGGGGAATCCCACCAGATCGATGGCCGCGGTCGCCTCCTCGTCGGGCCTCAGGAGCGCCCAGCGAGGCTGCTCGAGTCCCGCCGCGGTGAGTACCTGCCTGGTGCGCGCCTTATCCCTGGTCGCGGTGACGGCGGCCACCTGTGAGTGGGCGAGACCGAGGCGCTCGGCGACGAGCGAGGCGATCATTACTGCCTGGTCGTCCACACCGAGCGCCGCGTCGAGCGGCAGACGCTCGTGCAGCCGGGCCAGCTTCGCCGCGGCCTCGTTGGGCCGATCCAGCCGGATGACCTGCGCGCGGTCACCCATCAGGGCCTCGAGGGTGGAGCGGCGATCCGAAGCGATGACGAGCTCGAGGCCCAGACGCCCGGCGGCGGCCATGAAATCGGTAGCCCTGTAGGTGGCGCTGGGGATGATGAGTACAACGCGGCGCATGAGTCCTATGATGTCCTAGTCGGCGTCCTGCGTGGTTGGGTCGCCGCCCCCAAATTCAGGAAGCGTCGAGCCCAAGGAATAAGTACAAGTAGGTCGAGTACAGGGAATTAGGTGTTCGGGAAATGACGGAACCGGTGGTCACCATCACGCAGCGAGCCCGCGAGGCGGTACTACAGGCGCGCTCGGGGCAGGACGATTCGGCCAACCTGGCGCTGTGGCTCGAGGTCGACGGCGACGACGGCGCCCAGTACTTCTACGACCTCTACCTGATGCACATCGACGAGGTGGGTCCGGACGATCTCGTGCAGCGCCACGACGACCTCTCGATAGTGATTCCACAGGAGACCATCGACAAAGTCGGCGGCGCCAAGATCGACCTCAGCGACGACCCGCAGTTCAAGGGCTGGGTGCTCGAAAATCCGAACAGGCCTCCTCGCCAGGCGCCTCAAGGTCCGATGATCGGCGAGAACAGCCTCTTCCGTCGCCCCGACGACGCCCCCGCGTCGCCCGCCATCACCGGCCCTCCTCCCGACCTCTCCGGGGATGTGCCTCAGCGCGTCATGCAGATACTCGAGCAGCAGATCAACCCCTCCATCGCGTCCCACGGGGGCTCGGCCGAGCTGGTTGCGGTCGAGGATGACACCGCGTTCCTGCGACTCGGTGGCGGCTGCCAGGGCTGCGCGATGGCTAGCGTCACCTTGACCCAGGGCATCCAGGTCGCGATCACCGACTCGGTCCCGGAGATCAACAACGTCGTGGACGTCACCGATCACGCGGGAGGCTCCAACCCGTACTTCCAACAGTCGAAGAAATAGCTCGGTCGGCCTGGGGGGTCTGTCGACCTCGCCCCGTGGAGCCTCGGGGGCTTCACACAATCTCCTCATTTCGCAGCAGCCCTCAGAACATCGGCTCTCTAGACTCGTCTCCATGCAGAGCATCGTTGTGATCGAGGACGAGGACGCAATCGCCAACGCCGTCGCCGTGAGACTCAGAGGCGAGGGCTACGAGGTGGCGACCGCCGCCGACGGGCCATCCGGAGTCCGCCTCGTCGAGGAGTTGCGGCCCGATCTCGTGATTCTCGACATTATGTTGCCCGGCATCGACGGGCTCGAGGTGTGCCGGCTGATTCAGCGCGAACGGCCAGTTCCCGTGATGATGCTCACCGCTCTCGAGACGGAAACCGACATGCTCGTGGGCTTGGGCGTGGGCGCGGACGACTACATGACCAAGCCCTTCAGCCCCCGTGAGATGGTGGCGCGCGTCAAAGCACTGCTGCGGAGGGTCGATCGTTCGCAGTACTCGGCAGAGAAGAAGGTCGGGGTGCTCGATGTCGAGCTTGATCCCGCCACCCGGGACGTGCGCCGCGATGGGGACGAAGTGCACCTGACCCCGACCGAGTTCGACCTCCTCTACCGGCTCGCGTCTCGTCCCGATGTCGTGTTCTCGCGCGAGCAGATCCTGGCCGACGTGTGGGGTTACAGGGACGGCTTCGGCGCCCGCACGGTAGACAGTCACGTGGCCGCGCTGCGGCGCAAGCTCGGCGGCGACGTGATTCGCACGGTCCACGGCGTCGGCTACGCCACCGGCAGAGCGTAGGCCCGATGCGTCCCCTCGACCGGTTCACCTCTCTGAAGATCAAGCTCGGTGTCGTCATCGTGGCGGCGGTCGGGGTGACGGTCGCTGCGGTCATGGTGGGGACCTGGGCCGGGCTCCCGTTGATCGTCTGCGGTCTGATCGCGGGCCTCCTTTCGCTCGGCATGATTCAGCTGTTGGCCCGGGGGATGACCTCGCCGCTGCGCGACATGGCCTCGGCCACCCGGGCCATGGCCCGCGGCGACTACGAGCGGCGCGTGATCGACACGTCGCGCGACGAGGTTGGCGAGCTCGCGCGAGCGTTCAACAAGATGGCCGCCGAGCTCGCCGAGGTCGACCGCATGCGAAAGGATCTCGTCGCCAACGTGAGCCACGAGCTTCGCACGCCGCTCACCGCGCTGCAGGCCACGATCGAGAACATCGTGGACGGAGTGACGCAGGCGGACGCGCAGACGCTGAGGACCATGCTGAGCCAGACCCAGCGACTTAGCCGGTTGGTCGAGCAGCTCCTGGACCTCTCTCGTCTCGAGTCGGGAGCGATCCCGTTCGAGCGCCAGCCCTTCGCGGTGAAGCCTCTGCTCGAGCAGACGGTTCGAGAGTCGAGTCTCTGGCAGGAGGGCGGCGCGAGGCGCATCGAGCTCGCTCTCCAAGTGGAACCCGAGGGTCTCATCGTCAACGGCGATCCCGAGCGCGTCCATCAGGTCGTCACCAACGTGATCCAGAACGCGGTACTTCACTCGCCCGCCGGTGGTGTCGTGGGAGTCGCGGCGCGTGCCAACGGAGCGGGCGCCATTATCGAGGTGCGCGACGAGGGTCCGGGCATTCCCGCAGAGGAAGCGACGAGAGTGTTCGAGCGGTTCTATCGCTCGGACCAGGCGCGGGCCTCCAGTGCCGGTGGGACCGGCCTCGGTCTAGCCATCGCCAAATGGATAGTCGACATGCACGGGGGGGACATTCGGGCAGAACGGCGTGAGCCGCACGGATGCCGCATGGTCGTGACCTTTCCCGGGCCACCATCGTGAGGCCGTTACCAGAGAGTGACGGACGACCTGGCGCGCCTCCGCCGATTGCTGTGGCGGTTGCTCTCGCCGGCATCGCCGGTGGTTGGTTGCTCGTCGGGCTGGCTCCTGGGCTCAACTGGATTCTCTGCGCCGCGGTCGTGGCAGCCCCAGTGGCGTTTGCTTTTCGAAGCACTCTCGGCGCACACGTGGCTGCTTTCTCGATCCTCAGTCTCGTCCTGGTTTCGGTCGCGCTGCACACCTCCAGCGCGTGGCTGCTTCTGATCGATCTCCTGGTGGCGGTGGCGTTGGCCTCGCTTGCAGTCTCGTCGGGGCAAACGTGGCCTGGAGTCTTCCTGGGGTTGAGCGCGGCCCTATGGCGCGCGCCTGCGGCACTGGCTTGGCTGATGCGTTCCCACGATCACCCGAAGGCACACGATCGCATGCACGCCGCGCTGCCCCTGGCGCGGGGCCTGCTGCTCGGTGGTTTTCTGACCATCGTGTTCGGTGGGTTGTTCGCCGCCGCCGATCAAGCCTTCGCTCGGCTCGCAGAGTCTGTGCTAGCGGTTCCGAGCGTAGATCTCGGTCTGCTTCCGGCGCGAATGGTTGCCGCCGGGGTAGTGGCCACCTTCGCCGGAGCACTCGTCAGTTTCGCTCCCGCCTCGAGAGTTGGTAGCGGAGGCCCCGAAGAGTGGGCGAAACGTCTCAGGGCAGAAGCCGTCTTTGGACGTCGTCTGAACCTTGGTCGCGACGAGTGGATCACGGCGCTGATAATGCTCGATGTCCTGTTCGCCGTCTTCGTCGCGGTCCAGGTGACCGTGCTTTTCGGGGGCCGCGCCCACGTACTTGCAACTTCTGGTCTGACCTACTCGCAATACGCGCGCTCAGGGTTTTTCGAACTTCTTGCCGTGGCCGCGCTAACGCTGACGGTGTTGGCGATTATGTCTCGATACGCGGCGCGCACCTCGAACCGAGACGAACAAGTCTTCCGGGCGCTCGGCGGGATCCTGATAGTGCTTGCGCTCGTGGTGCTCATTAGCGCTCTGAAGAGACTTGCGCTTTATGAGGAGGTTTATGGTTTCACCCGGCTGCGTTTCGCGGTGCACGTGATTTTGCTGTGGTTCGCCGCGGTGTTCACGGTGGTTGCGATTGCGGGGATGACAAGGAGTGCGCGCTGGCTCCCTCGAACCGTGCTGATTCTGTCCGCCCTCGTCTTGGTCTGCTCCAGCCTGATACGCCCGGATGCGTTCATTGCCCATCGCAACGTCGAGCGCTTCAAGGAGATCGGCAAGATCGACATCTCGTACGTGCGGAGCCTGAGCGCGGACGCGGTGCCTGCGCTGGCGACGCTGCCGGAACCGGAACGATCCTGTGCTCTCGTCGACCTGCGCGCTGACCTCGACGACAAAGAGCCGCTGTGGTCCTTCAATGCCTCGCGCGGCACTGCGCGCGAGATCCTGAACAACACGTCGGAGAGTGAGGCTGTGCTCCGAACCTGTATTCCATAGGAGGTTCGAATTGAGAAGCAAGACTACGGAGTCGGTGATCGTCGCGGAGAAGAGGGGCGATTTCCTCGACGTAACCGAGGAGCTGCAGCGCGCCATCAAGGACTCTGGGATAACGGACGGATGTGTGGTCGCCTACTGCAGGCATACGACCTGCGGTCTCATCATCAACGAGTGGGAAGACGGAGCCCACAACGATGTCAGGAGGCACCTCGAACGACTCGTGCCGACCGACGGCTATTTCGCTCACGACGATCTATCCGTCCGAACGCAGAATGTGCAGCCGAACGAGCGCGCCAACGGCTGGTCCCACGTTGCGCAGATGCTTTTCGGCGGAACGTCACATTCGATTCCAGTGGCCGCGGGAGAGCCGCTGCTGGGACAATGGCAGCGGCTGATCTTCGTGGAGCTGGATGAGCCCAAGGAGCGCACGCTCCTCTGGCACGTCTTCGGGGAATAATCGGGCCCGTTGTCGCGTCGCCATAGGAGGCGTCGAGTCGAGGGAAGGCAGAGCCGTGGCCGAGTTGTGCACGCATCTGGATCAGATCAACGAGGTAGAGCCGAGGAGCGACGGCTGCGAGGAGTGTCTCCGTATGGGCGACCGCTGGGTTCACCTTCGCCTCTGTCTCGTGTGCGGTCACGTCGGCTGTTGCGACTCCTCGAAGAATAAGCACGCGAGGGCGCACTTTCACGAGACTCAGCACCCGATCGTCCAGAGCGCGCAGCCGAATGAGGACTGGCGTTGGTGCTTTGCCGACGAGGTCTCGGTCTGAGGCTTCGGCTACCGTTATCCCAAAATTCACCGAGCCGGGGGTAGCTGCATGAGAACGGTGTTCACGGGCGCAGAGGTGTTCGACGGGACGGGCTCCGCCCCCGCGGGCGCCGACGTGGTTGTCGAGGAGGGTCGCATCGTCGACGTGGGCCCGGCCCTCGACGGTGATCACTCGATCGACATAACCGGCAAGACCCTGTTGCCGGGAATGTTCGACTGCCACGTTCACGTCGCGCTCACCGGTATCGACCTGTGGCGGCATCTCCAGAGCCCGTTCAGCTACCGCTTCTTTCAGGCAGTTGAGAACCTGAGACGAACCATCGGGACGGGGATCACCACCGTGCGCGACGCGGGCGGCGCCGACCTCGGAATAAAGCAGGCGGTCGCGGACGGCCTCGTCGAAGGGCCTCGCATGCAGATATCGATCACGATGATCTGCCAGACGGGAGGTCACGGTGACGGCTGGCTGCCGTCGGGCTTCGAGTTCAAGCTCTTTCCCGTTCATCCAGGATCACCGGACAACGTCGTCGACGGGCCAGACGAGATGCGGCGGAAGGTGCGTGAGCTCGTCCGTTACGGAGCCGATGTCATCAAGGTCGCGACCTCGGGCGGGGTGTTGTCGCCCGGCGACGAGCCGCATCACGCTCACTTTCGACCCGACGAGCTCGACGCGCTGGTCGCCGAAGCGAACGCCGCCGAGCGCTTCGTGATGAGTCATGCCCAGGCGAACGAGGGCATCAAGAACGCCGTGCGGGCCGGGATTCGCTCGATCGAGCACGGCATCTACCTGGACGACGAGGCCATCGAGCTGATGCTCGAGCGCGGCACCTTCCTTGTTCCCACGCTCATGGCGCCCACCGGTGTGGTGAGGGCGGCGGAGGCCGGGGTCGACCTCCCGCCGGCGATCCTCGAAAAGGCGAGAAACGTCATCGAAGAGCACCTCGGTAACGTGGGCGATCCAGGCCGGGGTGAAAGTCGCCATGGGTACCGACAGCGGTGTAACGCCTCACGGAGAGAATCTGGACGAGCTTCAGCTGATGGCCGAATGCGGCATGGCGCCGGAACGGGTGCTTGCCGCGACGACCTCGGTTGCGGCCGAGCTGATGGGGCTCGGCGACGAGCTCGGGACGATAGAGGCCGGCAAGCGCGCCGACCTGGTGGTGCTCGACGGTGACCCCTTCGACCTGAAGACCCTGGCCCACCGCATCGAGGCCGTTTACAAGGACGGCGTTCTGGTCCACGAGGCGGCCACTACCTGACGACCTGGAACCTTTGACGCCTCTCGCTCCGTCCAAGCGTTACGACGAGCGAGGAGGAATGCCATGGTCGCCAAGCTTGGAGCTTCGAGGTGGATCGCGCGGGCCGCGCTCGCGACGGTGCTGGTGCTGGGGGCTGCGGCTTGCGGTGGCTCGGATGACGGTAGCGGCGATGGTGGCTCCGCCGGTGGCCAGGCGGAGGAGGTCCAGAGGGACAGCGCTGGGAGAGGTGGTGGGTCTGACCAGTTCGCCATGGATTTGGAGCAATCGAGCTCTGGTCTGTCCGAGCCGGCCCCCGGCGGGCTCGGCTCGATCGGGCAGATCGACCTCACGCAGGCCGACAGCGTATTCGGCTCTCCGAAGGTTATCAAGAACGGCCAGGTGGAGCTCGAGGTCGAGCGAGGCGCTTTCCAGGACGGCGTGGACGAGGTCATCGATCTCGCCGTCCGGCTCGGTGGCATCGTGAAAGCGACCGCCATCGACGATTCGGGAGCGCGCCGCGGGAACGTGGTGGTCAGGATCCCGTCGAGTCGCTTCGAGGACGCGCTGACTCAGCTCACCGACATCGGCAACATCGAGAGCCAGTACGTCGACACCCAGGACGTCACCGACGAGTTCGTCGACCTGCAATCCCGCATTCGCAATGCCCGAACTGCCGAGCGCGTGCTGCTGAACCTGATGGGCGAGGCCACCACCATCGGCGACACCATCAAGGTCCAGAATCAGCTCGAGCGGGTACAGGAGAACATCGAGCGCATGCGCGGCCGCCTGCGCGTGCTGAACGACCAGACCTCGTTTTCGACCCTGTCGGTCGACGTCGTCGAGGCCGGAGTTGCGCCCCCCGCCGAGGAGAAGGCGGGCACGCTGGGCAAGGCATGGGCCGATGCAGTAGACGGCTTCATGGGCGTGATCTCGGCGGTCATCGTCGCCTCCGGCGTGATTCTGCCGGTAGCGATCATGGCCCTGATAGTGGCCCTGCTGGTGCGAAGGTTGCGACCCCGCTTCGAGCGAGAGACCCCACCGGCCCCGCCCGCCGAAGCCTGACCCAATCCGAACGGCCGGATTAGATGGCCGCCCGCACCTTTGGAGACCTGACCGCTCTTTGCGCGGGCTGTAGCTCCGAAGGTGGTCGGGGGTCGCCGGCCGGTCAGTCGGCCGGGGTTTCTTCCTTGGCCTCCTCGGGCTTCGCGGGCGCGTGATTCTTCCTGTCGGCCATCTCCTGGCGCTGCTCGGGCGTCGTGGCCCTCAGCGAAGCAACCACCGCCACCGTCAAGATCACCGTTATCGCCCCCAGCGAGACCAGGGTCGGGATCTTGTAGAACTCGCTTATCAGCATCTTGATGCCGACGTAGACCAGGACGAGGGCCAGCCCCGCCCTCAGGTACATGAACCTGTCCATGACGCCGGCCAGCAGGAAGTACAGGGCTCGCAGTCCAAGAATGGCGAAGGCGTTGGACGAGAACACGAGGAACTGGTCAGTGGTGACGGCGAGGATGGCGGGGATCGAGTCCACCGCAAAGATGATGTCGGTGGTCTCGACCACGACGAGCACGGCGAGCAGTGGCGTGGCGAGGCGCTTGCCGTTTTCAATCGTGAAGAACTTGGACCCGTCGTAGTCCTTGGCGATCGGAAAGACCTTGCGCAGGGCCCTGAGAACCGGGTTGCGCTCGGGATGGATCTCCTCCTCGTCGTGGAAGAACATCCGCACTCCGGTGAACAGCAGGAACCCACCGAAGACATAGATCATCCAGTGGAACTGCTCGAGCAGCGCCGCGCCCGCGAATATGAAGATCGCACGAAACACCAGCGCTCCGAAGATTCCCCAGAACAAAACGTTGTGCTGGTACTTCAGAGGGACCGCGAAGTAGGTGAAGATCAGTGCAAAGACGAAGATGTTGTCGACCGAGAGGCTCTTCTCGAGGATGTACCCGGTGATGTATTCGGCAGCCAGCGTCCCGCCCTCGAGCCACCAGATAAGGCCCCCGAAGCTGGTGCCCATGATGATCCATACCAGGCTCCAGATGCTGGCTTCCTTGACGGAGACGCTGTGGTTGTCGCGATGAAGGAAGAGATCGATGGCGAGCATCGCGATGATGAAGGCGATGAAGGCGATCCATCCCCACATCGGTACGTCCATGTGTACCTCCGGCTATTCAGTCGGAATCCGATAGCCGAAGGTCTCTCCCGCCCGTTTCAGCGGGCCGGCACCACCGGGCCGAAGCCGTAGTGACGATGGCGCCATTCGGGATACTCCCCTCCGGAGTTCGGAGCCTACGCTAGCAGATGCTC
>JBOGWU010000144.1:0-1958 GCA_050693935.1 Actinomycetota bacterium | reverse complement strand
TCGAGCTCGGAGACGCGCTCGCTCAGAACCTGCGTGGTGCCGTTGTAACGGTGAGATTCCTCCATGCAGCCTCCCTAACCGTCGCCATGACTACTTGTCGACAAATCGCTATATGGGCTGCGGACAGTATCACCCGTGTAACCGATTGCACAAGATGTGACTTTCGGCGAGGCGGCTACTAGCCGGTGAGAAGCCTCGCGAACGAGCGACCGGGCGTCGCCGTGTCCACTCCAAGCAGCTCCGCCGCGGTGGCCCCGAGATCGGTGAACGAGGCTCGCTCCCCAAGGTCCGCCCCCGGGGTGACCGGCCCGCCGGTGGCCAGCAGGAAGACCCGCTCCCTGGAGTGATCGGTTGACCCCGTGGTGGGGTCGTTGCCATGGTCGGCGGTGAGGAACAGGACGTCGTCGGGGCCCAGGGCGCCGACGATCTCTGGCAGGGCCCGATCGAAGTCCTCCAGGGCCTCGGCGTACCCCTTCGGGTCGTTGCGGTGGCCGTAGGCCTGGTCGAAATCGACGAGGTTCGTGAACACCAGCCCGCCACTACAGGCCTCGATCTCCTCGATGGTGGCGGCGACGCCGTCGTCGTTCGAGCGAGTGGGGTGGGAGTGCGTGAACCCCCGCTCGGCGAAGATGTCGTAGATCTTTCCGACCGAGCGCACCTCGAGGCCCGCCGCCTTGATCTCGTCTAGCACGGTCTCGGCCGGTGGAGGCACGGCGTAGTCATGGCGGTCGGGCGTGCGCCGGAACCGGCCGGGAGCCCCCTCGAAAGGCCTGGCGATGACCCGTCCCACCTCGTGCTCCCCCACCAGCAGCGCCCGCGCGATCGCACACAGCTCGTAGAGCCTCTTCAGGGGGACGACGTCGACGTGAGCCGCGATCTGCCAGACGCTGTCGCCCGACGTGTACACGATCGGCTTCCCTGTGGCCAGGTGCTCGGCACCCAGTTTCTCGATGATCTCGGTGCCCGACGCCGGATAGTTGCCCAGAACCTCCACCGAGGCCTGCCTTTCGAACTCGGCGACCACGTCGGGCGGAAACCCCTCGAGATAGAGAGGAAAGGGCTTGTCGAGCACGATCCCCGCGATCTCCCAGTGCCCGGTGGTCGTGTCCTTGCCCGGCGAGGTCTCGATCATCGAGCCGAAGGCGCCCGTCGCCGGGTTTGCAGGCTCCACCCCTTGAACCTCGACGATGTTGGCGAGACCGAGCGCTCCCAGGTTGGGAAGCGAGATCCCGCCCACCGCCAGCGCGGTGTTGGGCAGGGTCGACGAGCCCTCATCTCCGAAGTCGCGGGCGTCGGGAGCTCCTCCGATCCCCACCGAATCGAGCACGACGATGCATACCGAGCGAGCCCCGCTCGCGCTCACCGGTCGATCTCTAGGAGGACACGAGCTGGGCGCACTGGACGCAGAGGCTGGCGGTCGGGCGGGCCTCGAGCCGTTCGATGGGTATGTCCTGGCCGCAGCGCTCGCACTTCCCGTAGACGCCCTCATCCATGCGCCTCAGCGCCTTGGTGATGGCGCCGTGGGAGTGCTGGAGCTGCTCGATCAGCGAAAGCATCTCGGAGCGCTCGGTGGTGGCCTGAGCGGAATCCGCGAAGCCCTCGTCGGTGGACACCTCGACGGCCGCCTCGGGATTAGGCGTCGCGCCGTGCTCGGCGAGCTGGTGGGTGACCGATGCGAGCTCGGCCTCGAGCTCCGCGCGCACGATCTTCAGCTTGTCCTGCTCCATCACATCCCCTAACTCTGGGTTGCTTCGAGAGGTTCTCTGGTTTCGGTGTTGCTCGGCTCAGCTACGGGCCCGTGGATGAGAGGTCAGATAGACCTCACGTAGCCGGCTGTCGCTGACCAGGGTATACACCTGGGTCGTCGCCAGGTTTGCGTGCCCCAGCAACTCCTGCACCACCCTTATATCTGCTCCTGCGTCCAACATGTGCGTGGCGAACGAATGTCTCAGGGTATG
>JBOGWU010000143.1:0-51559 GCA_050693935.1 Actinomycetota bacterium | reverse complement strand
GACGGACGCGGCGGCTCGTTCATGACGTGTTGTGAAGCGAGCGCCAGCGGGTTGTCGGCCACGAACGGAGTCCTCCCGGTCAGCATCTCGAACATCACCACGCCGAGCGAGTAGATGTCGGTGCGCTCGTCGAGATCGAGGCCCTGAGCCTGTTCCGGCGAGATGTAGGCCGCGGTCCCGAGCACGGTGTTGCCCCCCGCGGTGGTCTGTTGATCGCGCTGGTCGAGCACCCGGGCGATCCCGAAGTCGGTGACCTTGGTCTCTCCTGCGGCGCTGATCATTACGTTGCCAGAAGAAACGTCGCGATGGATGAGCCCGGCTCCATGCGCTCGCTCGAGCGCGGCGCAGACGTCCGAAACGATGCGGGCGGCGCGCAGGGCCTCGATCGGACCCTCGACCGCAACGAGGTCGGCCACTGTATGACCTTCGATGAACTCCATGACGATGAAGTAGGAGTCGTCGGTGGCACCGTAGTCGTGTAGCGCAACGATGTTGGGGTGACTGAGTCGCGCCGCGGTCCGGGCCTCGCGCCGGAAGCGCTCGATGAAGTGGGGATCACGTGCCAGTTGCTCGTTCAGCGCTTTGACGGCGACGTCACGATCGAGCAGCTGGTCGTAGGCGAGATAGACCTCGGCCATGCCCCCGCTCCCCACCGAGCGTTTGGCCTCATAGCGACCGCCGAAGACCCTCTGGCCTGCGTCGACTGTCACGCTGACACCCCCTTGTGAGTTCCTGGAACGAGAGTTTCGCAGAGGCCCACCACTAGTTGCCGCCCGCCAAGGCGGGTCGCAGTAGTTAGAACGCTCCGACCGGCGGCGCGTTACGGAGCTAGGTCACCAACCTGCGGAGCGCGGCCTCGACCTCGGGGTCGCCGAACTCGAAGCCCGAGTTCAGCAAACGCGCGGGAAACACGCGCTGGCCCATGAGCAGCATCTCCTCGGCCATTTCGGCGCTGAACATCAGCTTCAAAACGGAGCCCGGAACCCTTAGCAGCGCGGGCCGGCTGAGAGCAGCCCCCAGAGCCCGGGTGAACTCGGCGTTCGTCACCGGGTTCGGCGAGGTCACGTTGACGGGACCCGAGAGCTCATCGTGTTCGAGCAGGAACTGAATGACCGAGAGGTAGTCATCGAGCGTGATCCAACTGAAGTACTGTTCGCCTGACGCGAGCTTCCCGCCGAGCCCGAGTCTGAAGGGGAGCAGCTGCCTCTTGAACGCGCCGCCCTTCGGGCTCAGCACAACTCCCTGTCGGGTGTTCACGACGCGGATGCCCGCTGCTGCTGCCGGTTGCGATGCCGTCTCCCACTGCTCTACGACGCCGGCGAGGAATCCGTCTCCGGAAGCGCTTTCCTCGGTCAGCTTCTCGTCACCTCGGTCGCCGTAGTAGTGCACGCCGGAAGCACTGATCATGACCTTGGGAGGAGGCTCTAGGTTCGCGACGGTCTCGGCCAGAAGATGAGTACCGGCGACCCGGCTGTTGAGCACGCGGGCCTTGTGCCGCTCGGTCCAGCGGTGGTCACCGATGCCCTCGCCGGCGAGGTGAACCACGGCTTCGACGCCCCCGAGGCCGGCGCCGTCGATCCGGCCCCGGCTCGGCTCCCACCTCACGGCCTCCTGACCGGGCGGGACCTCGCGCCTGATCAGCCGAATCAGGCGGTGGCCGGACGCGGTCAGACGATCGACCAGAGCCGAGCCTATGAACCCGCTGGAGCCACTGATCAGAACCTTCACGTTGCCCTCCCGGAGGATCGGCGAAGTGATCGTATGTTCTGTCTGCCAGGATTCGTTCGCGGGTGTCATACCCGTTTCCAAGTCCGGAACGCGAAGGAGAGATCGCCCGGTGGCGAGCTTGATCGTGAGAGACGGTCCCATGAGGGGCCGGCGAATCGAGGTGGGGTTCGACGAGGTCAGTGTCGGCCGCGAGGACACCGATCTCGTCATCGAGGACGACACCGAGGTATCGCGCAGCCACGCGGTCGTCCGCCCGGTTGATGGCGGCGTTGAGATCGAGGACCTGGACTCGACCAACGGGACCTTTGTCAACGAGCTGAAGATCTCCGGACCCACTCGATTGAGTAACGGCGACATCATCCGTGTTGGACAAACGCGACTCGACGTTGCAGTGGAGGATGATCCCAACGCGACGAGTGTCTCGAGCATCGTTGTCCCTCCGACGTCGCCGACCGATCTTCCCATCCCTGTGCAGCGCGTTTCGTCAGATGAGCCGGAGGGCACTTCCGATGCCGAAGCCGACTCCGAGATGCGAGCCCCGACTTCGGAGTTGCCCTCGCGCCAAAGGGTCGGGGGAGGTGCGATCCAGCGCGGCGGTTCTAAGCGCGGGCTTCTGGTCGCCCTTGGGGTCGTGGTGGTGTTGGTCGCCGGATACCTTTTGTACTCGCTAATCGCCGGCGGAGCGCCAAGCAAACAGGACTACGTGGTTTCGGTCAACGACATCTGCGAACCCGAGGTGTCGAAGCTCAACAATCTGAGGAACGTCAATCGTGCGCGCAGCGTCCAGCAGGGTAGTCGCCTGGTTAACGGGATGGTTTCCGACATTCGGGAGCTCGAGCGACCAGAGGGATCGGATAGGCAGATCCGCGCGTTTCTGTCGTCGTTCGCCAAGGTCGGCTCGACTCTCGAGAGGCTCAGCGTTTCCCTCCAGGCGAACAACGACAAGCGTGCTCGCAACCCCGCGCGCAGATTGGAGTTCTGGGTCGTGCGTTCGGACAGCGCCGCCAAGAGGCTTGGCGCCAACGAGTGCGCGCTCCGCAATTAGGTGACCGGCCGTTGGTGCGCCGTCCGATGACCCCCGAGGGGGGCGGTGGCGAGATCGTCCTGGTCCGTCACGGCCAGACGGAATGGAGCAAGGCGGGGCGCCACACGGGCACGACCGACCTGCCGCTGACCGAAGCCGGCCGGGCCGAAGTGCGGACCGCGGCTCCCTTGGTCTCCAGCCGGGAGTTCGAGTTGGTGCTGTGCAGCCCGCTGCTGCGAGCCCGAGAGACGGCGGAGCTGATGGGGTTCGCGGAGCCAGCCGAGCTCGACGGCGATCTGGCGGAATGGAATTACGGCGACTACGAGGGGCTCACCACGGCGGAGATCCGTGAGCGATTGCCCGGCTGGTCGGTGTGGGATCAGGGCCCCGAAGGAGGAGAGACCATCGACGAGGTGGCGGCGAGAGTGAGGCGGGTCGTCGATCGCTGCGAGAAGATCTCCGGAGACGTGCTGCTGTTCGCCCACGGTCATTCTCTGCGGATACTCACCGCGACCTACCTCGGCCTGCCTCCCTCGGCCGCCAGCCTGTTCGCGCTGGACACCTCCGGCGTCGGAGTGCTGGGTTACGAGCGCGAGTGGAGGACGCTGCGCCGCTGGAATCCGCTCGCCTGACGCCTATCGCTCGCGGTAGCCCTCGGCCTTTGCCGCCGAGGTGAACTCAGGGCTCCTGCGCGCCTTCGTCGCTTGTTCGAAGGAATGGGCGTAGCCGATCAATTGCGGCTCGCTCCAGGCGCGCCCGATGAAGGTCAGACCAACCGGGAGTCCCGAGACGTAGCCCGCGGGCACGGTGATGCTGGGATAACCCGCAACGGCTGTGGGCGTCGAGCTTCCGAACTCGTGATCGTCGCCTTTGGCGAAATCGGTGAGCCAGGGAGGGCCACCCGTGGGAGCGATGATCGCATCGAGGCGGTGAGCGCGCATGGTCCTGTCGATTCCGTCGACTCGAGCGAACCTTTGGGCTGTGTTTCTGGCCTTGCGGTAAGGCTTGTCCCGCAGCGAGCCGGTGTCCTGTGCTTGGTGGAAGATCTCTTGGCCGAACCAAGTCATCTCCTCGTCGGCGTGCTCTTCGTTGAAGCTGATGAGGTCCTCGAGCGATTGGACGGCGAGGCCGGGGCGCGTATGAAGGTACTCGTTGAGATCGGCCTTGAACTCGTACAGCAACAGGGTGTACCCGAGGTCCTCGATGCTTCCCGCCTTGCGAACGTCGGTGGGATCGACGATCGTCGCCCCCGCGTCGCGCAACGAGTCGATCGCCTCCCCAATGATGGCGTCCGTAGCGTCGTGCCCGAAGCCACCACGTCGCCACACTCCCAGGCGCGCTCCCCGAAGTCTGCCCGCATCCAGGAACCTGGTGTAGTCGTTGGGCGCGTGGTCCCGACCCGAGCGCGTCGCTTTGTCGCGCCGGTCGACGCCGGAGATCCCGCCGAGCACCGCGGCCGCGTCGGCGACGGTGCGGCACATAGGCCCGACGACGTCCTGGCTGTGGGCTATCGGTACGACTCCGGCACGGCTCGTGAGCCCGACGGTGGGCTTAATGCCGACGATGGAGTTCGCGCCGGCGGGGGAGACGATGGACCCGTCGGTCTCCGTTCCGAGAGCGGCCGGCGCCAGACCTGCAGCCACCGCGGCGGCGGAGCCCGAGCTAGAGCCCGAGGGGTTGCGATCCAGCGCATAGGGATTGAGACACTGTCCCGCCCGCCCCGACCAGCCACTGGACGAATGAGTCGAGCGAAAGTTCGCCCACTCGCTGAGGTTCGTCTTTCCGAGGATGACGGCGCCGGCCGCGCGCAGCTGTTGGCCCACGAACGCGTCGCGCGTGGGTCGCGATCCAATAAGCGCGAGCGAGCCCGCGCTGGTCTGCATGCTGTCTGCTGTGTCGATGTTGTCCTTCAGGAGCACCGGGATGCCGTGTAGCGGGCCCCGAACGTTCCCATGGGATCGCTCTTCGTCGAGTTGCGCGGCGATCGGGAGCGCTTCGGGATTGATCTCCATTATCGAGTTGAGGCGCGGCCCGGCCGAGTCGATCGCGTCTATCCGAGCGATGTGGTCCTCGGCAAGCGCGCGCGCGGAGGTCCGGCCATCTACCATCGCTTGAGATAGCTCGGCGAGGGTCGCCTCGGCCCACTCGAAGTCGCTCAGTTCTTCACGCACCGCCAGATCGTGAGACGCCACAGCATCCTGCTGCCGCGCTGACGGAAACTGATGAGGCCCTCGGACACGAGCCGGGCGACGTCCTTGGAGCGCGCCACCAGATTCGGCAGCGGGAATTCCCGCTCGGCGAGCTTCTCGATGTTGTTTCCGAATACACGCCGCGCGGCCTCCAGTACGTTCTTCTCGGCCTGGATGGTCCCGGTCGGCAGGTACATGCGGCCGCCCGGCCTTAGCACGTCGTTGATCTCGGACAGCATCGCCACCGGCAACTCAGCCCCCGTGGGGCCGCCTCCGCGACCGTCGGGGAACCATCCGGTGATCTCCGCAATGGGGTCGGGTATGCCCGACACGTCGCCGATGAGGATGTCGGCCCTCACGTCGCGTACCGGTTCGAGGAGGCTGCCGACGCGGAACTCGGTGATGCCCTCGAGCCCAAGCTGGCGCGCGTTGGCTCGGGCCATGCGCACGGACTCCTCGGAGATGTCACACCCGTAAGTCCGGCTCGCTCCGAGTCGCGCCGCCACGAAGGACAGGACGCCGCTGCCGCAACCGGCATCCACGACGACGTCTCCCTGGTTGACCTCTAGTGCCTCGGCCACCATCGTGCTCGTGCTGCTCGGCGCGAACACACCCGGACCCAACTGAAGCGAGAACGGGCCCGTCCGCCCCTTCCAGAGAAACTCCTTGACGTCCCTTGCGCTGTCGACCATGCTCCCTCCACCCTTTTCCCGCCTCAATGGATTCTCCCCCGCCCAGACCCTAGGTCAAGCGGGCCCAGGTGGCCCCACTAGTGGTTCAGCGATTGAAAGCGCTCCGCCATGAACAGGTGAAAGCGGGTCGCGTAGACGAGGTCCTCGACGTGGATGCGCTCGTCCTTGTTGTGGATGCCGCTGAGATAGACGTCGATCGGCGTGTGTTTGGTGGGCCAGAATCCGTAAGCCGCGGTCCCGAAGGCCTCTCTCATGTAGTGGGAGTCCGTGAAACCCGTGCAGATCGTCGGAATCAAAGTGGCCTCGGGATCCTCATGCGCCAGGAATTCCTCGAACAGCGGGAACAGAGGCGTGTCGATAGGAACCATCGAGCCGCCGATCGGCGGCTCGATGAACTCGAGCTCGTAGGAGATATCCGAGCCGAGCGCCGCTCGAAACTCGCTCTCGAGATCGGCAGGCCCCATCCCTGGGAGGACGCGGCAGTCGCACACGACGGCGGCCCGACCGGGCATGACGTTGCGAGCGCTCGAGCCCTGCAACAAAGTAGGAGCAATCGTGGCGCCGAACAACGGAGGCAAATCCTCTGCGTAGGTCGGGTGAAGAGTCACCGCCTTGTCGAGAGCCTCATCGAGGTTGTCGTCTTCGAAGTCCCCAACCAGAACCTCGAGCATGCGGCGAGTCTCCGGAAGCAGTCTCCTCTTGGTCTGGTGCCGTCCGAGCCGGTCGATCAGAGTGGCCAGGAGGAGCACTGCGTTGTCGCCGGCCGCCGGCGTGGAGGCGTGGCCGGCCTCGCCGAGTGCCGTGACGCGGACCGGCAGCGTCGCCTTCTCACCGACGTTGATCGGCACTACGACGCGCCCATCGGCCAGCGTCAGGCGCGTCCCACCACCCTCATCGATCGAATAGTCGCAGCGGATGTCGGGTCGTTCGTGCCTCAGCCAGCAGAGCCCAACCTCGAACTCTCCGTTCTCCTCATCCGCCTGAGCGATGAAGACGAGGTCACCCTTGGGGCGGAATCCGGATCTAGCCAACAGCGCCATGGCGACGGCTCGGGTGGCGGTCTCGCACTTCATGTCTACCGCCCCTCGGCCCCAAATGAAGCCCTCGTCGTCGAGGTGCGCGGCAAACGGAGGATGAGTCCAATCTCGTTCGTCGGCCGGCACCACGTCGGTGTGTCCGCAGAACGCGAGCGACGGTCCTTCACCGGTTCCAGGGATGCGGGCGATGAGGTTGGCGCGCTTGGGCTCGCGCGCGACCAGCTCGCATTCGACACCCGAGGACTCGAGATAGTCCCGAAGGAGCTCGGCGGCCTCGGTTTCGTTCCCCGGGGGATTCGAGGTATCGACGCGGATCAGAGCGCGCAGAAGATTGGTCGCCTCGGACCGAATGGTCGCGTCGTCTAGCTCTATCAGGATTGCCCCTCGAGTCGCTCCGGTAGATCTGCCCCCATGGCGTGGTAGCCGCCGTCTACGTGAATGATCTCGCCGGTGATCCCCGACGACCAGTCGGAGAGCAAGAACGCAACCGTGCGCGCCACGGGCTCCGGATTAGTGACGTCCCACGGCAAGGGCGCCTTCTTCGACCACGCGCTCGCGAGCTCGTTGAAGCCGGGGATGCCCTTGGCGGCCATGGTGCGGAGGGGGCCCGCCGACACGCAGTTCACACGGATGCCGTCGGCCCCGAGATAACGCGCCAGGTAGCGAGACACAGCCTCGAGCGCCGCCTTGCTCACCCCCATCCAGTCGTAGACCGGCCAGGCGACCGACGCGTCGAAGTCCATGCTCACGATCGAGCCGCCGGACGTCATCTGCGGGCGAAGGCCTGCGGCGACCGACTTCAGCGAGTAGGCGCTGGTCCGGTAGGCGGTGCTGGCGCTGTCCCAAGGCGTGTCCATGAACGAGCCGCCGAGGGCATCGGGGGGTGCGAACGCGATCGCGTGCAGGAAGCCGTCCAGGGAACCCCAGCGGGACCCGATCTCATCGCCTACGGCGGAGATCTGCGAGTCGTCGTTGGCGTCCAGCTCGAGCACGTCGACCTTGTCCGGCAGTTCCCGAGAGGTTCGCTCGGTGAGTGACATCGCCTTGCCGAAGCTCGTGAGAAGAACCTCTGCGCCCTGCTCCTGGGCCACCTTCGCCACATGAAAGGCGATGCTCTGACGAGTCAGGACGCCCGTGATGAGCAGTTTCTTCTTCTCCAGAAGCATCTTCAAAGACTCCTTCGAGTTTCGCCTCGTTCCCCCCGTCGCAATCCCAACACCCTAAGGGGAACGAAGGCGACCAAGCATCAAGCCCGGCGCCAGGTGGTCCACAGCAGCCAGGCCAGCAGCGCGAACCAAAGAAGGCGCTGACTGAGGCCCGTCCAGCGCGTCTCGTGAAGCAGCGGGCTGATCGCGGCCAAGATTGTCGCGACGACGGCGAGGGCCATGCCCACCGAATCGGGACGAGCCGCCGTGCGGCGAAGCGTCGGAATCGAGTAGGCCAGGCACAGGATCACGAGAGCGAGGGTGGCCAGAGCTGAGGCGCTGCTATGCACGAGCTCGCTGGTTGCTGATATGCCGGTTCGGAACATTCCCGAGACGATCGCTCCGCCACCGGCAAGGAACGCGGTTGCCGGGAGGATCCAGGCCAGCGGTCCGGATTGCCTTGCCGACCAGAGGGACACCCCCAAAGCGATGAGACCGCAACCCAATGCTGCGAAAGCAAGAGCCATCACCCACCCGTAGGGACCGTTCGCATACTCGCTGAGCCGGTGTGCCACGGGCGGCAGATCAGTTCGGAGCAGGTGGAGTATCGCCACGCCGGCAAGGCTGCTCAGCCACGCCGCGAGCGCAACGACTCGGGCCCGGTTCCTCAGTTCGAGCTGAATCTCTTGCCTCGGACGCGTAGAGCGGTGAGCAGGAACCACAACAGGACCGTGAGACTGAGCAACCGCTGAACCAATCCGGACCACCCGGTCTGAGCGGTCAGTGGCGTGGCCATGGCCGCTGCCGCGGCGCTCACGGCGATTGCAGTCGAGGTCCAGCGAAAGGACCACCAACGGTCGTCGCCTCTACAGGCATAGGAGAACAGCAGCATCGAGGCGATCAGCAGCACGAAGGCCACCACCGAAGCATTGCTGTGGATCACCTCTTCCAACGAGTCGGGAACGAGGGCTCGCTCGACCTCGAAGATCCCCGAGGCGATCAGGCACACACCGGCCACCGCAAGCAGCGTGGGGAACAGCCTCGTAACTCCCTCGAGATCGATGGCCCGGCGCAGCCGGAAGGCAAGCGCCAGCGAGGACAAGCCGAAGCCGTAGAACACCACCGTCATGATCAGGCCGTGCGACCCGTTGGCGTACTCGCTCATCACCTGACGCAGCGGGTCGATCTCCCCGCGCAGGACATGGAGGAGCATCACGGCGCCGAAGCACATCAAGACCAGGGCGAGCGCGATGAGCGAAGCCCCGGTGGCTCGATGCACGGGTCTCTCTAAGGGTCCGCCGGCAGGTGGAGCGGTAGTCCTCTTCATCGAGCTGATGCTCCAGTCACGTTCCGATGGACCTCTTCGATCACTATGGACTCGGAGGCCCGCGGCGCGCAAGACGAGACCGGATCGTCCCTTTTGACGGACTTAGGGTCTTCGGCCAACACAAAAACCCCAATTTGTCTCCCTCGACGAGTTTGACCTAAGGGCGGCCGGGGAAGAACGCCTGGTCCCGTCTCTTCTCGCCGGAGGAAGTTCCATGGCCGTTCGTCACGCGCCGATGCCGCCCATCCCTATAGTGACGGGAACCCGGAACTTCTTTCTGAGAATCGGCTTCGTCATCGTGGCCACGTGGCCCCTGCTCCTGGCCTTGGTTCTGATCCGCGTGCTGTTTGTCTCGGTCTTCTAGCCAGTCTCACAGCCCCACTCGTTTCCAAGGTGCGAAGCCGTTCTGCACACCTCTGAGGGCCGGCTCTAGCTGCGGATAGTGCCTGAGCAGCACGTCGATCATCGTGGTGTTTCCAACCCAATCGATGCCCTCTTGCGTGTAGACCTCCGGGCGGTAGTCGATCGTGAAGAAACGATCGCTGTTGAGCCGGCGGGATGCCATGAGCACGAACACCCGAAAAGCGGTGTCGCTGAATCCGAAGCCCTTGGGGAGCGGCTCGGCATACAGCCCGATCATCAAATCCAGCCTTTCGATGTCGCCGCCGTACAGGCTGCTGAGCTCCTCGGCCTTTGCGGAATCCCTGGTGAGATCCTCGAAAGAGTTTGCGGGCTTCAGATGCCAGAGCCGGCGGAACTCGTTGTAGCGCGGCACGCCGCGCTCGCGGACCCGCATGATGTCGATGGCTGCGAGATCAACCGAGGTCCCCCCAGGTTGCTTGAACTCCTGCAGGAAGCGCGGGTAGTTGTGCAGCGTGATCGCTCCCGGATGAGCTATTCCGAACGAGTACAACGCGTTCGCCATGCCCATTTCTTCGAGGCGAGTTCTGGTCTCGAGCGCTCCTACCTCGCGAAACGTTCTCTCTTGCAGCACGCGGTCGTCTTCGACGGCGCGGAACGTGAACTCGTCGGGGAGAAGCGGATGCATGCGGTAGACCGCTACGAACTCTTCGGTAAGCGAGTAGGGCACTCCAAAGTGCTTGGTGGGAGCGCCGGGGATTCCGCTGAGGATCTCGCTCGATCCGAGCCGTCCGAAACGCTTGGCAAAGCGTTTTCCCATCAGGCCCCACCAGTTGGCGTTCATGGCCAGCTTGGTGGTTTTGTGAGCGATGATGCCGGGTGTCCACTCGACCGTGTGGATCTTCGCCATTAGCGCGGCGTTGATCAGCCGGGCGTGATCGTAAAGCTTCTGATCGGACCAGGTCGGATAGGCGGCGCGCAACCGATCGCAAATGGCGTTGTGCTCGAGCGAGAAGAGGGTGTGCAGCAGCCCGAGGCCGATCCAGAAGTTTCCCGCCACCCCGGTGAGGTCGAGTCCCTCTTCGAGGTCCTTGGGGAGCAGTCCCGATGAATCGAGCCGCAGCTTCCCGTCCTCGTGCGAGCGAAGCTTGTCGGCGAACTCGCGCGTGCTCCCGTAGATCTGAGAACCATCCCACCAGTGACTGTCGTCGGTCACGTAGGTGGGCGGAGTGTCCTCGTCGAGGTCCGAGGTCGGGTCCCGGCGCGTGCGCTGAATCTGCATGGGGTTCTCCGGCCAGGGGTCGTCTTCTTCGAGTTCTACCTTCCAGGGATTCTCCGGCTGGTTCTTGCCGTGGCTGAACCAGTCGTGAACCTCGAATTGGAGCCAGGCTCCTGCAAGAACGTTCAGGGTCGTGGCGGGGACGAACTCATCGCGGGTGAGCAACCTGCGGCTGATGAGCCGCGGATTCGGCTCGAGGATGTCGGGTTCCTTTTCGGGATGCGTAAGTTCGACGGGCACGTTGCGGCCGAAGCGGCTCCCGATGCTCCCCATCGCAGGGTCGCTAAGATCGTTGTAGCTGCCGTCGAGCGTCCGGGTGTTCATGTGCTCGGGTGGCTCCTCCTTCTCCACCCCCTCTGTGGTCGGTGACGTGGTTCGAGTGTCGTAGAGGTTTTTTTGCCGGTAGAGGTTGCGAAGCCCAGCGAGTGTGTAGATCCCAAGAGGGCGGGGCATTCGGTCCCAGTGAAATCGGTTGTCGAGCCGGTTGGCGGAGGAGATCCAAATCCGCGAGAACAAACCCATGACTAACTCCCTTCGAATTGGCCGGTAAGCGAAAGAGGAACGCGTGGACTGATCATGAGGTCTCGCCGGCCGTCGCGGGCCGCAGGTTGGATTCGACGACGTGCCTGCTCGATCGAAGCACCAAGCCCAATCGGGCAAGCCCCGCCCCGAAGACGATGCCTCCGGCCACACGCAGAATCCAGGGCGCCGGCCCCAGCGGTTCAACGGGCGCACTGAAGAGAAGTACACCGCCGACGAGCAGCAGGGTGTCGGTCATGGAGATCGCCTCCGACCGTCGGAGCACTATCGCCAGGGACACGTAGCCGACTACCAGCAGGACGTAAGTCGCCGTGATCGCGCCGGATGCGAGCAGGTCCGTGAACATCGGCCCATCGGCCGCGACAAAGGTAGGAGCGTGATCAGCGATGGCCGGCCACAGAAACGCGGTGATCATTCCGGTGCCGACGAACATGGCGGTGCCGGTGAAGGCCGCGCCGAAGGCAAGCTTCTCCTTCCAAGAGGAGCCGGATAGCCAGCGATCGCGCACCCCCAGCAGTCCGAAGAGCGCGAGCAGAGCCCCAAGGAAGTGAAAGCTGTGAGAGGGGATCCACGTCGCGCTGTGGGGGCCGTGGACCCCCGCCAGCTCGTCGTAGGGATGCAGAAGCATGAACAGGGCGAAGGCGACGCCGCTGAATGCCAGCGCCGCGCCGCTGTGCCGGCGAGCTCCTTCCTCTCGCATGTCATCTCCTTTCCAGGCATTCGTGGTTCCAACGGATGCGATGTCGGGCCCGGCAGGTTCGGGGAACACCTCATCCCCGGTCGGCTCCAGTCTCTGTGTCGCGTTCATCGACTGCCGAAGCTTTGAGAGCTCGAGGTAGAGGATCTTGCGCGTCCGGTTCAAGTTGCCAAGCGGGCGGTGCTCGGGAACGCAGTGCCACGTATTGAACGAGAGGTTGTCCGCAAACGCCAATTGTTCGGGGGAATCGAATGTCTGGGCCGGCAGACGGAGCCTGGCGACCGGAACCGAGGGTGAGAGTCGTTCGGGCCACTCGACGGACGCATTCTCGATAGGCATCCGATGGGGATCGGTCTGCAGTTGGATCATGAAGTCGAACACGACCTCCCTCTCCCGGAACGATCTCGCCATCGCCTCGCGCAGATAGTCGTCGGGAAAGCTGCGCGGAATCTTCGACTTCTGGGTTACGCGCGGCCTGATCGAATAGTGCATCGCCTGGCCCTCTCCCAGGAGATAGGCGACGCAGCTGTAGTAGGGAGCCTCCAGAGGACTGGAATGGGTGCGCGCGTAGAGACCCTGCATGATCCCGTCCAGCAGATGGGAGTCGATGGGACTTAGGAAGTAAAGGAGCGGCGTGCCGTCCAGGATGCGCCTCTGAAGTTTGAGGTTCTCGACGATGTTGGGGGTGGTGAAGGTGGGGGCGCTTATGCCGGTGAAATCCTGGGTCGACCTCTCGTCGTCGATGAGCTTCTCGCCCCCGACTCCCATGAGCTTGACTCCGATGCTGAGGATCCCGTTGTCCTCGATGTCGGGAGGAGCGAGAGGGCCCGGACCGGCGAATCGAACCCAGGCCGGGAAGCTGCGAGTTTCGGCGAACACTCCCCGTCTCATTGCCTCCGGGATGTCGTCGAGCACCTCGAAGTTTCCTCGTACAACGCCGTAGGTCTTGGTGTTGCCTGCCCTCTGTGCTTCTCCAGGCGCGTACTGGGTGCGAAGAAAGGTCGACATGGCCTCGATGATCTCGGCGGTGATCCGCCGCTCGTGGGCCAGCGTCCGCTCCTCGGCGATTTGCAGATGCTCGTTAGCCCTTTTGAGGTTGATCAGCCACTGCACGACTCTCGATACCGGCTTCTGAAAGATCCTGTCGAAGCCGTCGCGGAACAGGGGATCGATACGGCGCTCGAGATTGATGAGCTTCACCAAGTCGTCGTTGATCCATTGCTTCATGCCAGGCTCGCCAGATAGCGAACGGCTCGAATCCCGGGGAGGAAGAAGTAAGCCCCACCCCTTACGGTTACGAAGGTTGGAACTCCGGTGACGCGCTGCCGGACCGGCGCAGCCGGAAGGGAGAACGATCTCCCCGATTTGGAGCGTGTCGCCACGACCGGATCGGAGTCATCGTAGAGTCCGTCGAACATCGAGTTGTTGACCCAAGTGTGCTGCACGAATTCGAACTGACGAGCGAGGTTGGCGTTTAGGCACATGAAGTAGAGCCCGCGCTCGCCGTCGCCGGGTGCCCCATCCCCGGCCCCCGCGAGGGGGGAGACCCAGCTTCCAAACTGGCGGCCACGTCTCAGGATGCGGTGCCGTTTTCCGATGGCTATCGATTTGTCGGAGCCGGGGTCGGGATCCAGAGAGTCTCGGGGGTGGGCCCGCCGGACGTGGGATCCCTTGGGACAGCGATGACCGTGCGGGTCGAGGTGGTGGTAGGCAAAATCGTTGAAATCACTTTGCTCGGGATCGTCTCGATCGGGCGAGCTGACGAGCGGGGCGCCACTCGGCCACCGCCCCATCATCTTGGCGGCCAGCTCTATGGGATTCCCATCGTTACCGTCGCGGCCGAGCGCCATGGCGGCACGGTTGACGAAGCTCCAAAAGCCCGGCACGTCCTGGGCCAGCTGCCGCACGACGAGGTAGCTGCCGTTCCTGCCCAGGTCCGCGCCTCCGTTTCCTCGAGGGCTCGGGGGCAGCAGGCCGGAGGGATCGGCGGACGGGTCGAGCGTGGGGCTATCCGCGAGCAGCCCGTACTCGTTGGGATACCCCAGGATGAATTCCCCTGCCCGGATCGTGTTCGAGGGTGAGCCGGCTCTTCCCAGCCCCTCGATGGCGGGCTGAGAGACGCCATCGTGGAATCCGAAGTGCTCTCGGTCGGTCAGCGAGGCGGTGTCAAGTGTCGCGACCTCCGATACGCCGGCGCGCTCTCGGTTCAGGTCGGCGATCAGGACCTCGAGTTCGTGGGCAGTGCGGGCGTACAACAAGAGGAGCATGTCGATGCTTCCAGTCGAAGGGCTGCCCCACGCCCACCGCTCGGGCACGTTGTCCTCGAGGTCGCCGAGCACGCGGCTCCGGTGAGAGCTCGTCATGCCGTCTCGGAACTCGAATGAGAACCCCCGGATCGCGTCGGACGGTAGGCCGAGCCTGCCCAGACCCTCGGCGGTGAACGCCAGGTTCACGGCGACCCGCTCCGGCCGTCGTTCGGCGGATGTCAAGAGGCCGGCGACGCCGGCCAGCCAGCGACTTGCCTCAGCGGCGTCGTTGATCCCCAGCAGAAGAAACCGCGCGGCCTTGAGGTTGCCGTAGCCGCGGGCGAGCAGGCCCTGAATGTCGTCGAGTTCGAGGGTTGCGCTCACAGTCGTCGGAGCCATTCCTCGGCCTCGCGCTCGTTCAAGTTGGCGAAAAGGCCGGCTCTGATGTGCGCGTTGTTCTCGATGTTCTGAGCGGTCAATCCCGAGTATGCCGAGTACCAGAACTCGGTGGGAAGTTGCCGCAATCTTAGGAAGTCCTTGAACATCTGCTCGTTGGTGGCTCCGCCGCGCACGAGCCAGCTGGTCTTGGGGTATCCGACTCCGTTGCTGAAGATTGCATTGAGCCCCCACGCAACTTTGTCTATGAAGTCGTCCATGTAGCTCTCGAGACTTCCGTCGTAGTTGCTGGCGAATACCAAACGTTTCATGTCATCGAGAAACACCCAGCGGGCGAAGTGGATCGTCTTGACGCCGGTGAGTCGACCTCGGTTGAAGACGTGCCTCGTCCCGTAGTTCGCGAGGCGGAGTAGCGCAATCGTCGTCAGGCGTCGCACCGGCCCCGGCTTCATGTAGCCGATGGCGGTGAACTGGTTCTGCACGACGTGATCCTCGAGAGCGGCAAGTTCTTGAACGCGTCTCTCGTCTGGTTTCTCGAGGCTCGGCTCGTCACGGAGCTCGTGGATTCGAATGAGCACGATCCAGACCGGCAGAACCACGATCAGCACGGGCAACAGGATCAAGAGCAGCAGAGGTACCGCGACTAAATGGAGGGCCTCATTGATTCTCCAGGCCAGGCTGGGTTTGGTCGCGGGAGCTCTGGACCAGCGCATTCCCTCCTGGCTCTCCACGTAGTCACGAATTCGAGCCTGGACCTCGACGGCCCCCAGGCCCGAGAAGTCGTGCTCGGGACGATCGAGGAAGCCCTCGATGGCGTTGCGGAGTTCGGCTTCCTGGTGCACTTGGTCCGCGGTGCGGCCGACCGTGTTCACGTACATCGCCGCCGGCTCGACCATGTGGTGTCGCAGGAAAGTTGCGCGATCTTCGTTCGTCAAGGGTCGTGTAGTCGGGAATCCCTCGCAGCATTCGAAAACCCCGTCGAGCGCATCGCCCCCAGCCTCGAAGAGGTCGTCGAGGTACTTGTCCAGCGGCGCGTCGATGTCGCTCAGGAAGACGAGTCGCCCCGGCAGGGGATTTCCCTCGAGATCGCTCGTTTCCTCGATCGTGAACAGCCGGGCGAAGTGCACCGAGGGGATCTTGGCGAACGCAAGAGGGCCGGCCGCACCGTCGCCTGTCGTGAAGGTCTTGAGGATTCGGCGAAGCTCCTCCATGCGACCGGGAAGAACCTCCGCCATCGCGGTCACCGCCAGTTGATGGCTCATAGTTGTGCCTCGCTGGGGCCGTCTCCCACGACCGGCTCAGAGCCTCGGGAAGACCAGAGCGAACTTGAGGATGTTGGTCTTGGACCAGAACACCTGTCCGAGGAACACCCCGGGCGAGACCTCCCGGATCTCGTCTCTGACCAGCCGGGCGACGAATGACGTCTTGGAGTAGTCGATCACTATGCACTCGCGCTGATCCATCCAGCTCGGGTTCTTGTAGACCAGCGCTCGGATGGCCTTGAATCCGATTGGAGAAACGATGTTCAGGAGGTCCCCGCGCTCCTGATCGAAGACCTTCCCTCGCCAGGCGAGCAGATAGGCGATCTTGCCGACCAGCCGGGCAAAGGGTGTTCCGGGAGCGAAGATGACCGTGCCCCTGCCTCGGTCGACGGGGATCTCACCGGCCGGGCTTCGCGCGAAGAGCTCATTGAGTTCGGTTTTCGACATCCTGAGTATCTGGTCGACGCCGGGCGCCGATCCGGTGGGAGTTCGCTCGGAAGATTTCGCCACGGCCCCGCCTCCTATCGCCCGTCGGAGGTTCGGGTATACACCCCGCTTCGTCACCGAATCGTCATCACGCCGTCACCGGCACTAGCCGATGTCTCGGCGGCGAAGCGCCGACAGACCCACGACTACCAAGGCGGCCGCGATCAGCGTCAGGGCCAGCAACGGTGCCGCCGTCACTGCGGCGGCCGGCACCTGCGGCACATGGTTGAACGGCGACGCGCCGCTCACCGAGTTCGGCAGGTCGAGCAGGGGGCCGAAGAGGCCGACGACGAAGCAACCCGCAAGCGCCGCCCACCCGGCTGCCGACGCTCTTGGCACGATGCCGAAGACCGCGATCGTGAGGCCCCCGAGGACCCATACCGCGGGCGTATGTGCGAGCGCCGCGGCGAGCAACCGCGTCACCTGCTCGAGGTCACCGGTGCTGACCCCGAATGCTAGACCGGTGCCAAGTCCGCCCGAGGCGATCACGACCACGGTGCCCACCATCGCCACGGTGACGTGGGCGCCGGCCCAGCGCCGGCGACCGACCGGCGTCGCGAGGACTGGCTCGGCCCGCCCGGCGGTTTCTTCGCTCCTGAGTCGAAGCGCGGACTGGATCATGAATCCTGAAGAGATCAAAGCCATTATTAGGAGCGTCGTGGCAAAGAACGAGTCGGTGAAACTACCTTCGGCCTGTGCCAGCAGATCGCTCAGCTGCTCGTTGTCGCCGACGAGCTTCTCGACCTCTTGGCCGACCGAGCCGTAGGCGAGGCCGGTCAGGAAAAGCGCGGCACTCCACCCGATCAGGCTCCCGCGCTGAAGTCTGAGCGCAAGACCGAGGGGGCTCGTTAGAAACCGAGATGCTTTGGACGGTCCCGGCTTCGGCGGGACGAGACCGGCCCCCACATCGCGGTGCGTGGTGAGCGCGAACGCAACCGACGTGAGAACAACGGCGATCGTGACCGAAAGCAGTAGTGGCCACCAACGCTCGTCGTCGAAGGATCTCGTTGCCTGCGCCCATCCGATTGGCGACAACCAAGTCAGTGTGCCGTTGCCCACATCGCCGGCCGCTCGCACGACGTAGGCGACGCCGATCACTGCCCCAACGATGCCGTAGACACCGCGCGTGTGCTCCGTGACCTGCGCGCCGACGGCGGTGATCGCGGCGAAGACCAGACCTATTCCGGCGACGGAAGCACCGAACACAATGGAACCATCCGCAGGGAGATCGACTCCAATGAGAATGAGGGATACGAGGGCGCCCAGCAGCAGGTTGACACCCGCAACGACGATGAGGGCGGCTGTTGTGGCTGCATGCCTACCCACCACTGCGGCCCGAACCAACTCAGACCGACCGCTTTCCTCCTCGGCGCGCGTTTGCCGCCCGACCAGGAACATGCTCATAAGGGCAACCACCGCTAACCCGAAGGCGCCAACCTCCCACGCAACCCTTCCACCGACGGTTTCGATTGCATAGGTCGGTCCGTTCATCGCAACGAACGCGGGGTTGTCTCCCACGATGTCGGCTGCAGCCGACAGCTCCTCCTGTGTGTTGTAGAGGCCGGTGACGCTGGTCGCGGTGGAAAGCACCAAGGCCAGAATCGCTGCGATCCAGACCGGCAGACGGATGCGATCGCGACGCAGGATGAAACGGATGAGCGAGCCCGTGCCCGTCAGCGTCGTCATCGAGAGGTGCCGGTGCTCGCGGAGCCCTCTGTTGCTGGAGTCCGGCGGTGTGCTTCCTGCTCCTCGTGGATCTCGTCTCCGTAATGCCTGAGGAACAACTCTTCGAGCGTCGGCGGGTGACTGGTCAGGGTGCGCACGCCGTTGGCGGCGAGGTGCCGCACCACTCCGTCGAGGTGTGCGGTGTCGACGTCGAAGTGGACGCGGCCGTTGTCAACCTTTAGATCGTGCACTCCCGGCATGTCTGCCAGACCGGTGGCCGGGGTGGCCGTCTCAGCGGAGATTGAGGTGCGGGTCAGATGACGCAGCTCGTCGAGCGTGCCGCTCTGGACGTTGCGCCCCTCGCGAATGATGCTCACCCGGTCACACAGCGCCTCGACCTCGGCGAGGATGTGGCTCGAGAGCAAGACGGTGCGACCCTCACCTCTGATTTCCTTGATGCACTCTTGAAACACGGCCTCCATCAATGGATCGAGGCCGGAGGTGGGTTCGTCCAGTAACAGAAGTTCGGCGTCCGAAGATAGCCCCGCAAGCAGAGCCACCTTCTGCCGGTTGCCCTTTGAGTAGGTGCGGGCTTTCTTCGTGGGATCGAGATGGAACCGCTCGAGCAGTTCCTCCTTACGCTGCGGGTTGAGCCCGCCCCGAAGCCGGCCCAGCAGGTCGATGGTCTCGCCGCCGGTGAGGTTGGGCCACAGACTCACGTCGCCGGGAACGTACGCGAGGCGGCGGTGCAGATCGACGGCATCCCGCCATGGATCGGCGCCGAACAGACGGGCGGTTCCCGCGTCGGCTCGCAGGAGGCCAAGGAGGATGCGAATGGTCGTCGACTTCCCGGCACCGTTGGGCCCCAGGAAACCCTGCACCTCGCCCGCCCGGACCTCCAGGTCGAGGCCGTCCAGCGCCTGCGTGTGCCCGAAGCTTTTGCTCAGGCCCTCCAAGCTGATGATGTTTTCCATAGGGCAACGTTACAGAGATTTCGGGAGCGCGCTCCGGTGTTCAGGTGCCCAGGGACCGGGTGTTACCAGTTGAAGAGCTGCGCGGGGAACCAGGCGAGAGCGTAGGCAACCGGCCCGGCCAGCAGCGCAAGACCAACGGCGCGAACGTTCCGTTCGGTCGGGCTGCGCTGGATGAGCCGGGCGATGACGCCGCCCCCGACGAGCGCCAGCCCCACGACGAACTCGTAGACGACGAGAATGGGGCTCACGAGAACGGCGACGACCGCAAGCGCACCTAGGCCCATTCGACGAGGAGTGAGCCACGACGCGCTCACAACTTGCTGATTCGCGTCATGCTCCGTTCTGGCCATGATCCATCCAGCTTGTCATGCACTCGTCCGGCGCTCAACCGGTTCGCGACCGCCTGAGATTGCTGCGAGTCTTGGGCGTGAAAGAGAGCTAACTCCCTCAAGGAGACGACCATGCGTGGCATGATCACCGATCCATCCGCTCCCGGTGGGCTCCGGCTTGCCGACGATCTGCCCGAGCCGGGGCCGGGACCCTCGGACGTGGTGATCGAGGTTCATGCCTTCAGCGTGAACCGCGGCGAGCTCAAGCTGCTGAACGCGAGGTCCGACGGCTGGCAACCGGGCCAGGACGTCTCCGGCGTCGTGGTCGCCTCCGCGCAGGACGGCACCGGGCCGGCAGAGGGCACCCGGGTCGTGGGTATCGTCGACGGCGCCGGTTGGTCCGAGCGAGCTTCGGTGGAGCTGAATCGGCTCGCGCCGATTCCGGACTCGGTAAGCCACGAAAGCGCGGCCGGCCTTCCGGTCGCGGGGCTCACCGCGCTGCGCGCACTCCGCACCGGAGGGCCGATCCTGGGGCGGCGAGTGCTGGTCACCGGAGCGACGGGAGGCGTCGGCCAGTTCGCCGTGCAGCTGGCGGTCGCGTCTGGGGCTCGGGTGACGGCTCAGGTGAGCGGTCCCCATCGCTCCGATGAGGCCCGTGCACTGGGAGCCTCCGAGGTAGTGACATCGCTCGACGACGAGACGCTGGGCCCCTTCGACCTGGTGTTGGACGGGGTTGGGGGTCCTCTGCTTCGTTCTGCTCTGCTCCGCTGCGCGCCCAAGGCCACGGTCACCACGTATGGATCACTTGGGGGGCCGGGCGCGGAGATCGGCCTTCCGGCTTTTGCGAACGCGCCGCTTGCCCGGGTAATGGGCCTGTTCGTTTACGCGCTTGGGACCGAGACCATGGGGGTCGAGCTCGCCTCATTGGTCGAGCTGGTTGCCGACGGCAGGCTCAAGCCGCGGCTGGGCCTGATTAGCGACTGGGAGGCCACCAACGACGTTCTCGACGCAATGCGCGAGCGCAAGCTCACCGGCAAGGCGGTGCTGACGGTCTCTCATTGAACGACGTCCCTCGTCAGGTGTGTAACCGCTCGAGTGTCACCAGCGTTATGTCGTCCTCCTGCTCCCAGTCCGGGCCGGTGAACCGATCGAGTTCGGCCAACAGCGCTTCGATCAGGTCGTCGTTGCGCGGTGTGTTCTCCATGACCTTGGCGACTCTAGGGAAGCCGAACATTTCGCTCTCGGAGTTGTGAGCCTCGGCGAGACCGTCACTGTGCAGGAGCATGCGAGTGCCGGGCCGTATCTCGGAATCCTTTAACTCGTAGTTGGTTCCGGGCATCAGGCCGAGGGGCATCCCGGTCGCTCTCATTTCGACGACCCCGCCCTCGGTCGAGATATTTGGGAGGTTGTGTCCGGCGTTGGCGAGCTGGAGTCGACCCGTCGTGGGGTCGAGCACGAGGTATTGACACGTCACGAACATCTTCGTGGGCGTGTTGAGAACGAGCACCTCGTTGATCTTCTCGAGGACGGCCGAGGGGGACGTGACCCGCGGCGCCTCTGCACCAAGCAGTCCCTGAGTGGTCGCCATCACCAGCGCCGCGGGTGCGCCCTTGTCCGTGACATCTCCGATGACGATTCCGACCTTCCCCCCGGGCAGCTCGATGAAGTTGTAGAAGTCGCCGCCGACCTCGCGTGCCGAACGATAGAAAGCCGCGACTCGCCAGCCGGGAAGGTCGGGAAGCTCGGCCGGCAGAAACTGCTGCTGCACCAGCCGGGCCACCCTCAACTCCTGTGCGACGCGCTCGCGTTCGTCCTCGGCTCGCTGGAGCCGCTCCGCAACCTCGGCTGCATACGCACGCCGCCCCCGAACAATCACTCCCAAGAGCACGATCACAGCGAAGAACGCACCGTCTCTCAGCGCGTCGTTGATCACACGGGTGGCGGGCTCCGGATCGACCAGGAGCCGGTAGGGAACCGGGCCGAAGGCATACACCGCGCTAACAACGAGGGGCAGGACGAGTCGTCCCCCAACCGCCACCGAATAGATGGGCACCGCCAGAGGCACCGCGGGAACGAAGCCCGGGTAGTCGAGCCAGTAGTAGACCATCAGTACGGCGATAGTGGCCAACATCGTGGCGATGGGCCAGCGACGACGAGCTGGAAGGAAGGCCGCCATCAGCAGCGCGAGCCCGTACGCGAGAGCATCGGGTTCGCGCGTGGCTGGTTCGAGCGCAGCCGACATCGCGATTGAGATCGCGGCCCATACGATAACGATGAGGGCGATCTCGAGCGGCACCGGACCGACGCGCTCGGCCAACGTTCTCTGCTTCATGTTCACCGCGGAGTTCTGCTCATCCCTTGCAGGGGAACTCATCAGGATCTGGACTCATCGGACACCTGTCTATCCTTCCACCGAATCCGCCTCGAGCGGTTGAGGACGCTTCCGCGGCCGGATCCCTTTCTTACGATTAGTTTCCGTACGCCGAACCGTCCTAGGAATAGCCGCCCCTGGGATCATCACCGCGGGGCGGACCGTCGCAGGCGGAGGAAGGGATCACGGAACGTGTTAGATGAAACCGCGTCGTCGCTGGCCGCCCGGATCGACGGTCAACTGCTCGTCTCCGGAGCCCCGGGGTACGACGAGGCGCGCGCCGTGTGGAACGCCATGGTCGACCGCAGGCCGAGCTATATCCTCCGCTGCGCGAATGTTGCGGACGTCTGCACGACCGTGCGCTTCGCTCGGGACCGCCGACTCGAGATCGGCGTCCGCTGCGGCGGTCACGGGGTTCTCGGCCCGGCTGTGCCCGAGGGCGGTCTGATGATCGATCTCGCCGCAATGAATCGTGTCCGCGTCGATCCCGAGCGGCGACGCGCGCGGGTCCAAGGCGGCGCGCTGCTCGGGGCCCTCGACGGGGCAACCCAGGAGCACGGTCTCGCGACCACGGCCGGAAACGTGTCACACACCGGGGTCGGCGGACTCACATTGGGCGGAGGGATGGGATGGCTCGCCAGACAGTTCGGTCTGACGTGTGACAACGTCACCGCATTCGAGTTGGTGACGGCCGAGGGGAACGTCGTTCGCGCAACCGCGACCCAGAACGACGACCTGTTCTGGGGGCTCCGAGGAGGCGGCGGAAACTTTGGCGTGGTGACGGAGTTCGAGTTCCAACTACACCCGGTCGCCCCACAAGCTCTCGTTGCCAACTTCTTCTACCCGATAGATGCTGCGCCGTCCGTCCTGCAAGGGTGGCGCGACCTTATCGTCGAGTCGCCTCGCCGGACGACGTTCACCGCGGGAGTCGGCGATGCACCCCCGTCGATGCCGGCCGAACTGCAGGGGCGGCCCCTCGCCCGCGTTGGCTTCGTGTGGCTGGGAGACCCCGACCAATGCCGGTCCACGCTCGGCGCGGTGCGCGACCTCGGGCGGCCCGTGGCCGAAGGAATCCAGGAGGCGTCATACCTCGAGCTGCAACGGATGGACGATGATGAGGAGGGGCATCACCTGCGCAGGTACTGGAAGGGCCACTACTTCCGGGAGTTTTCCGACGACGCGATCGAAGCGTTCCTGCTCCGGGGCACCCCCGACGGTCACGGCGAACTGCTGCCGGCGGCCAGTCTGCAGGCATACGGCGGCGCGATCGCCGACGTACCCGACGACGACGCGGCTTTCAGCCACCGCGACACCCTCGTAGAGTTCGTCGCGGCGGCTCGGTGGACCGATCACATGGAAGACGAGCAGCGGATGGGTGTCGCGCGCCGTTACGCGACGTCATTGGACCGGTACGCTGCGGGAGCGTACGTCAACGTGCTCACGGACGAAGGGCAAGCGGGCGTGCGGCGCGCCTACCCACCGGCCAAGCTGGCGCTGCTGACCGCGCTGAAGGATGCCTACGACCCAGACAACGTGTTCCACCTGAACCACAACATCAGGCCCTCCGGCGACGTCATTAAGTAAAGGAGTATCGGGTCGCGCCCGCGAGACGCGGACACGACCCACTCCTTACTGCACGTCTCGGCGGCGCAGCAGGACCGCCGATAGGAGCAGGCACACCGCGATGTATGCGGTCAGGACGAGAGTGGCTTGCCCCCCGCCGACGAACGGACCGAAGAACGATCCGGGGCCGTTGTCGGTCAACGACTCGGTCGGAACGCCGATGGTGGTCACCAGCGAGTAGGCGTTGGCGCGCAGGAAGTAATCGACGAACGAATTGAGCCAACTCACCTGGCCGGCAAGCGCACTGACCACGCCCTCTATCACGAGCGAGTAGAGAATGCCCAGCCCGATCGCGAGAGCCGTCCCACGTGAGATCACCGCGAGCAGAACTCCAAACGATGCCCATGCCGCGAGCACGAACCAGCCCGCCGCGAGCGCGCGGGCGATCTCCCAACTCGACGGCCAGGTCACGGCAGCACCCTCCGCACTCGCGATGACGTAGCTCGCCGTCGCTCCCGCGATGAAGATGGCGAGTACGAAGGGAACCAGCACCACCGCAAGGGCGACCACCTTGGCGCCGAACACTCGTAGGCGGCCGGAGCGCTGGATGAGCAAGGTCTTCAGCGTGTTCCAACCGTAGTCGCTGCCGAAGGCCAGCACTCCGAGCATGAGGGCGAACACCCCTCCGAAGAATGGAAACCCACCTAGCAATGTGTCCGCGAGACTCTCGGGCAGCATGGCAGCTAGGGAAGTCTGCGTGACTCCGCCACCGCCACCTCTGTAGGTGAGGTAGGGCAAGAGGTAGGAGAACATCATGCCGAGCAGGACCCAAACCCCCATGAGGATCCAGGTGCTCGCCCGCTTTCGTAGAACCAGCAACTCCGCTGCGGTGCTTCTCATGGCACATCCTCCTTCTCTCGCGTTAGCTCGAGGAAGACCTTCTCGAGGGAGGCCCGCTCGGGGCGCAATTCGGTGACCGCAATGCCTGCTCCCACCAACGCGCGGTTGACCGTAGAGGCCGCCGCGGGGTCTGCGGTTATCCGTAGGGCGCCATCCTGGGTGGTCACCCCTTCGACCTCGGCCAGCCCCTCGACCAGCCGACTCGCCTCCTCGAGGGGCTCGGCGCGCACGATGAGTCCACTGACTCGTCCTCGCAGCTCGTCCACGGTTCCCTCTCGTACGAGCGCACCTTTGCGGATGACGCCGACGCGGTCACAGACCTGTTCGACCTCGGGCATTAGGTGGCTCGAGAGGAGTACGGTGCGTCGCCCGCGCCCAAGCTCGCGGATGAAGCTACGCATCTCGGCCATGCCTCCCGGGTCGAGCCCGTTGGTCGGCTCGTCGAGGATCAACAGGTCGGGATCCTTTAGCAGTGCTGCGGCCACACCGAGTCGCTGCTTCATTCCCTGTGAGTAGGTGACAAACCGATCTCCGGATCGGTCATGGAGAGCTACCTCCTCGAGGACCAGGTCGATCTGGCCCTCCGGGGCGCCGGCATGCTTGGCGAGCACGCGGAGGTTGTCCCGACCCGTGAGGAACGGGTAGAAGCCCGGCGACTCGATCAACGCTCCGATACGAGCAAGACTCTCCGACGAACCCGGGTCCGCACCGAGAACGGTGGCGGTGCCTGAGGTCGACTTCGCCAGTCCCAGGAGCATTCGCAGCGTCGTCGTCTTTCCGGCTCCGTTGGGTCCCAGGAATCCGTACACCTCCCCGCGGCCCACTCGCAGGGTCAACTCGTCGACCGCGACGATGTCGCCGTAGCGTTTCGTGAGGTCGCGTGTTTCGATCACGTAGTCGTTCACCGTGGTCTCCTCGTGTCGTGGGGCCTTGTGGTCGTTGCACCCGAACCGCGGGACTCGGGACCTCCCGCCGGACGCCGAGATTGGGCGGGTGGTCGCCGCGAATCACGCCTCGACTGGGGCGCGCCGGGCACCGGCTTCCGGTAGCGGGCATCGAGGCGGCGGTTTCGGGCCATCCAGGCAAGCGGTGCCATGACCGCGCGCACCACGGCCGCCGGCACGAACGGAGCCCTTACCTCTGCCTCGAACTCGCGCATGAACAGCGCCAGCTCGAGCGGATGGGGCATCCCGCTGGCCGTGGTCCTTCCCTCTTGGGCGAGGGCGACCGTCGCTTCGAACAGCTCCTCCATCCTCAGTGCGGGCCGCACCTCGACGCGCACATGAGCGGGTGCGTGGCCGGAGTTCTCGAATCGGTGCACCGTGCCCGGTGGCACCACTACGGTGTCTCCGGCTCGCGCCGTTACGGTCCTCATTCCCTTCCTGAACTTCATGGTGCCTTGCAAGATCTCGAATCGCTCCTCCTGAAGGGGGTGAACGTGAGCGCCGGGCACCTGACCGTCCGGGGACAGCTCGAGCTCGATGGCAAGCAGAGCTCCGTCGGTGTCTGCCGCCGTCTTGCGAAAGGTGATCCGCTCGCCGCTGATCGGGTTGTCCAGAACCTGTCCGCTGATCGCCATGCCGTTGCCTCCTGTTGGGAGAGCCGCTTGTCACGAGACACGCTAGGGATCAGGAGTCCAGCAGTCGTCGCCTCAGGGGGGACACTTCGACTGCGGCGACCGGGGTAGGCGCGGGCGCTGCTCTCGACTACTCCGTACTCCACCGGGAGTAGTCGAGGTGAGTCCTGCGGTGCAATGACACACCCTCGAATGCGGCTTAGCGTTTGTGCGTGACCATTAGCGAAACCCAATGGCGGAGACACCCAGGCCCGTGGCGCGGCCGTAGGTTCCTGCTGCCGCTCGTGGTTGGAGTACTCCAAGTCGTTGGGACGCACTTCGCGGGGTTTCGCCAGCCGGAACGCATGGACCTGGATGCCCTGGGCATCCTGCTTCTGGTGGTCGGGCCGGCGGCACTCCTCGGTCGGCGCCGCTACCCGGTTGTCGTGCTGGCCTTCGTGCTCGCCGCCACGCTCGGCTACCTACTGATCGACTATCCCAGGGGTCCGATCTTCCTAGCGTTGATCGTGGCCTTCGTGAATGCCGTCATGTCGGGCCACCGTCGCGCGGCGGCCTTCTCCCTGCTAGTTGGGTACCCCGCTTTTCTCTGGCTCCCGTATCTCGTCGGTACCGATCCTTCGCCGACTCTGGCCCACGCACTCGCCTTGGCCGCCTGGCTGCTCGTGTTACTCGCGGGGGCGGAGATCGCCCGCTCGAGACGCGAGCGCGCTTATGAGCTCGCGCACACGCGGGCGGAGGAGGCGCGGCATCGCGCCAGCCAGGAACGCCTTCGCATCGCGCGCGAGCTGCACGACGTGCTGGCACACAACATCTCGCTGATCAACGTCCAGGCCGGGGTTGCGCTGCATCTGATGGACGAACAGCCGGAACAGGCGCGCACCGCGCTGACCGCCATCAAGCAGGCGAGCAGCGAGGCCCTCGGTGAGTTGCGATCCGTCCTCGACATACTCCGTGAAGGTCATGAGGCCCCGCCCCGTTCTCCGACCTCCGGACTCGCCCGGCTCCACGAGCTTGTCGCCAAGACCGAGGCCGCCGGTTTGCGGGTGACGACGCGCGTCGACGGTTCTCCCCGGCCGCTGCCACAGAGGGTCGACCTGGCCGCGTTCCGAATCGTGCAAGAGGCTCTCACCAATGTGACGCGCCATGCGGGCGAGGCGAGCGCGACGGTTAGCATCGATTACGGCGAGCGCGACCTCACGGTCCAGGTTGAAGACGATGGTCGCGGCCGGGCCTCTGACATGACGACCGGCGCCGGCAAAGGCATCGCTGGCATGCGCGAGCGGGCGGCTGCCCTTGATGGGGAGCTGGAAGCGGGTCCCCTCGGCGATGGTGGTTTTCGCGTCCGGGCTCGTTTGCCGCTGGGCGACGGATCGGAGGGAGCGGAGTGATCAGTGTGCTGCTGGCCGACGACCAGGCCCTTGTGCGCGGGGGTTTCCGTGCCCTCCTAGACGCACAGGAGGACATCGAGGTGGTCGGAGAGGCGGCCGACGGCGAAGAGGCGGTGTCGCTGGCGCGCACGCTTAGCCCCAACGTCGTGCTGATGGACATCCGTATGCCCGGCATGGACGGGCTCCAAGCCACGCGCACTATCGCCGGTGACGAGGCACTGAAAGACGTGCGAGTGGTCATCCTCACGACCTTCGATCTCGACGAGTATGTGTTCGAGGCGCTGCGCGTTGGTGCCAGCGGCTTCCTCGTGAAGAGCACCGAGCCGGCCGAGCTCGTCCACGCCGTGCGCGTCGTGAGCACAGGCGACGCATTGTTGTCCCCCGGCGTGACGAAGCGCCTAGTGGCGGAGTTCGCCGAGCGGGCTAAGGAACCAGGGCCGGCCCCGGCGCTCGAGCTGCTCACGGAACGAGAGCGCGAGGTGATGGGCCTGGTGGCCGAGGGACTCTCCAACGAGGAGATCGCTGAGCGGCTCGTCGTAAGCCCCGCAACCGCCAAGACTCACGTCAGCAGGGCGATGGTGAAGCTGGGGGCGCGCGACCGAGCGCAACTCGTCGTGTTCGCGTTCGAGTCCGGGCTCGCCCGGCCCGGCTGGCTCGACTGACCCACCTACTGCGCCGGTGGTAGACGACTGCCGGGGGCCCGCCGCTCCCCGGAGTAGCGCAAGAGCATCCCCTCGGGCGACGACTTCGATGCCGCGATTCACGACCATGAGACCCGTTGGAGAAAGCCGGCCGGAACGCCCGGTCGACTCGAGTCTCGAAGGAGGTCGATGTCAGTGTTGACCATGGCATTGGAAATGGCGGGCAACGGCGGCTGGGGGCCGGGTGCCTGGTGGCCGATCTTCCCGCTCTTCTGGGTGCTCGTCTGGGGCGTCCTGATCTTCGCGGTGTTTCGTTTCCGTGGTGGTCGTCGCTGGCAGCGCGGCCACTCCGCCGAGGACGTCCTCGCCGAGAGGTACGCGCGCGGAGAGATCTCGGTGGAGGAATACCGGGAGCGTCTGAGCGTGCTGAAGGAGCAAGCCTGACCAGAAACCGCCGCGAGTTGCGATCTGAATCGGAGGGCTATGCCCTCCGATTCGTTGCGACCCGTCGTTATGAGGCGTGGACAACCACCGAAGCCGGTTCGGGCTCGTCCGAGGAGAGCGTTCGCTCGATTAACTCGGCGGCATCCACAGGTCTGCAGAAGTAGAACCCCTGCCCGACGTGGCAACCGAATCGCTTGAGGATCTCGGCCTGCTCGAATGTCTCAATCCCCTCGGCGACCGCCTCGAGCTTGAAGATGTGCGCCAGCTTGACGATGGCGTGGGCGAGCGCCGACTCCTCCGGGTCTTGGGTGACGCGGGAAACGAAGGTGCGGTCGATCTTGACGATGTCGATGGGGAGTTGCTTCAGATAGCCCAGCGATGAGTATCCGGTTCCGAAGTCGTCGATCGCGATTCTCACACCCAGAGCACGAAGTGCATTCACCCGAGACCGGACGACCTCCTCTTGGCTCATCAAGGTCGTTTCCGTGATCTCGATCACGAGGTCCGAGGGCGCCAGCTGAGACCGAAACAGGGCTTCCTTGACGTGGTCCACGATGCTCGAGTTCAGTTGACGGGCCGAAAGGTTGACGCTGACCGAAATGCGGCGCCCCAAGCTCTGCTGGAATGCTCTCGCCTGACGTGTTGCCTCTCGTAGCACCCAGAGCCCGAGAGGCACAATCAATCCGGTGTCCTCGGCGAAGGGGATGAAATCCGCGGGCGAGACCATGCCGCGGGACGGATGATTCCAGCGAATCAGAGCTTCGACCCTGTTGATGGTGCCCGACGCAAAGTCCACCATGGGCTGGTAGTGCAGAACGAATTCTTGGTTGTCGATGGCCCTCTGCAGTTCGGCTTTCGCTTCCATCCGCGTCACGACGGAGGACAGCATGCTCTGGTCGAAGACTCGGTAGCTGTTCTTGCCCTGTCGCTTGGCTGCATACATCGCGAGGTCCGCATCGCGCAGCAGGTCTGGTTTGGAAGCTCCTTCGGTCACCGCGATTCCGAGGCTGGCCTGCGCGAAAACCTCCTTGGATTGCAGGACGATCGGCTCCTGGAGCGCGGCAAGAATTCGCCCCGCCACCGTGATCGCGCCCGCCTCCCCGGTCGTTTCCAGCAGCAGCGCGAATTCATCGCCGCCCAGTCGCGCCACGGTGTCACCCGGGCGCACCGAGGCCCTGAGACGCTTTCCGACCTCAACGAGCAGCTCGTCTCCTAAAGCGTGCCCGAGGCTGTCGTTGACGACCTTGAAGTCGTCGAGATCCAGATACAGGATCGCCAGGGGGGCGGGGGAACGCTCTCGGAGTGTAAGGGCGTGCTCCAAGCGGGACAGGAACAGGGCGCGATTCGCGAGGCCACTCAACGAATCGTGAGTGGCGCGGTGCTCGATCTCCTCTTCGAGGATCTTGCGGTCGGTGATGTCCTGAACGGTTCCGGTCATCGTCGCCAAATTGCCGTCCGGACCGACCGAGCACTCCGCAAGTGCATGGATCACCCGAGTGGTTCCGTCTAGGCGAACGATCCTGCACTCGAAGCCGAGCCGTCGATGGTCCTCGAACGCGGACTCGACGATGACCTTGACCCTCTCGCGATCGTCGTCGTGCAGGAGATCTAGAAACGAGGAATAACTGGGGGTGAAGCTGCCGGGTTGAACGCCGACGATCCGGTACATCTCGTCGGACCACCACACCTTGTCGGCCACGACGTCCCACTCGTAGCTTCCGACCCGGGAAAGGGTCTGGGCTTCTCTCAAGTCGATGTTCGCCTTTTCCAAGGCGGCTCGAGCGTCGCGTTCTCCGTCCAGGGCCCGCTCGCTGAGGCGCCAGGCAACGAGACAAGCCGCACTTTCTCCCAGGATGAAAAGGGCGTGGATTCCGGCCCACGTCCAGGGGTGGGCGATCGCGGAGGGATGGTTGAAGACCGCCGCCGGCGAGATGGCACCAAAGGTTCCGTGATGCACGGTCACGTATCCGAGAGCAAGCAGAAAGGGAAGCCAGGACTGATAGAGGCTGACCACGACCACCATCACGAAGAAGTGGAAGTGCATCTCGATCAGGCCGTGGGTGAAATGGATGAGAATGGCCGACGAGCTCAGAAGGCCCAGCGTCGCCATTACCGCACGCACGCGCCTCGAGGCGCCCGACAAGGTCGCGCCGAGCGCAAGCGCGGCGACGATGCCCGCCTCCAACGACGAGTGAACGAGGCCGTGCCCGTTCACGACTCCGAATAGGGCAAGCGCCGGAACGTGTAGCCATAGCAGGATGCAGAGGCTCCGGTGGCGCCTGTACCAGCTCTCCTCGGAGAGCGAGTTTCCGCGCGGGAGCTGGGCACCCAAAAAGCCGCGGCCGCGGCGAAGGCCATCGATCGCCACGGATGCCCAGCGGCTCAACAGCAGCACCTGATCTACCCCTTCTGTTTCGGCGGCCCGGCCGACCGGTCTGGTCCCGTGGCTTTGCGAGCCCGTCTTCCGACGGGGTTGCCTGTTCGACGTGGAGCTTCAGGTAGCTAATCGACCAAACCTTGGCGAGGCTGAAGACGATCGCCCCTACGTAGTTAGGGACTGGAACTTTATGGATCGTCGACCCTGCGAAAGGGCGCTAGCACTGTGTGGAGCTCGCCCCCGCCTCCGGTCAGTTGAAGGCTGGTATCACCTCGTCGTGGATGAGCTTTAGCTGCCCCTTCACGTCGGGTACTCCCTCGAGGTCCTGCCCCGTGAAGTGGTTGACGAGGAACGGGTCGGTGACCGACGCGATGACATGGTTGATACCGGTCGGGATGATGTTGCTCTTGAGCTTGTCGACGCACTCCTCGGGTGTTCCCGAAACCGACAAAGCGTCACCGAGCTCCGGCGTGGTGAGTTCGAGAGCACGATTGACGTCGCCGCTTCCGAACGCGTCGGTGATGGGTTGGAGGCTCTCGAACTCGATTCCGTGGCGTTCGACCTGACTCTTCGGCATGGCCGGTATGTAGAAGGCGGCCATGATGCGCGCCGCTTCCTTCGCGGCCTTCGAGTCTGGTCCACACGACCAGATGAGCCAGGCGCCGATGTCGAGGTCTTCAGGATCGCGACCGGCCTTGGTGGCTCCCGCCTTGACGTGCTTCACCACGTAGTCGTAGTTCTCGCGCGAGTAGCCGCATGCGTGGTGCATACCGTCGGCCAACTCGCCGGCCGCCTCGAACGATTTTGGGCCACCCATGGCTCCAAGCTTTAGCGGGAGATGTTCCTGAACGGGCCGGGCGGCCGTGAACATACCCGTGTAGTTGAAGAACTCGCCCGCGAACGTGATCGCCCCCTCGTCGAGGAAGGTGCGCATCACCTGAAGCCCTTCCTTCACCCGCGACAAGGGTTTCGAGGTCTCCCAAGGAATATGGTACTGGTTCAACATCACGAGATTCCCGAAGCTAACGACCGCTTCGGCGCGGCCGTTGGTAAGTTCGTCGAGTGTCGCCAGCGACTGGGCGATCAGGGTGGGCTCACGCAAGATGACATGCGTGACGTTGGGACCGAAGCGAATGTTCTTGGTCTTGTCGGCCGCGGCCGCGAACAGCAGCCACATGTCCTTGTGGTAGGTCTCGTCCACGCTGTAGCACGCGTAGAACCCGAGGTCGTCGGCGGTCTTGATCATGTCGATCGAGTCACTCAAGGGGTACGCCGGCACCTGCACGTAGCTGAACTTGACCATGACCCATCCTCTCTTTCGCCCCCGTTCGCATTGGGATATCACTTAGTCACATGCTCAGGCAAGTCTTGGAATCGCGTGCGGCTGAGGATAAAAAGAGTGGACCGCTCACTCGGGGAGAGGAAGTCTCGATGACAGCCACAGGGGAGTCCGGGAGCCGGACCTCGGTCAACGACGGTCATACGAACGGCCACGGATCCCAGCGCCTCACCGAGGAGTTCGTCGCGGAATGGCGCGACTCGGCGTACGGATGTTTCAGTTCCGGACATAAGTTCTGTCGCGAAGTTTGTCCGGTAATGCAGGTAACCCGCAACGAGAACCACACCCCCACGGCGTTCCACGCCAACATCGTCGCGATGGAAAAGGGGCACTTACGGCTTGAGGACGTCGCCGAGGACTACATCCACTGCGTCCAGTGCGGGGCGTGCGAGCTCAGGTGTCCGAACACCCTGTTCACCGGGGACTTCTATCGCCACCGCACGCGCACCGTCGACGTCGTCAAGGCGATGCGCGCACTCGCCGTCGACGCCGGCGTGGAGCAGCCGAATTGGAAGCGATGGGTCGAGGCCACCATAGAGGCCCATAACGAACCCGTCGTCGAGGCGGTGAGCCAGGATAAGGTGCGCGACTGGGCTGAGGACCTCGACATTCCGACGGGTGGCGAAACCATCCTGTTCGTCGATTGCGAGGCGGCCTTCTACCGAACGTCCGTAGCGCGCGCGACGGCCTTGGTTCTGAGAGAGGCCGGGGTGGAGTTCGGCCTCATGAAGGAGCAATGGTGTTGTGGGGGTCCGGCCGCCGAGATGGGCTACCTCGAGCACGCCCGCACGCTGGCCGAGCACAACCTCGCCGACTGGAGGTCGGCGGGGGCGACGCGCGTCATAACACTTGACCCTCATGACTACATCTCCTTCACCGGCGACTATCCGAGCTACTTCGGAGATCAATACGACATCGAAATCGTGCACGTCACGGAGCTCATCGCAGAGCTTGTGCGCGACGGCAAGCTCGCGCTGACCCAGCCGGTTGAGCGGGTCGTGACGTATCACGACGCCTGCCGGCTGAACAAACGAAAGGGCATCTACAAGTCGCCGCGCGAGATTCTGCATGCGATACCCGGTCTGACCTTCAAGGACGTCGACCACGTAACGCAGTGGTCCTACTGTTCGGGAGCCGGCGGCGGGATGCGCATCGAACGGCCCGAGATCGCCAGCGAGATCGCTCGCAGGCGAATGGAAAAGGCCGCCGATCTCGAGATCGATACCCTTGTGAGCGCGTGCGTTTGGTCAGAGCGCCCGTTGTCTGAGCAAGGTTCGAGTCGAAACCCATCGATCGAGGTGCGGGATCTCATGGAGTTGGTCGCCGATGCAGCCGGACTCGACTACGGAGGTGTGTCGAGATGAGCGTGGTCGCGCAGTCCGACTCGGTCGTCGATGAACTGCGAGCCATTCTCGGCTCCGACCATGTGCTTACCAACAAATCGAGCCTCTACAACCGAGCGCGCGTGCCCGCCCCCTTCCCAGTGCACCGTTGGGACGAGCACATTCCGGACATCGCGGTCCTGCCCGAGACCGCCGAGCAGGTGGCCGAGATCGTGAAGCTCGCCAACACCTACAAGATTCCGGTGGTCCCGCGCGCTGGCGGCACGGGGTTGTCGGACGGCGCGGTGCCGGTCGTCGGCGGCATCCTCGTCGACGTCAAACGGATGAACAAGATCATCGACATCGATCTCATCGACCGGACCGTCACGGTCCAGCCCGGAATCAACATGCTGAAGCTCAACGAGGAACTGCGTCGCTACGGGGTCATCTATCCCGACGATCCCGCCTCGTATCCATGCTCGCTCGTCGGCGGCCGCATCGGCACCGGAGGCTGGTCCCTGATCGGCGCGCGCTACGGACACACGCGCGACCTGGTCATAAGCATGCAGGTATGTCTGCCCACGGGGGAGCTGATCGAGGTGGGCGACGGGGGTGGTCGCAAGATCCGCAAGTCGTCGACCGGCTTCCAGCTCAAGCAGCTGTTCATGGGTCATCAGGGGAGCCTGGGGATCACCACCGAGGCGACGCTCGAGCTCGTACCCCGTCCCGAGGCTGAGTTCGCGGCGTTCTTCGGCTACCCCGACTACGAGACCGCCTACCGAAGCACCGGCGCGCTGGCGAAGTCTGGTTTGGCGAGTCTCGCAGGCGTCGTTCTGTTCGATGAGTGGAAGGTCAACTACCTCCGGCGCGACGACGAGGCCTACATTCCCCAGCCGTCCGAGCTCAGGTGCGTGGTCGCGGTGGCGGCATACGGGACCTTGGCCGAGACGAAGCCGGCGTCGGAGGCGATCATGGCCATCGGCAAGGACACCGGTGGCAACTACCTCGGCGATGAGGTTTCTCAAGGCGATTGGGCTTCGCGTCACGACCGCTATGCGACCCCCCTTCACGGGAGGACGCCCGAGGGGCAGGTCGTTCCTATGAGTTGGCATTGCGAGGACGCGGCCATCACGTACAGTGCCCTACCTATGGTGCGCGAAGAGTGGCATGCGATTGCGAAGCGCTACATCGACGATTACGGAGTCTTTGACGACTGGGGAATGTTCGCCTACACGAACGGCGCCCATAAACCGTGGGCCGACTATCTCGTCGAGATTGACATCGGGATTTGGGAGCAGCGATTGGACGACGCCATGTGGGATGCATGGGTGCAGTGCAAGCGTGAGATCACCGAGGTTTCGCTGAAGTACGGCGGCTCGATCACCGCGTGTCACGGATCCACGCGCGAGGGAGACGCCGAGTTCGTCCCGCGTGAGATGGGAGGCGGCTTCGAAGTAATGAAGAGGATCAAGCGCGCGCTGGATCCCAACAACATCATGAACCCAGGCAAGAACCGTCTCGACGAGGCCTATGAGGATTAGGAGATCCGAATGTTTGGTTTCAGACTGCAGGCGGAGCGGCCACCCGAGCCTCGGCCGGTTGTGGACGGCGTCGTCATGCGGCTCGACGACGTTTACGAGATCGACCCGAGCAGAATGCAGATCATCCGACAGCAGGACATGCCGGTATCCGACTCGCTCCGCATCGTCGACAGTCGCTGGGAGCACCTTGCGTGGATGCACGATCACTGGGCCGACAACGTCTTGTCCGCCGAGAAGAAACCGCGCGGCGATTAGGACGGTTGGGTAGTGGGGCCCAGAGGGGAAGGCCGCGGTAGGGGCGCGCTTGAAGCTCGTCCCGTTGGAATCCCAGGGTTCGCGCTCGTGGCGGGGGCCGCCGCCCTGTGGGGCAGCGATGCACTCTTCCGGCGCGGTCTTGCACTCGAGCTCCCGGCCGCGGCGGTCGTTTTCGTGGAGCACGCCATTCTCGTCGCGCTGACGGTTCCCCTTTTGCTGCGGGGAGTGCGGGCGACGCGATCGTTCACCGTTCGAGACTGGGTTGCTCTACTGGTCATCGGCGTTGGGGCATCGGCGGCTGCGACGGTCCTGTTCACGCAGGCGTTCACCTACGGGAATCCGACGACGCCGTTGCTACTGCAGAAGCTGCAGCCCCTGGTAGCAGTGGTGGGCGCGCGCCTGCTGCTGGGAGAGCGGCTCCTGCCGCGCTACGCGCTCTACTTCCTGGCGGCGGTGGCGGGCGCGTACCTCATCAGCTTCCCCGACCCCCTCGATGTGACGGTCGATGCACTCGCACCCGCGCTCCTCGCTATCGGCGCGGCGGCCCTCTGGGGGATGGGGACCGTCCTCGGCCGTCATCTCAGCTTCAAGATCGACTTCGGCTCACTCACGGCTCTGCGCTTCGGGGTCGGCCTTCCCGCGGCCGCGGTCATTCTCCTGGTGCAGGGCGAGCACTCTTCGCTTGCAACCATCGACGGGTCGTCGTTTCTGGCCCTGCTTCTCTTGGCCATTGTTCCCGGATTGCTGGCCATCCTGCTCTACTACCGAGGTCTGCGTCAGACGCCGGCCTCCGCCGCCACCCTGGCGGAACTCGCCTTTCCACTCACCGCAGTCGCGGTGAACTACGTCGCATTTGGGACAAAGCTCGTGGGGACGCAGTGGCTCGGGATGGGGATTCTCACGGCCACGATCACGATCATGGGCCTACGCAGTGCGCGCGGCAACCGAGCGGTTGGCATCGAGCTTCACAGAGGAGCCACCACCCCGCAGGCCGCTACCTCCTAAGCGATGCCATCAACGGCAGTGACTAGCTCACCGGAGAATGTAGACGCGCATAACGCGGATGCGAGGAAGACCAGACACGCACCGGCGCCCATACTAGGATTCGCGCATGCCGCTACGAAAGAATGCCAAAGTCGAGTTGATTCGGAGCGTGCCACTCTTCTCGGACTGCTCGAAGCGCGATCTGGCGGAGATCGCCTCGATGACCGACGAGTTGGACTTTCCCGAGGGTAAGACCCTGATCGTTGAGGGGGAGCGCGGACACGAGTTTCTGGTCTTGATCGAGGGAACCGTGGATGTCAGCCGGAAGGGGCGCAAGTTGCCGCCCCTCGGGAGGGCTGACTGTATCGGAGAGATCGCACTGATCTTGGATGTCCCGCGGACTGCGACCGTCACGACCTCTAGCCCCGTTCGCGCTCTGGTCATGACCAATCAATCGTTCCGGAGTCTTCTCAAGCGGTCCCCCCAGATACAACTCAAGGTTCTTCGATCTCTTGCTGAGAGGCTCGCGCCGGAAATAGTTTGACTCTCTGAGTTGAGGCCGCTCGAGCATGAAGTCCGGGATGGCCGAAATGTGCGGCACACGAAGAAACGGTGAGTGAGATTTCGGGCAAACCCGATGCACGAGCGGAGCCTTGATCTGAGCCGCGACTGCGACCTCCCGAAACAAACCGCAGCGTCCGCGTTTCATGTTCCCCACCTACCTTGACTTCCTTCAGACGTTTGCCCCAAGCTTGCTTCGCGGCATGAAGTGACCCGGGCAGGTCACGTGGCGAGACTTAGCCTGAGGAGGAGAACATGATCGGCTTGCGGGCAAAGTTTCGCAGGGCGCTGCTCCCGTTCGTTGTCGCAGTCATGAGCTCGGCGGTGGTCGTGGCCGCGTCGGCAGCTCCGGCAAAATTGTTTGCCGCCGCCGTTGGCTCGGATGCCGAGATCGTGGCGGGCGAGACCGACGTGCCTTTGACGGCCACGTTCACGAACGTAACTGGAGGCTCGCTTGACGCGGTCGATCTCACGGCGCCCGGTACGTTCTCGATCACCGGCGCGGAGAACCCCTCTCCGAAGGGCACGGCGACCATAGTTGGAAACACTCTTCGGCTTCGGGAGCTCGGCATCCCCGCCGGAAAATCCGTCACCGTGGAGTTCCGGGCAACGGCAGCCTGCAAGAGCGGAGGTTACACGTGGACCGCGAGGGCCAGTCAGTCCTCAACCTTCAGCCCGCCCCGAAAGAACTACACGCTCGACACCGCCACCAGCGATCTCACCGTCACCGTCTCGGGAGATTGCAAGGCAGCCTTCACCGCACCGGGTCCGCAGGACGCCATGAAGTCCGAGCCGGGCAGCATCAAGCGGATCCGCATCGATGACAACGACCCCAGCGCCGATCCGGTCGAGGGAGAGATCCTGGACGGCTCCGGCGCAAGGTTGGATGGTTCCCATCCACTTTCGAATGTCTCGATGTCCGTGGAGATCGCCGTCGACCCGAGCGACGGGAACCTGGTGGGCACTCCGACGGTCATGTCAGAGGAAAGCGTCGCAATCTTCCAAGACGGCTTCGGTATCACCGAGTCGGGGATCGATTACGTACTGCGCCTCGTGCCCGGTAATTCCAGCATCCTGCCGGGCGGCGAGGCAAATCCGTCGGGCCTTTCGGATCCGCTCACCATCTGGGATAGCTCCAACAAGTGCGCAAGCTCAGGCAATTGTTCCTCGGGCTCGGCGACCAGTCGCGAAGACAAGCTTCGGGGTGTCCTCACGCTCCCCAACGCCGCCGCCGGGGACACGATCTTCGAGGGTTGGAACCTCGAGAGCCTCAATAGCTGCGGGTCCTATCAGTTCGTCTCGGACGATCAGCTCACATTCGGCTCGACGGGCAATTCGTACAGGATCATTGAGATCCTCATCCCCAAGGCCGCGAGGCAGCTGTTCAGTGAGAACGGCAAGCCGCACATTCAGGTGTGCTTCAGCACGCATACCTTGCAGTTCACTACGCGCGACGGAAGCCCGGCGGCTCTGGATGGAGACGGGTTCTACACGGGACTGTTGCCCGATGTTGGGCAGCTTCCGACCTTGGGCGACTGTTCGGAGGCCCCGCAGGTCCTGTCTCGGAAGATCGCCGGCGCCGACGCGATCATCACGTACTGCGCTCCGGCGGGATCGTCCAAGGGACATTCGTGACAACAACTCCGGTCTCGGGCGTACAAGTCTGCCCGAGGTGCGGCGAAGAGAATCCCGACAGGTTCCGCTTATGCGGTATCTGTGGGACGAAGCTGGCGCCAGAGCAGCCGCCCTCCGACGTTCGGAAAACCGTAACGATCCTCTTCTGCGACCTAAAAGGGTCGACGAGCCTGGGCGAGAAGCTCGATACCGAGTCGCTGCGTGAGGTCCTCAACCTCTACTTCTCCGAGATGAAGCGTGTGTTGGAAGCCCATGGCGGGACCATCGAGAAGTACATCGGCGATGCGATCATGGCCGTTTTCGGCCTTCCCCGTCTCCACGAAGACGATGCGCTCCGAGCGGTCCGTGCCGCAGCCGATATGCGACTGGCACTTGCCGAGGTAAACGAGCGGCTCGAGGCGGGGTGGGGCGTCCGACTCGAGAACCGCACCGGAATTAACACCGGTGAGGTCGTGGCGGGTGAGGTCACGAGCGGTCAGCGTCTGGTGACCGGCGATGCGGTAAACACCGCCGCCCGGCTGGAGCAGGCGGCGCCGGCTCAGGGGGCCTTCATCAGCCAGTCCACCTACCGGCTGGTCAAAGACGCCGTAGAGGTGGAGCCCGTTGAACCCCTGGAGCTCAAGGGGAAAGAGGAGAGGGTGCCCGCCTACAGTCTCATCGCGGTCCACGGAGACGAGGGAGTAGCCCGCCGCCTTGACGCGCCGATGGTGGGCCGGACGGTGGAGCTAGAGATGCTTCGGTCGACGCTGGATCGATCGATTGTCTGGCGAGGCCCCGAGCTGATCACGGTCTTCGGGCCGGCGGGTGTCGGAAAATCACGCCTGCTCCAAGAGTTCACCCAAGGGGAGCGTGATCGGGTGATCGCACTCCGAGGGCGATGCCTGTCCTACGGCGAGGGAGTCACGTTCTGGCCTCTGACCGAGGTGATCACGGGCGCAGCCGGGATCGGCGATGGAGACTCGCTCGAGGAGGCGTTGGCGAAGCTCGCCAAGCTCATGGGGCCGGACGACGAGCACATCATCGAACGAGTCGCGGCCGCGATCGGCCTCTCGGCCGATCAGTTTCCGGTTCAGGAGACATTTTGGGCGGCCGCGCAATTTTTCGACAGACTTGCCCTCCGCAAACCTGTCATCGTGGTGATCGAGGACATCCACTGGGCGGAGAAGACATTCCTCGAGCTAATCCGACATGTGGTCGATACCTCTCAGGCTGCGATCGTCATCGTTTGCACGGCGCGTCGCGAACTACTCGAGGATCATCCCGAGTGGGCCGAGGAGGCGGCAAACGTACGAAGCGTGACTCTGGAGTCGCTCTCGGAGGAAGAGAGTTCCAGCATCGTGGAGAACCTCCTCGGGACATCGGCCTTTCCCGCCGCCGTTCGTACCCGCATTATGGAAGCCTCGGAGGGCAATCCGTTGTTCGTCGAGCAGATGCTCTCCATGCTGGTGGACGATGGAGTCCTTCGACGCGACGAGGATCGGCAATGGATCCTCGCTTCCGATCTCGGCTCGTTTGCCATACCGCCGTCGATCTCCGCGCTGTTGACCGCGAGGCTTGACCGGCTCGGAGTCATCGAGCGGTCGGTTATCGAGCGCGGCTCGGTAATCGGTCAGGTGTTCTGGCGTGGGGCCGTCGAGGAGTTAGCCGGGGATGAGCTCTACGAGGGAGTCGGGAAGAGCCTGGGCACCCTCGAGAGGAAGGAGCTGATCCGGCCGCAGGAATCGACACTCTCGGGTCAGGAAGCTTACAGATTCAACCACCAGTTGATCCGAGACGCCGCCTACCATGGTCTCCTCAAACGAACGCGGGCCGACCTCCACGAGCGCCTCGTGGATTGGTTGGAGCGGATCGTGCCCGACCGGATGATGGAGTACGACGAAATCCGCGGATACCACCTCGAGCAGTCCTACATGATCCTCCTCCAGCTCGGGCCGCTGGACGAGCGCGGTGAGGGGTTGGGAAGCCGAGGCGCTCGGTATCTCTCCTCGGCCGGCAAACGAGCCCTGGCACGCGGCGACCTGCCGGCGGCGGCCAATCTCCTTCGGCGTGCTGCAGCCATGCTTCCGATCGCGCACCCAACCCGTTTGCGGTTGCTCTTGGACGCCGGCGAGGCCCTGATTGAGCAGGGCGAGTTCATGCTGGCGGAAGGCGTACTCGGGGGGGCAGGACAGGAGGCAGCCGCTCAGCCGGATCGCGGGCTGGAACTCACCATTCAGGTTGCGCTCCTGCGGCTGCGATACACGACGGAATCGGGAGAGACTCGAGACGACGTCGTACAGGAAGTGGAACGGATAATCCCAGTACTCGAGGAGGCAGGAGAGTACGAGGGCCTGAGTCGCGCCTGGAAATTCCTCACCCATGTTCACTGGACGGCCTCGAGGTACGGGGCAGCGAAGGAGGCAGCCGAGCGGGTCGTCCGCAACGCTCAGCAGGCCGGAAACAGTCTCATGGAGACTCGGTTCCTTCCGGCCTTCGCCATGTGCGCGCTGTACGGGCCGACACCAGCCACCGAGGCACTGGTCCTGTGCCGGCAACTCCAAGCACGGGCTGAAGGCGATCGCAGGACCGAGGGGCTGGTGCTCTACGCTCGTTCGCACCTCGAGGCGATGCAGGGACAGTTCGACGAAGCTCGGGACCTTTACCGAAAGAGCAGAGCCATCCTCGAGGAGTTCGGTTGGCACTTTCACGCCTCGCTCACGTCCATTACCTCCGGACAGGTGGAGATGCTGGCAGGGGACCCAATTGCCGCCGAGGCCGAACTACGACGCGATTTCGAGAAGCTCGAGGAGATGGGCGAGCGGGATTACCTGCCAACGATCGCAGCCTACCTATCGGAGGCGCTGTTCCAGCAGGGCCGCTTTGATGAAGCTCTTGAATTCACTCGTATCAGCGAGGAGCGCGCCGCAGCCGACGACGTTTCTTCTCAGTTCCTGTGGCCTTGCGTTCGCGGCAAGATCCTTGCACGCAGTGGGAGCCCCCTGGAAGGCGAGGTGCTGGTCCGGCAGGGGCTGAGCGTCATCCGCGGAACCGATGAGCTGGATTCCCAGGCAGGCGCGCTGATGGATCTCGCCGAGGTCTTACGGCTGGGGGGTCGGAACGATGAAGCCTTGCTGGCGGTCAAGGAAGCTGCGGAGCTCTTCGACCGAAAGGGAAATGTGGTCTCATCGTTGCGCGCCGGGGCCTGGCAGGACCAGATTCACGCCGCATTCTAAGACGCAGTCGGTCGCGTCGCTCAGTAAGCGCTTGTGCGTCTGCCCTAAGACAACATTCCTGGCGATCGTTGGGAGGCCGAAGGACTTCGAGTGTGTGATAGCCCTTGAGCCATGACGCTGCTCGCAGATGTCGTCACTGCTTCCAGTGAGATCGCGGAGACGAACTCCCGATCCCGCAAGATCGCGATCCTCGCGGAGCTTCTGCGAAGGCTAGACACCGACGAGATACCGATCGCAGTTGGTTTTCTCTCCGGCGTGCCGCACCAGGGCCGAGTCGGAGTCGGCTATTCGATCGCCTACGGAGTCGAGAGCGCGGCGGCGGCCGAGGCGTCTCTCACCGTTGATGAAATCGATCGGGCGATCACCGCCGTGCAACGAACGATCGGAAGCGGCTCGGCCACGCGTCGTCGGCAGATCCTCGGAGACCTCTTCGCCCGCGCGACCGAGCGGGAATCCGACTTCGTCAGACGATTGTTCACCGGCGAGCTGAGGCAGGGCGCGCTGGCCGGACTGATGCTCGACGCGATCTCGAGGGCGGCAGGAGTTCCCGGCGAGGTCGTCCGGCGAGCGGTGATGCTCTCTGGAGACCTCCCTCGCACGGCTGCGCTCGCGATGACGTCGGGGGAGAAGGCGCTGCGGGATGTCGGCTTCGAGATCTTCCGGCCGATTCTGCCGATGCTGGCCTCCAGCGCCGAGAGCGTGGCTGCCGCGGTAGCAGGTTTCGGCCGCGCCTCGATCGAGTGGAAGCTCGATGGGATCCGCATCCAGATCCACCGTCGCGACGACGAGGTGCGCATCTTCACGCGCAATCTCAACGACATCACGGACGCGCTCGGGGGGATCGCCGACGCGGTGCGCCGTCTTCCGGTACGCCAAGCGGTCCTCGACGGAGAGGCGCTGTGGATGAAGGAGGACGGTCCGGGCGCGTTTCAGGAGACGGTGTCGCGCATCGATCGCGAGGCGCCACCGGAGGGAATCGTGACGTTTCTGTTCGATCTGTTGCACGTCGACGGTGATGACCTGCTTGACTCGCCGCTCGAGGAGCGCGCGACCAGGCTGGAGGCGATTGCACCGCATCTCAGGATCCCAGCCGTGCTCACCTTGGATGCGAACGAGGCACAAAGCGTCCTGGACGAGGCGCTGCGCGCGGGACACGAGGGCGTGGTGGTAAAGGACGCGTCGTCCCTTTACGTCGCGGGCCGGCGCGGCAAGGCGTGGCGCAAGGTGAAGCCGGTGCGGACCTACGATCTCGTGGTGCTCGGCGCGGAGTGGGGCCACGGGCGCCGGCAGGGCTGGCTCTCGAACCTGCACCTCGGCGCGCGAGTGCCCGGCACGGACGAGTTCGTGATGGTGGGCAAGTGCTTCAAGGGGCTGACCGACGACCTCCTCCGATGGCAGACGAGTGCTCTGCTCGAGCGTGAGACCGAGCGGCGGGGGATCGCGGTATTCGTGCGCCCCGAGCTGGTCGTCGAGATCGCGCTCGACGGGGTTCAGGCCTCGACGCGTTATCCCGGCGGCGTCGCGCTGCGGTTCGCGCGCGTAAAGCGCTACCGGCCGGACAAGAGGGCCGACGAAGCAGACACGATCGACGACCTACGCGGCCTGCTCAATCCACGCTCCTGATCCTCGGTAGGCCCACATGTCATGAGGTTGGTTTGCCGGCGCGGGCGGCCGTCGTGAATGAGTCCGCCGCGGCCTGGATCGCTGCAACGTACTCCCGCCACCAGGCCTCATTCCCAATCTCGTCATGATCAGGACCGGCGCGCCCGTCGATGAGCTCGCGAATGACATCTGCATGGCCGGCGTGCTGCGCAGTCTCGGCGACCATCCGAATGAGCAGAACACCTAAGGTCGTTTCGCGTCTGTCCTCCGGCCAGTGGGCGACCCAGCCGGGGGTCTGCAGGTCCCGCTCCGCGATGGTCTGGTCGCCATGCTCGCAGGCGCGCTCGTAGAGCCCGATCAGGTACTCACTGGACTCGTCGGGTGTCGCCCACATGTCGGCGCTCTCCCAGATCGAGCCGTCATCGATCCACGGAATGCTCTCCGGCGATGGGCGATTGAACGAAGCGCCAAGGTATGTGCACTCCACTCCCGCCAGATGCTTTACGAGGCCGAGCAGGTTGGTGCCGGTCGGTGTCATGGGTCGTCGCAGGTCGTACTCGCTCAAATCCTCGAGCTTGGACAGCAGCCCTGCCCGGCCGGCCTGCAACTTGCGGTGCAGCTCATCCTTCAAATCGGACACTCTTGCTCCTCTCGCCGTCCTGAGCTCAGTCATGGGGTCCCGTTATGTTAGATGCCCGCTGCTCTTGGCATGGAGGTGACGGAGATCGATAGCGACTCGGGTCACAAACATCGTGGGGGACGGACTCTCCTGCTAAGGCTGGCCGCGCTGGCTGTTGTCGCCTCGAGTTTCATGCCCACCTACACCTCGGTCGGGAATATCGAGCCCGAACTTGACGAGAGGGCCGAGTCTGACGCCTACCTGGGTAATCCTCTCCCTCTCGCGGATTGGATCGTGGCGGGGGTGGCTCTCTTCACTGCCTTTTTCGCTCCACGGCTCGCGACTGCTGCCGCGACCCTGGCTCTCTTCAGCCTCGGGTTTACCGCGTTCAGTGCCCTGGCCGACGCCGGCAGTGGCCCGTCGGTGAGCGTTGAATTTGGCTTGCCTCTCGGGGCGGCGGCCGCGGGACTGTTGTTATGGGCAGGTGTGCGCCTCGACAGAGATCGAAGAGCCTAAGGGGTCGAGGACTTTTTGTGGGGTGGCGAAATCGAAGTCGAGTCTGAGAGCAATGGCGGTCTACGCTGATTCGAGGCGCGATCAGAGTCTCCCCCTCTCGGAGGGGTGAGCCGAGGGCGGATCGGGTTTCTGGTCAGCTCGGTCCTATAGACCGGCGTTTGCGGCAGAGAACCGGATAGGTACAGCAGATTCGGAGGATCAGTGAGGAAGACAACGCCTGATCCAACCCACTCCACCTGCGACGTCTCGGCGCGCCGACGTGCGATGAGCCAGTGCCATATCGCGGCCTGTGATCACTGCGCAGTCCGCAGGCGTTGAGCAATATCCAAGGCGTTCGCCACCGAGAGCATGAGCCCGTCCCGCCACAGAGACTCGAAGCGTTGTGCACCCAGAGACTTGCGGAGGCTCGCTTCGGTCTCCTCATGGGTGCTCCGGTCGGGAACCCACACGTCCGCAGAAATAGATCGACGCGCGTTTTCCGCAGCACCGAACAGAAGTGCGCCGCGCTCCGCATCTCCGGCGGCCCCCGCAGCCGCCGCAAGGGCTTCCAGCAAGCGGGCCGCTGTTTGCCGATCTTGGACGTCTTCAATCAAGTCCAGTGCCTCTACCAAAATGCTCGCGGCCTCCTCGATGCGCTGCATGCCGAGAGACGCCCATCCCAGATTCAGCATCGACAATGACAGGAGAGTCTTTTCGCCTACCGACCTGAGGCGGTCAACCGCTTTCGTTAACACCTCGCCGGCCTCTTGATATTGGCGTCCGGCCACCAGGACGCGACCCAGTACGAGATGAGCGAATCCGATACCCCAGTCGTCCCCAATGCGAACGAATCGCTCGAGTGACTGATTCATCGGTTCGCGAACTGCTGCAGGATTCGACAGTCCAGCAATTACCCCCAGCATCGCCAATGCAAGTCCCGAGCCAAAATCGTTCCCGGTTTGATCACACAACTCCAATCCTCGGCGGAACACCGAGGCAGCCTGGTCGAGCTCGCCTTTACCGAAGGCAAGTACACCCAGAACCACGGAGGCAGCACCCTGGTGCTCGGGTGATAACTGAGCGGTGAGGGCCCGCTCCATCCAGGCGCGACCTTCGTCGTACCGTCCCTCTACCCACCAGTAGATCCAGAGTGCCCAGCCCAGTCGGACGACATGTTCAGGACGGTTGCGTTGAAACGACCACTCGATCGCAGCGCGCACATTTGCGTAATCGCTTCTTAGTCCTTCGATCCAAAACGCTTGTTGATCCGTTCGTAATGCTCGAGCTGCCTCCTCCGCGTAGCGCAAATAGAAGCCGGCGTGGATGTCTCGCAACTTGGTCAGATCGGCGTTCTCCGAAAGTCGCTGAAGGCCAAACTCGCGGACGCTTCTCAGCATTGAGAATCTCGACTGTTGTTGCCGAACAACAAGGCTCTTATCTAGGAGAGATGACAACGATTGGAATGGGTCGGGTATCTCAGCGGACACAAAAAGCTCCTCTACCGCCGTGATGCTCCACCCACCCTCGAATAGCGCCAGTCGCTCGAACATGTACCTGTCGGGAGGGTCGAGGAGCTGATAGCTCCAGTCGATGGTGCTGTGAAGTGCGCGCTGACGGGCTGGAAGATCCCGCGGACCGCCGGCCAGCAGATCGAGGCTCTTCAGCAGCCGATCGCGGATGGCCTCAGGGGTCAATAGGCGAATGCGGGCGGCTGCAAGTTCGATGCCGAGTGGCAGGCCGTCCACGAGGCGACAAATCTCGGCTATCTCCCAGGCGTTTTCGTCACTGAGCGAGAAGTCAGCTTGTATCGCCTGCGCTCGCTCTACAAATAGCTGGACGGCCTCGGATTCGGATATCGCCCTCCGATCATCGGTCGACGACAGGCCGAGGGGCGGGACCGCAAACTCCCGCTCACCTGCAAGATGGAGCATCTCCCGGCTCGTCACGAGCACCTTCAGGCGAGGCGAGTCTTGGAGCAACTGCCCGATTACCGGAGCGGCTGAAACGACCTGCTCGAAGTTGTCCAAGATGAGTAGGAGTTCCCTCCCTCTCAGGTAATCGCGCAGCGCGTCCATTGCGGTGCGGGCTCCGACTTCCGGAACACGCAATTGAGCAAGGATTGCCGAGACTACGGAATCGGCAGAAGACACATCAGCCAGAAGAACTATTGCGACTCCGTCGGCGAATCCATTGCGCGCGTCCTCGGCAACTTCAAGGGCGAGCCTGGTCTTGCCGACGCCCCCTGGGCCGGTCAGGGTTAGAAGCCTAGTTGTCTCCTCTTCAAGGATGGACACGACGGCGGTTGTCTCTCTTTCTCTTCCGACGAAGCTGCTGATTGGTTGAGGGAACGGTGGGATCTCCAGGTCAGCCGTCTTAAGCGCGGGGAAGTCGTGTTGAAGCCCCTCGATGTCAAGCTGAAAGATCGGCTCGGGTCGCTCGAAGTCCTTTAGTCGGTGCTCGCCCAGATCCCTCACTCCGACCTCGCGTGGAAGGGCGTCGCGTGTGAGCCCCACAGTCGTTTCCGACATCAACACCTGCCCCCCATGGCCAATTGCGGCGATGCGAGCGGCTCGATGCACGTCCATCCCCACGTATTGGTCGTCGTCCACGACCCGACCCTCCCCGGTGTGAAGGCCCATGCGCACTCGCACGTCCAGTCCTCCCGGCCAGTCATGCTCGTGGAGGTATCGCTGGGCGTCGACTGCGGCTCTCAATCCGTCTCCGGCCCGAGCGAAGGCAACGAAGAAGGAGTCGCCCTCAGTTCCCACGACGGTTCCGTGATGGTCGGTGAATGCTCGAGTCAGCAGCTTCTTGTGGATGCCGAGAAGATGCTCATAGCCTTGACCGGTCTCAGCGAGTAGTCGAGTCGATCCCTCAATGTCGGTGAATAGGAATGTCACCGTTCCGGTGGGCAGATCTCTCACTCAAGTCCTTCTTTTGTCCGTTAGCTGGTATGTCGCTGTGCCTTTTGCGAGGCCCCATGCATGCCGAGGCGAGGGGAGAATTACTCGCCGACAGGACCCATACCCGCTCCGTCAGAATACGCAGTCGAGTGCCGAGAGCCTTGCGGCGCGATCCCACGCCACTCAGTTGCCCTCCCTCTCCAAATTCGGGAAGGTGACTTTATGAGCGGCAAAGAAATGCGGGACGGAGTAACGCTGACCAACCTTGATGAAGCGCTGTTCGAGGGGGCCGAAGCCAACAAGCGAGACTTGGTGGACTATCTGGACGCCGTCGCCGACCGCATTGTTCGGGAGCTTTCCGACCGACCTCTGTCGGTCATCCGCGCGATCCGTGGCCGGGCGCCGTTCATGCAGAAGAATGTTCCCAAGTACACCCCGCCGTGGGTACGGACCGTTCAGCTGTGGGCGGAGACCTCGAAGCGTGAGGTGTCCTATGCGTTGTGCAACGACCGTCGCACGCTGCTGTGGTTCGCTAACCAACGTGCGGTCGAGTATCACCCCACCCTGATTCGCGGCGATCGCTGGGACCACCCCACCCACCTCGTACTCGATCTCGACCCGCCTTCCCCGGACGCGTTCCCCCTGGCCGTCCGCGCCGGCGAACTGGTTCGCCAGGTCCTGACCGATGCGGGGTTGGTGGGGGCAGTCAAGACGAGCGGTGCAAAGGGCTTGCACGTGTTCGTTCCGATCGAGAGCCGGGCGACAGTCGAGGATGTGGCCGCGGCAACCCGGGCGATCGCCGCACGTGCCGAGCGCCTCGACTCATCCCTTGCGACTACGGAGTACGTCCGAGAACGACGTGGAGGAAAGGTGTTTCTCGATTCGACACGAGCCGGCGGGGCGACGGTCGTGGCCGCGTACAGTCCGCGCGTCCGGCCGGGTGTGCCGGTTTCGTGTCCGGTGGCTTGGGATGAGCTCGATCGTGTTACACCGGCGGACTTCACCGTGCATACGGCTGCGAGATTGATCGCCGATCGTGATCCATGGGCCGAGCTAATGCCTTCACCCCAGCACTTGGGATCCGACCTTATCGAAGAAGGCCGCGCCATCCCGATCGCTCGGGTGCAGGCGATGCACGAAGGCAAACGGCGCGCCCGACGCCGTTAACTACCACAGCACGCAGCTGCAGCGAACCAGGGCCAATGCTTCCACCCCACTGAATTAACTCCATTCCCTCACCGACTCGGTCATCTGATGCTTCATCCGCGAGGATCGAGTCGCTCGACAGTCAGGCTCCCTCGCGCTGTCGTCGCGGTCGGAGTTGAGTTCGAGGTGGCACCGGTGTCCTCTCCACGGATTCGGGCGAAAGAACCGGCAGCTCCCGAAACTTCTCGAGTGCACGCTCGTTCTTTCCATCGGGACTGAGGTCGTCCCACGATTCGATTTCCGCAAGCGTTCGCTCCGTCCACGCCTCGACGGTATTGAGGAGGCTGATGAAGAAATCCACGGCAAGGGCGCGGATGTAAGCCTGATCCTGCGTGACGGCGATGCCCTCTAGAAACTCTTGTTTGACCTGCCCTCCGAACCGGAGCATCTCCCGAGCATCGTCTCGGACCTGATGGAGCGTCCCAACGATCTGTTCTTTGGTCCCAAGTGGGGCAACGAAGATACGGATCATGGCCTCAAAATCCATAGCGAAGGGGGACACAGGAGTGGAGAGCCATTCCCGCAGCGCCTCCCGCCCCTCGTCGGTGATCGAGTACACGGTGCGTGCCCGCTTCCCGATGTGCTCCTTCCTCCCGTCGAGCAGGCCCATGGAAGAGAGTCGCTTCACCTCTCGGTAGATGGCACTTTCGGCTCGTGGCCACACGTATCTGAAGTAGCGGACCCGCTGCTGCACCAGCGCGTAGGTCGACCAGGGGTGCACGGCGACCTGGGCCAGTACCGCGTACGAGGTGGTGGTCAGTTGATTGGTCATGGCTTTCCTCTTGACATACTCCAAACGCGAGCATACATTTACTCCAATTTAGAGTATAGGCGCATGCCGGGGTGATCCCGTGGAAATGAGCTCCCCCGGCGGCGATTCGGTTGACTGGGGTGGGTGACATGACCGGTGAAGACGGACGTGAGTACCTAGAGACTTTGGTTATCGGAGGTGGTCAGGCCGGGCTGGCCATGGGGTACCAGCTGTCGCAGCGTGATCTCCCGTACAGGATCATCGACGCCAACGAGCGCGTCGGGGACGCATGGCGCAACCGGTGGGACTCACTCCGGCTGTTCACACCCAATCGCCTCAACCATCTGCCGGGGATGCCTTTTCCCGGGTACCACTGGGGGTTCCCGAGTAAGAACGAGATGGCCGACTACCTCGAGTCGTACGCCCGGAAGTTCGACCTTCGGGTGGAGACAGGAGTCAGAGTAGAGAGACTGACCCGTGAAGGAGATCGCTTCGTCGCCACCTCGGGGGGCCGACGGTACGAAGCCGACAACGTGGTGGTCGCGATGTCGAGTTGGCAACGGCCTCGGGTTCCCGACTACGCGCCCGAGCTCGATCCGCGGATCGTCCAGCTTCACGTTGCCGAGTACAAGAATCCGGGGCAGCTCCAGGAAGGAGACGTCCTGGTCGTCGGTGCAGGAAATTCGGGCGCCGAGGTTGCCATCGAGCTGGCGAGGACCCACAGGGTATTGCTCTCGGGCGCCGGCAACGGTGCGATCCCTTTCCGTCCTGAAAGCGTTGCCGCCCGCGTCCTGATGCCGATCGTCGGTCGGGTCATATTTCACCGAGTGCTGACGACAAAGACTCCGATCGGCAAAAAGGCCCGCCCCAAGTGGATCTCCACCGGCGAGCCGTTGATCCGCACCAAGCCCAAAGACCTCGCTGCCGTCGGGGTGGAGCGAGTTCCCCGAGTCACTGGTGTCCAGAGCGGGTTGGCGCAACTCGAGGACGGCCGTTCCGTCGACGTCGCCAACGTGGTGTGGTGCACGGGGTTCCAGCCCGGGTTCTCTTGGATCGACCTCCCGGTACTCGGCCCCCAAGAGCCGCTTCACCGTCGCGGGGTTGTCGAATCGGAGCCCGGTCTCTACTTCATCGGTCTGAAGTTCCTCTATTCAGTGTCCTCCGAGCAGATCCACGGCGTCGGGCGAGACGCTGGCTATATCGCCGGGAAGATCGCCGCCCAGCGCGGGGATCGTGGGGCGGATCGATCGGCAAACGATTCATCAGAAGAGCGAGAAGCACAACAGATCTAGATCCACTTTTCCGCACGGATAGGCAAAAACGCTGCGTCCAGACAGGCGCAGCGGAGCGAAGGGAGGAGAGCATGGCTGTTGCGATGATGGTCGACAATCCGGAGGGCTCACAGGAGGGCTACAACGCCGTCCGCAACAAGCTCGGCTTGGAGAGGCCTGCAGGCGGCATCTTCCACGTCGCCGGACCGAGCCCGAATGGTGGCTGGAGGGTGATCGAGGTCTGGGAATCGGAGGAGGACGCGAAGCGGTTCGTCAAGGAGCGCCTGATGCCGGCCTTCGAGGCGGCCGGCACTGCACCGCCGCCTCCGCCCCAGTTCTGGCCCGTGCACAACTCCATGACGTAGCCCGCGGCCGTTCACTAAGCGACCAAGATCAGCACCGGCGCGGCGTATGAGTCTGGTGTCCATTGCCCCAAGTCGAGGTCGTCCCTAGTTTCGTTGAACTCTGCGGACGTCTGGACCCATTAACCAGTAGGGGCCTTGGCACGCCAAGAGAGTCTTTCGGCCCTTTCCGATGACTCTACGAGCGAGCGATCTATTGGACGTGAATTCGCCGCCGACAGATATGAGGTCGTGAGTTCGTGCAGCTACGCGCCCCTGGTCATCCAGGATCGAGAACCCTCGGTCCCCGCGTCGGAAACTGAAGCCGTTTGGCCAGATCGGAAGCATTGTGGCCGCGCCTTCGTCAGCCTGTATGTACAGGCAATCCCGGTGATAGACGAGGCGGCCAGTGAGCTTGGCATCTCGAGCGCTGGCACCTCTCACATACGCGGGGAATAAAGGTCCCTTCTTGACTCGAGGCGGTGACGAGGACTCGGATGAAGTACCCGCTGATGGTGGGGCCGCCTAGCTGGCAGCACATGCTCCAAGCAGGATCAGAGTCACCAGCAAGCCGAGGTCTCGGCGTGTGATCAATAGAGCGTTCCTCCGCGCGTGCCTCTGCTGTGCAAGCTTCGCCTGCCGATCGAGCTCTTGTTCTGACACGCGGGCCCCCCTTTAAGCTCATGGGGAAGTGGCTTGTTGGTAGAAGACCTCAGGTGTCAAGCATCTTCGTCAGTTTCAGACCAACTTTGTGGGCCCTGTCAAGGTCCGCCTGATCGTTGACCATTTAGGTCCGCCTGATGTTTGACGTGTAGCCCATCGGCCCGGATCTTGCGGACGGGACCTTTCCTTGAACGGGCCACCGTCTTGATCAGGTGGTTCTGGT
>JBOGWU010000142.1:0-6345 GCA_050693935.1 Actinomycetota bacterium | reverse complement strand
TTCCGATGATGTTGTGCCCGCAGGCATGACCGATGTTCGGAAGCGCGTCGAACTCGGCACAGATGCAGACGTGCCTCGCTCCCTTGCCCGCGGTCGCTCTGAACGCGGTATCGAGGCCGTGGGCGCGTCGTTCGACCTTCATCCCGCCACTCTCGAGCGCGTCGGCGAGCGCGGTCGAGGATTGATACTCCTCGTAGGCAAGCTCCGGAGTGGCGTGGACCCGGTGCGACAGCTCGATGAGGCTCGAGCTATCCGCCTGAAGTCTGGTCTTGACGCGCTCCTTGAGATCCATTGTCAGTCCCCCAGTACGTAGTTGTTCGAGATATCCACTTTAGGGCCGCGTCCAGGCTTTGGTTACATCATCGATTCTGCGGAGCAGATCGACGTGGTCCAGGCGCGTAAGCCGGCCGCGCTCGACCACCACTTCACCGCCCACCATCACTTTCGCGATGGCGGTCGGCTGCATCGAGTGCACCACCTGCCGCTCGAGCGTGATCAGCGGCTGCAGCGAGAGATCACTGAGGTCCAGCGCGACGAGATCGGCGGCGCGGCCCGTCTCGATGGCTCCCGCGCTCAGGCCGAGCAGGTCCGCTCCCCCACTGGTGCCCAGAGCGAGCACCGTCGGCGCGTCGACCGCACCGCCGTCGCACAGCCGGGCCTTGGCCATGAGCGACGCGGACCGCATCTCGTCGAAGACGCTCTGGCGATTGTTGGCGCAGCCACCGTCGGGCCCGAGGCCGACGCGCAGCCCTCGGGCCAGCATCTCCGGCAGCGAAGCGATGCCGTCGCCGAGGAAGGCATTGGCCCCCGGGCAGTGCACCACTCCGGTGTCGGTTGTGGCCAGCATGTCGAGTTCCTCGTCGTCGACCCAGACGGTGTGGATCGTGATCAGGCTGGGACCGAGGAGCCCCTCGCGCTCGAGCAGGCGCACGGGCGTGGTGCCGTAGCGCTCGCGTACCTGTTCGCGCTCGTATGACGCCTCGGCCAGGTGAAGATGACAGGGCACTCCGAGCGACTCTGCGACCTCGAGGGCCGCCGCGATCGTGTCCGGCGTGGCTGCATGAAGGGAGTGCGGAGCAGGCTGGATCGACAGCAAAGGATCGTCTTCATGCGCCTCGGCAAGCGAGAGACAACGCGCCGCCGCGTCGCCGGTGGCCTCCCGGTAGCGCAAGGGGGCGCCTGTGGGTGCGTCCGAGTCATAGAAGGTGCGCGCGAACACCAACCTGATGCCGATGTCGCTCGCCGCGCGGATGACCTGTTCGGCGTTGTCGTTGCCGTCATCGTGCAGGTAGAAGAAATCGACGGTGGTGGTCGCGCCCGTCAGTAGCGCCTCAGCGAAGGCGAAGAGCGCGCCGCTGTAAATGGCGTCTCCGTCGAGCCTTTCCGAGAACGGGTACAGCACGTCGTCGCGCCACGAGTCGAAGGGGCGGTCGTCGGCGAAACCCTTGAGCAGGTTTTGGAACGCGTGTCCATGTGCGTTGACGGTGCCGGGAAGCAGCGCGACCTCGCCCCAGTCGTCGATGCGCCGGTCCTCGCTCAACTCCGACACGGAGACGATGTCCACGATGCGGCCGTCTTCGATCAGGATCGTCATGTCCGGCCTGAAGGCACCGTCGAGGTAGATGAGAGCGGCTCGAATCGCGTCCATGGGTAGCACAATAGGCTCCTTCGTTAGAGTGACGCCGTGACCGTCCTCATCGGTGAACCGCTCAGCATCGACAGCGTCGTCGGGGTGGCTGCGGGGGAAGCCGTCGACATGGCACCCGGGCTCGCCGACGACATGGCTCCCGCGCGCCGCATAGTCGAGGACGCGGTTGCCTCCGGAGCGGCGGTCTACGGCATCACCACCGGGCTCGGCGACCTGGCCAACGTTCGGATCGAGTCGGCCGAGGCCAAGGCCCTGCAGGAGGCCATCCTTCGCTCGCACGCCACCGCGGTCGGACCACCCCTGCCCACCGAGGTCGTTCGGGCGATGATGCTCCTCAAAGCACGGACCTTCGCGATGGGCGTCTCTGGCGTTCGCTTCGAGCTGGTCGAACGAATCGTGCGCATGTTGAACGAGTCGATTCACCCCGTCGTTCCCGCGCAGGGTTCCCTCGGCGCCTCGGGTGACCTGGCCCTGCTCGCCCACCTGGCGTTGCCGTTGATCGGCGAGGGCATGGTCGAGTCGGAGGGCGAGGCGCTGCCGGCCGCCGACGCGCTCCGCTCCGCGGGTCTCGAACCGCTGGCGCTGTCTCATAAAGAGGGACTGTCGCTCGTCAACGGGACCGAGGGAATGCTCGCACTCGGAGCGCTCAACTGCGTGCGCGCTGAGACGCTGGCGCGCGCCGCCGACGTCACCGCGGCCATGAGCGTCGAGGCTTGCCTGGGAACCGACCGCGTCTTCGACGAAGCGGTGGTAAGCCTGCGCGACCACCCCGGCGCTCTCGATGTGGCCGCCAATCTACGCAGGCTGCTCGCGGGCAGCGACATCGTCGTCTCGCACCGAGACTCGGAACACCTCGTTCAAGACGCCTACTCGCTGCGTTGCATTCCGCAGGTGCACGGCGCCTACCGCGACGGCATCGGCTACGCGCGCCTGACTTTCGAACGCGAGCTCTCCTCCGCCATCGACAACCCGAACGTGATCGCCTCGACGGGCGAGGTTCGCTCGGGTGGCAACTTCCACGGCGAGTCCCTGGCCCTGGCGCTCGACCATCTGGGGCTGTGTGTGGCCGGGTTCGGCACGATCGCGGAGCGAAGGGTCGCTCGCCTGGTCGATCCCCACCTCAGCAACGGGCTGCCCGCGTTCCTCACGAGACAGCCAGGCGTTCGCACCGGCTTCATGATCGTGCAGTACACCGCCGCGTCGGTGGTGAGCGAGAACCGGTCTTTGCTGTGGCCGGCCTCGGCCGACACCATCCCCACCTCGGCCGGTCAGGAGGACCACGTCAGCATGGGAGCGACGGCCGGGCGCAAGGCCATGGCGATCCTGTCCAACACCGAGAACGTCATCGCGATCGAGGCGCTCACCGCCGCCCAGGGGCTCGACCTGCGCGCCCCTCTGACTCCGTCGCCCGCGACGGCCCACGTACTCGAGCACCTGCGCACCCGCTCGCCTTTCCTGGAAGAGGACCGCCCGCTGTCGGAGGAGATCGCCGCCATCAAGACCCTGGTAGCGACCGGCCACCTGGCCGGGGCGGCCGAGGAGATAACGGGATCTCTGGCCTAGGGGCTGGTGCCGCTGGTGCCGCTGGTGCCGCTGGTGCCGGCACCACGTGCACCAGATGCACCACCCACCTCCGAGCAGACACACCCTCTCCAAAACCCTGGTCCACCTGATAATGAGCGCCATGGGCATCGATCCTGCGATGCGCGCCTATTACCAGAAAGGCGAGGAGGCTGGCCGTCTCGGCGGAGCCTCGTTGGAACGTGTTCGAACCCAGGAACTACTCGAGCGATTCCTGCCCCAGGGTCCTCTCGAGATACTCGATGTCGGCGGCGGCCCCGGCATCTACGCGGCTTGGCTGGCCGAGCGAGGCAACAGAGTGCTGCTGGTCGATCCGATTCCGCTCCATGCCCAACAGGCGGCGGCCGCGCATCCCGATGTGAGCGCGGAGGTTGGCGACGCCAGAGAACTGGCGCAGGACGATGCGTCGTTCGACGTTGCCCTCCTGCTTGGGCCGCTCTATCACCTCATCGAGAGGGACGAGCGCCTTGTCGCGCTGCGTGAAGCGAAGAGGGTGTTGCGACCCGGTGGGCTTCTGTTCGCCGCTGCGATCTCTCGGTTCGCGGCCCTTCTCGATTTGCTCGTAAACCATGATCGGTTCCACGAGCCGGAGGTTGCCCGTCTGGTCGAGGAGTCGGTTCGCACGGGGGTGTTTCGGGGTTCTGGAGAGGGTGGGCTGTTTACGACGGGTTACTTTCATCTTCCGGGAGAGTTCTCCGCCGAGATTGCCGAGGCCGGCTTCGCAGATGTCGAGACCTTCAACCTCGAGGGACCCGGGTTCTACGTCACCGACCTCGAAAGCCGTTGGGATGACCACGATCGCAGAGAAGCACTGCTACGAGCCGCTCGCTTGGTGGAGCAGGAACCGGCGATGCTCGGCGCATGCAGTCACTTATTCGCCGTGGCGCGCGGCTAGGTTCTGAGTCGCTCCTTGGCCTCGGGGGCCAGGTGGACCACTTCGCCGCCGCAGACGACCGCCAGCACGGGGTCGTGGTCGGGCCGGTAGCAGACGTTTTCGAAGCTCGGTGCGTCGAGCACCACGAGGTCGGCTCTGTAACCCGGCGCTAGGCGACCTAGCTGATCGCCCAGCCCACAGACGTGGGCCCCGTTGACCGTGGCCGCGGCCAGGGCCTCGAGCGGGCGCAGGCCGTAGAGCCGGCACGCCAGCGCCATCACGAACGGCATCGAGTGGATGGGGGAGGTGCCGGGATTGAGGTCGGTGGCAAGAGCAACTATCGCTCCCTCCTCGATCAGCGTGCGCGCCGGCGGCTTCTTGTTCTGTCGCAACGTGAACGTCGCGCCGGGCAGCAGGATCGCGGCGGTGTCACTCGACGAGATATCTCCGGCCGCGTCAAGGGAGGTGTGGTTGAGATGGTCGGCCGAAGCGAAGCCCCAGCGCGCCGCAAAGGAGCCCGCCTGTCCGTCCTCCAACTGGTCGGCGTGCATGCGCATCCTCAATCCCAGCGGCTTCGCGGCCTCGTGCAGGCGCGCGGCGTGTTCGAGCGCGAACGCGATGGACTCGACGTAGATGTCGACCGCGTATGCGAGGCCCTCTCGGGCCACGATTGGGAGAAGCTCGTTGGCCGCCTCGCCAACCCACTCGCCGGGTGACATGTCCTTGGGCACCGCATGGGCGGCCAGACAGGTGGTGACGACGGTTTGCGGGATCTCGCCGGCGAGACGGCGAGCCAGCCGCAGCTGGCGCAGCTCCGCCTCGATGGAAAGCCCGTAGCCCGACTTGGTTTCGAAGGTAGTCGTTCCGCGCCGCAACATCTCGGTAGCCAGCCGCTGCGCGAAATCGAGGACCTCGTCATCACTTGCCTCGGCCAGAAGCTTGGCCGAGCGAAAGATGCCGCCCTCGTCGCGATGAAGGGTCTCGTAGCGAACGCCCGACAATCTCGCCGCATCCTCGTCTCCGCGCCACCCGTAGAACGGCAGGTGCGTGTGGCAGTCGACGAATCCGGGCACGACCGTGCAACCCTCTGCGTCGAACTCCGCGTCGGCTCCCGTTGCGCTCCCGACCGCGGAGATGAGCCCATCGGTGATGCCGACGGCGGCATCGGACCTGACGGGGATGGACGTCATGGAACCGGCGCGCAGCGGCCCCGAGCCCTCGAAGGTGACGAGTTGCGTCGCGTCGCGGACGACCAACGAGCCCATGGTCTACTCGTCGCCCTCTCTCGAGCGACGGGACGCCTTGACGTAGAGAAACCTGCCGTCGGGGTCCTCCAAGCGCTCGATCTCGCCGCTTCGACGCAGGTATGCCAGGTGGGCCAGGGCCTCACCGAGGGCCAGACGGCGCTCGAAGTTGAGCAGAGTGCGGCTGAAGATCTCGTCGGTTATCTCGCCGGCCGTGTGAGGCTCTCGCCGTACCACCTGAACTATCGCGCCGAGCCTCCGGTCGTGATGCTGTGCCGTCACCCGGGCTCGATCCGCGCCGTCTTCGAATGGGCGCCCGTGGCCGGGGAGGACCAGGGCCGGGTCAAGCTGCTCGATCCTCTTCAGCGATGCGAGAAAGTCCCCCAGGGGGTTTTCGTCGCCGCGGCGGAAGTCGATGTGAGGGGTTATCGACCCCAGGAGAGTGTCACCGGAGATCAGGATGCGGTCGGCCGCCGACCACAGACAGATCGAAGCACCGTCGTGGCCGGGAGTGTGGACGAAGGTCCAGGTTCGCCCACCCGCTTCGATGGTGTCCCCGTCGCCCACCCATCGTGAGGCCTGCACCATCGAGTGGACGAGGGGGCGCCAGTCCTCGAACGCGGCGAGCTCGGTGATCTCGTCCGACCCGACTCCGTGCTTGGTGAGCATCGCCCGCAGCTCGGTGGCCAAGGCTTTGTGATCCAGATACATCTCGAGCTCGGCGCCCGCGGCGGCGTGCATCAACAACTCGCAGCCGGTGACCTCGACGACCCTGCCGGCCATACCGTAGTGATCGGTGTGGGGATGGGTAACGACGAGCGTAGTGATGTCGGCCACGGAGTGTCCGGTGGCAACCACCGCGGCCTCGAGCTCCGAGAAGCCCCCGTCTGAGGCGTTGGGATCCCAGATGCCGCAGTCGACCAGTGTGCATCCTCCGCGGTCGGCGAGCAGGTACGCGTTGCACCGGTCGAGCCCCGGGAAGGGAAGCGGAAGCACCG
>JBOGWU010000141.1:0-11077 GCA_050693935.1 Actinomycetota bacterium | reverse complement strand
CACCAGAACTTCCTAGAGCTTCTCAACTCGAAGGAGTAATAGGCGACTCCGGTCTCAGTGCGCCCCCGGATGGGGCGCTGCCAACGTTCCTGCAGCCCTGTGGGCCGTCGATGAACATACCAGCGTTGTGGGCGGGTGGTCAAACATCGGATTGCGGGAAAACCTCCCCCGGTGACCTGCGAAAACACAAGGGCGCGGAGTGTCTTTCGAAGCCCCGCCCGGCGGTCCGCCCTCTCCCATCAGTCCCGCAGGCGAACGAAGCGGCGCCTGCCCGCCTGGAGGACCGCCCCCCTGAGGTCCGCTACCAGGGCGGTCTCGCCGGTCGCCTGTTCGCCGTTGATCCGAACTCCCCCCTGCTGGATGAGCCTCCTGGCGTCGGAACCCGACTTCGCGAGACCCAGCTCCGCGAGCACGCGCGGGAGGTAGACGTGCTGGCCGTCCACCGCATCGGCGGGAATGTCGGCCTCGGCAATATCCTCGGGGACCTCTCTGCGCTTGAACTGACGATCGAACGCGGCCTCGGCCCGAGTGGCGTCCTCCGCACCGTGATAGAGGGACACCACCGCCGATGCCATCGCCCGCTTGGCCCGGTTGGCCTCGCTCCCTCCGGCCTTGCCGGCGGCTTCGAGCTCGGCGACCCCCTCGGGATCGAGCATCGCCGCCAGCGCCGCGTAGCGCCCGATGAGCGAGTCGGGAATGCTCATGAGCTTGCCGAACATCTCCGCGGGGGCCTCTCGGATACTCACGTAGTTGCCGAGACTCTGGCTCATCTTCTGCACTCCGTCGAGCCCCTCGATCAGCGGCATGGTGAGCGCGATCTGGCGCTCCTGACCGTAGGCGGCCTGCAGCTCGCGGCCAACCAGTAGGTTGAAGAGCTGATCGGTGCCACCTAGCTCGACGTCGGCTCCGACGGCGACGGAGTCGTAGCCCTGCATCAGGGGATACATCAACTCGCTGATCGAGATCGGTCGCTGCTCCCGGTAGCGCGCCGCGAAGTCGTTGCGCTCCAGCATCTGAGCGATCGTGTACTTGGAAGTCAGGCTCAGGACGTCGCCGAGATCCATCGGCTCGAGCCACTCCGAGTTGTAGCGCACCTCGAGGTTGTCTTCGCTCAGTACATCCATGAGCATCGCTACACAGGCCTCCGCGTTGGCGCCGACCTCCTCCTTGGTGAGCTGAGGGCGAGTGGCCGACCTACCGGAGGGATCCCCGATAAGAGCGGTGAAATCGCCCACGATCAGCACCGCGATGTGGCCCGCGTCCTGGAACTGGCGGAGCTTGCGCAGTGGTACCGCCCAGCCCAGGGTCACATCCTTGGCGGTTGGATCCAGGCCCAGCTTCACGCGCAGCCGGCGACCCCCGGCCAGGCGGCGTTTCAGCTCCTCGATGGGGACCACGTGCTCCGCGTTGCGAACCAGGTGCTGGAACTGATCGGGCTTCACGGGCGTCTCAGTCATTGTGCGAGATGCTAGCCCCTCTCCTCCGGCGGTCGGGTCCACATCCTGGGGTTCCCCCACCGCTAGACTGGGAAGCCCATGAAGTCGTTCTCCTCCCGCAAACTCCTCATCGCGCTCGCCACCTTCGGGCTGCTGGCCGCGTCGTGCGCGGATTGGGTCAAGGACATCCCCGAGCTCACCAAGCGAGACCTCAAATTCGGCCCTCCGGAGTCATCCAAACTCTTTGCGGCCGACGGCACGCTCATCAGGACCTTCCACGGCGAACAAAACCGCACCGTCGTGCCCCTCAAGAAGATCCCGCACCACGTCCTCGATGCGGTCATCTCCATCGAGGATCAGCGCTTCTACGAGCACGACGGGGTCGATCTCAAGGCGATCATCAGAGCCGCCCTGGCGAACGTGGGTTCGGGCAAGATCGAGGAGGGCGGATCGACCATCACTCAGCAGTACGTGAAGCAGGTGATCATCGCGCCGGGCGCGATCGCCGAGGAGACCTACGAGCGAAAGATCCAGGAGGCGGCGCTAGCCAGGCAGATCGAAAACGAGCTCACCAAGGATGAGATCCTCCAGCGCTACCTCAACACCATCTACTTTGGGGCGGGCGCCTACGGCATTCAGGTGGCGGCCGGCGTGTACTTCGACATTCCCGCCAAGGAATTGAGCCTCAAGCAGGGAGCCCTGCTCGCCGGCGTCATCCAGCAACCCGGAGCTTTCGACCCCTTCATCCACCCCAAGGCGGCGAAGAACCGGCGCAACACCGTGCTGGCGAGGATGGCGACGCTCGGCTACCTCACCGAGAAGCGGGCGGAGCAAATCAGCAAGAAGTCACTGGGCCTCGTGAAGCGGCAGGACACCGAGCGATACGCGGCACCCTACTTCGTTGACTACGTCCAGAAGCTGCTCACCTACGACCCGCGCTTCGACACGCTGGGGCGCACTCCCGCGCAGCGAATCAAGATGTTGTTCCAGGGCGGCCTTCGCATTCGCACCACGATCGACCTCGACATGCAGAGGGCCGCCGAGGAGGCGGTGAACTCGACCCTCTCGGTTCCGACCGACCCGCATGGCTCTCTAGTCGCCATCGAACCATCCACCGGCTACGTCCGCTCGATGGTGGGGGGCCGCGACTACTTCGCGAAGAAGAACCAGCTCAACGGGCGCTATGCAAAGCTCAACCTTGCCATCCTCGGTGAACCGGGCCTTGGACCCAAGAAGTCCGGAGGCACCAGTGCGGGTGAGGGCCGTCAGGCTGGCTCCGCGTTCAAGGCGTTCACCCTTGCGGCGGCCCTCGAAAAGGGTGTGCCTCTGTCGGAGACGTTCGAGGGTGGCTCCTGCAAGATATTCCCCGAGATCCCCGCATGGTCGTCTTCGCCGGGCCTGTGCAACTACGAAGGGTCGGCCTATGGCAAGGTTTCGCTCCTCGAGGCGACCATCAACTCGATCAACATCGTCTACGTTCAGCTCGGACTCGACATCGGGATGAGCTCTACGACGGACACCGCTCGGAAGATGGGTGTGCGCACCGAGCTGCTGGGCGTGCCGTCGGCGCCGATCGGAGCGAACCCGGTGAACGCGATGGGTATGGCTTCCGGCTACGCCACCCTGGCGTCGAGCGGCGTGTACCGGAGGCCCACCGGCGTTACGAGCATCTACGACACCCGCAGAAACGAAACCCTCTACAGAGCACCCAATCGCAAGGGCGAGCCGGTCATCAGCCCAGCCGCTGCGTATGTCGCCACGACTGCTCTGGAGGGGGTCATCTCGGGGGGCACGGGGACCGCCGCGATAATCGGACGTCCCGCAGCCGGGAAGACCGGAACCGGGCAGGAGTACCGCGACGCGTGGTTCGCGGGCTACACACCCGACCTCGCCGCTGCGGTGTGGGTCGGCTACCCCGAAGGTGAGATAGCGATGACCACCACGCGCATCGGGTCGGTCACCGGCGGTTCCTGGCCGGCGATCATCTGGCAGGCTTTCATGGCGCGCGCTCTGGCGGGCACCCCGGTGAGCGACTTCACGGCCCCGAGTGGTCTGACCTACGTCACGCTCGACTCCCGTCGTGGCTGCCTGGCGGGATCCTTCACGCCCGAGCAGTACCAGGTCTCGGTTCCGGTGGTCCCGGGGTCGGAGCCCACCGAGGCCTGCCCCGCTCCGCCGCCCAAGGAGAAGGACAAGGACAAGGGCAAGGGCAAGCCCGGCGAGGACAATGGAGGGGACAACGGCGACGGCGGTGGCGGCGGCGACGGTGGTGGTGACGGCGACGGTGGTGGTGACGGCGGGAACGGTGGTGGCGGCGGGAACGGCAACGGAAAGCCGGGCGACTAACCACGCCGGGACGCGTAGGGGTGTCCCGGTATAACGAAGCGCCAGGGGATCTCGTCGCCCTTCCCCGCCGCCAGCCCCACTCGGACGGTTTCGGCAACCTCACCCGCACGATGGGCATGTGTCTGCGCGTCGGCGGCTGCAAAGAAGTCCCCACCACGGAGCAGCGTGGCTCCATTGTGTTGCCGGCCGATGCCCATCGCCTGGGCGAGGCGAGCGGGACCCGCGGCAAGCTGCCTGGGGCTGGTGGTCTTGGGTCTGCGGGCTCGCATCAGATTGATCCCCTCGATCGGTTCGCCGGCGCGCAGAAGCACCGCTTCGCACTCCCCCTCCTTCGCGCACACGATGTTCGCGCACCAGTGCATCCCGTAGGTGAAGTAGACGTACAGGCGGCCGGGCGGACCGTACATGACCTCGGTACGAGGAGTGATTCCGCGGTAGCCGTGAGATCCCGGGTCGATCACACCCCGATAGGCCTCGACCTCGACGAGGCGAACGGCCGCCCGACCCTCGCGCGAATCGTGAACGAGTATGCAGCCGATCAGATCACGCGCCACCGAGATCGCGTCACGCGCGTAAAAGGACTTGGTTAGCCGGGTCGCGCCGCTCCACGAGAAATCTGCCTGCACGTCGGGACTCTATGTGAGCAGACTTGCCAGCAATGCCTTCTGGGTATGCAGACGATTCTCGGCTTGATCCCAAACCACCGCGCGATCGCCGTCCATGACCTCGGCCGCGATCTCCTCGCCGCGATGAGCGGGGAGACAGTGCATGACGATCACGTCGCTTGCCGCCATCGCCACCACCTCGGCGCTGATCTGATACGGCTCGAAGATCTTCAGCCGGGCTTCGGTCTCGGCCTCTTGGCCCATCGAGGTCCAGACATCGGTGTAAAGAACCTGCGCTCCTCCCGCGGCCTCGGGGACGAAGTCGGTAACTATGACCTTGCCGCCGGTGTGAGCGGCGATCTCCTTCGCCCGCTCGACTTCCTCCGGCGCCGGCGCATAGTCCTCGGGCGTTGCGACGCGCACCTCCATGCCCATCTTGGCTCCGGCGAGCAGAAGTGAATGCGTGACGTTGTTCCCGTCGCCTATGTAAGCGAGCGAGGTGCCCTTCAGCTTCTTCCCGCGCTGCTCCTGGATGGTGAGCAGGTCGGCGAGGGCCTGACAGGGATGGGAGCGATCACTGAGCGCGTTCACGACGGGAACCGAGGCTCCGGCGGCGAGACGGTCGAGGCGCGCCTGCTCGAAGGTTCGCACCACGATGGCATCGACGTAGCGAGACAGCACTCGACCAGTGTCTTCGATGGTCTCACCCCGCCCAAGCTGGAGCTCGTCGGCCCGCAGAACGATGGCGCTCCCGCCCAGGGAGTTGATGCCCGCCTCGAACGACACTCGCGTTCGCGTCGAGGGCTTCTCGAAGATCATCGCGATCTGCTTGCCCGCCAGCACGTTCTCGTATCGGCTCGGCCGGCTCTTCATCTTCGCGGCCTCGCTCAGAAGATCGTCGAGCTCTTCGACCGAGACATCGTCGACTGACAAGTAGTCGCGTTCCGTCATCGGAATCCCCCTAGGTGCGAATGGTCCCGCCGGTGCGCTCCTGCAACGCAGGCAGGATGCGATCGCGCACCGCAATGGCCTCGGAGTCGGTCAGGGTCTTCGCTTGCGAGCGCAGCTCGAGAGCAAAGGCGAGCGACTTCTTGCCCGCCGCAATTTGCTCGCCCCGGTAAACGTCGAACAAGCGCACCGAGGTGACCTCCGGCGAACCCGCTCGTTCGATGACGCGCTGCACCTCGCCCGCGGCGGTGTCCTCGTCGACTACCACGGCGACGTCGAGCAACGTGGCCGGGAGACGAGCGAGCTCGGTCGCCTGAACGCGCTTCGGCAGCATGCCGAACAGCGGCGCGAGCGACAGCTCGAACACGAGCGTCCGTTCGGCGACGTCGAAGTGCTCGCATATCTCGGGGTGGAGCTCCCCCACCGCTCCGAGCGGAGTGGTGCCCAGACCCACGGTGGCTGCGCGCGCCGGGTGAAAGGGCATGCCCTTCGCCGGGGAGAAGTCCGGCGGCGCTACACCGAGGGCCGCGAAGGTCCCCTCGATGAGGCCTTTGGCCGCGAAGAAATCCCAGGTTCGCGCGGGTCCCGTCCACTCCTGGCGGCGGCGCAAGCCCGAGAACGCGGCGGCTAGCACCAGCCCCTCCTGCGGGAGCTTGTCGCCGGTGGGCTCGTAGATGCGCGCCACCTCGAACAGCGCGACGCCCTCGGCCCGCTGCGCCCGATTGCGCGCTACGGCCTTGAGCAGGCTTGGCAGCAGAGTAGTGCGCATCGCACTCTCGTCCGCAACCATCGGATTCCACGTCCGTACCATTCGCCGCGCCGGGTTGCCGGGATCGAGCGCCAGGGCATCCACGTCTGCGGGCGAGATCAGAGACGGCGTGACGGCCTCGTACACTCCGAAGCCCACCAAGACCTCACGCAGCCTGCGCTCGGCTCTCTGCAGCGATTCCAGCCCCCCCGTCGCTCCCTTTGGAAGCGTAGAGGGAAGTTCGTGGAAGCCGTGCAGCCGTCCCACTTCCTCGACCAAATCGATCTCGCGCGTGATGTCTGGTCGGAAGGTCGGAACCACCACCTCGAGCCCTCCCGCCGCGTCGTCGACGACGAGCTCAACCGATCGCAACCTTTGGGCCTGTTCCGCCGGTGTGATCTCGATGCCGAGCACCCTGTTGGTGCGGGCGGGTCGTAGCCGGACCTTGTGGCGTTCGATGCGAGTCGGATACTGGTCCGCTACGGTCGCCGACACGCGTCCTCCCGCCAGTTCGGCCATCAGCTGAGCGGCGCGCTCCGCGGCGAAGGGCACCATCTCGACGTCCATCCCTCGCTCGAAACGAGACGAAGCCTCGGTGCGCAAGCCCTGGCGACGTGCGGTGAAGGCGATGCTCTCGGGATCGAAATAGGCCGACTCGAGGATGACGTCGGTCGTCTCCTCGCTGACCTCGGAGTCCTCTCCTCCCATGACGCCGGCGATCGCAACCGCTCCCTTGGAGTCCGCGATCATCAGGTCATCGGGATGAAGCTCGCGCTCGACGCCGTCGAGCGTCGTGAACCGCTCCCCGTTGCGGGCCCGGCGCACCAGGATCGTGTCGCCCGCGATGTCCGCGCGATCGAACGCGTGCAAGGGATGGCCCAGCTCCAGGAGCACGTAGTTGGTCGCGTCCACGACGTTGCTGATCGGCCGCACCCCGCAGGCCAGCAGACGGGTCGCCATCCACTGAGGGCTGGGTCCGATCTTGACGCCCTCGATGTAACGGGCGAGATAGCGAGGACATCCTTGGGGATCATCGATACGAACGGTGACGGAGGAACTTACGTCGCTCGCTGCCTCCAGCTTCACCTTTGGCCGCCGCAGTCCCTGGTCCGTGAGGGCGGCGACCTCCCGCGCCACCCCCAGCACGCTCATGCAGTCCGGGCGGTTGAGAGTGATCTCGAGCTCGAAGATCGTGTCGTCTAGCTGGAGCGTCGGGACGATGTCGGCTCCAAGCTCGGCATCGGGAGGCAGCACGAGGATCCCCGAGTGATCGCGCGACACGCCGAGCTCGGCCCCCGAGCACAACATTCCCTGCGACGTCTCGCCCCGGATCTTTCGCTCGGTGATGGTCATGCCGGGAAGTTGCGCCCCGACGCGCGCCAGCGGAACCCTATCCCCCACCGCAAAGTTTCTGACCCCACACACGATCCGCTGTTCCCCTGCGTCGGTCCGCACATCGACCAACCACAGTGTGTCGGCGTTCGGATGCTTGTCGATGTTGAGCACCTCGGCGACGATGACGCCCGACAGACCCTCGCCGGGGCGGTTGACCGACTCGACCTTCGTGCCCGAGAGATCGAGCATCTCGACGAGCTTGGGAGTGTCCACCTCGATGTCCACGAACTCCTTGAGCCAGTTCAGCGTGACCTTCACGATTACGGACTGCCCGTGAACTGGTCGAGGAAACGAAGGTCGTTCTCCCACAGAAGGCGAATGTCCGACACGCCGTGTGCCAGCGCGCAGATCCTCTCGACGCCCATGCCGAAGGCGAACCCGGTGTAGCGCTCGGCGTCGTACCCCACCCACTCGAGCAGATGGGGATCGACCATGCCGCAACCGAGCACCTCGATCCAGCCCTGGTTCTTGCACATGCGGCAGCCTGCGCCCATGCACTTGAAGCACTGCACGTCGAGCTCGGCAGAAGGCTCGGTAAAGGGAAAGAAATGAGGACGAAGCCGGATCTCGAGGCTTCGGCCGAAGACCTGTCGCGCGAAGTGCTCGAGGCTGCCCTTGAGGTCGCTCATGGTGATGCCCTCGTCGACCGCGAGCCCCTCGATCTGCATGAACCCGGAGAGATGAGTAGCGTCCTGCGTGTCGCGCCTGTAGGTGCGGCCCGGACAGACGACGTACACGGGTGGGTCCTGCGTCTCCATCGTCCGGATCTGAACGGGCGAGGTCTCGGAGCGGAGGACAACTTCTTCGCCCCGCCCGTCGATGAAGAAGGTGTCCTGCGGGCTGCGAGCAGGATGCGCCGCGGACATGCCGAGCGCCTCGAAGATGTAGGTCGACAACTCGATCTCGGGGCCCTCTGCCACCCGGTATCCGAGCCCGACGAAGATGTCGACGATCTCCCAGATCTGCTTCGTCAGAGGATGGAGCGTAGCCACCGGCGGGGCTTCGCCGGGCAGGCTCACGTCGATCGCCTCTCGGTCCCATCGCTGGGCGGTCTCGGCCGCCTTGAAGCTCTCCTCTTTGGCCGCGATCGCCTCGTTGATCTGCTCCGTGACGGCGTTGGCGAGCTTGCCGAGGTCCCTGCGCTCTTCGTCGGGGACGTTGCGCAGCGACCCGCGGGCGCGACTCAGCGGCGCCTTCCTTCCCAGCACCTTGACCCGGGCGGATTCTAGGCTCGCCATGTCGGTGGCGGCGGAGATGATCTTCAGACCTTCATCGCGCGCGTCCTCGAAGGCTTGTCTGGGATCGGCGCCGTTCATCCGACCTCGCCCCTAGTGGGCAGCTCCAGAGTGAAGGTCGTCCCCTCACCAAGTCGACTGACGACCGTGATCGAGGCTCCCTGAGCTCGCAGTATCCGTTGCGTCAACAGCAGACCGAGTCCGGTTCCGGTGGGGGCCTTCTGGCCGCGCGGGCCGGGTCCTGAGAAAAGGCCCGGCAGTCGCTCAGGGGCGATCCCCTCGCCGGAGTTTGTGATCGTGAGCAAGACGGTGTCGTCGCGTTCGATGGCGCCTATCCGAACCGGCCCCTCGTCCGAGAACTTGATTGCGTTCTCGACGAGGTTCTCGAGGCTCCGTTCGAGGCGCTCACGGTCGGTCCAAGCACTGAGGCCGTCGGGAATATCGACCTCGACCCGCTCGATTCCGTCTCGGTCCTCCAACCGCTCCAGCACGATCTTGGTAGCCACGCAGAGGTCCACGGGGCCGAGTTGCAGCTCGAGTTGGTCGACCTCGACCCGAGCGAGGTCTAGCACCTCGGACACTATGCGGCTCATGCGCTCGGAATCGGAGTGAATGGTCTCGATGAACTGAAGTCGCTGCTCGTCGGTAAAGCGGTCCCACCGCTTGACCAGCGTCGACGAGAACCCCTTTATCGAGGTCAATGGCGACCGGAGTTCGTGCCCCGCCCCTGATATCAGTTCGGCGAACCTAGCTTCGTCATCCATGTGAAGGCCGAGGATAAACGGCGGCGCAAGCAGCCACCTCCCTCTTTCTCTGTGCCGGGAGCGCGCTGGAGCGGGAGCTCTCGCGCTCAGAACCGGAGGCGGCGCTGGCGTACCGCCTCGAACATCAGGATCGAGCCGGCGATGCCCACGTTGAGGGACTCCGCCGAGCCGGGCATCGGGATGCCGATTACCTCGTTCAGCAGGGGGCGCGCTCTGGCTCCGATGCCCCACGATTCGTTGCCCAGCACGAACGCGACCGGTCGTGTGAGGTCGACATCTTCGGGGGCGACACCAGAGCCGGCATCCGCTCCGACCACGAGGAAGCCGCGCTCCGTCAGGAGCGAGAGCGCCTCCTCGAGGGCCACCTCGTGCGCGACGGGGACGCGGAACAGCAACCCGGCCGTTGCGCGCACCGTCTTTGGGTTGAAGGGATCAACCGAACCCTTGGCGAAGACGACCCCCGAGGATCCCGCGGCGACGGCCGAGCGAAGCAGCGTCCCCGCGTTGCCGGGGTCACGAACGTCGGCAAGAACCACCACCAGGTCACCCCCGATGGCGCCGGCCTCGATGGCGCGCGCCTCGGCGACCGCGACCACCCCCTGGGGGGTCGAGGTATCGGCTAGGGCCGAGACCACCTGACGCGTGACGGCGAGACCACCCTGTCCCAGAAACTCGCCGGCGAAGGGAGCGTTCTCGTCGACAAACAAGTCGCGCACGGCCGACGCCGCGACCACCTCGCGCACCGCGATCGGCCCCTCAACGAGAAACGCTCCGGCACGAGCGCGCTCGCTGCGCCGGAGCAGTTTGCGGGCCGCAAGGACCCGAGGGTTTCTCAGTGAGCTGACGACGTTCGTTTCTGGTACCTGCTTAGCTGGCCTTCTTGTCGTTCTCCAGCGCGTCGCGCGCGACGTCCACGAGACCCTTGAAGGCCTCCGGCTCGTTGACCGCGAGCTCGGCGAGCATCTTTCGGTCGACCTCGACCTCGGCGAGCCTGAGACCGGCCATGAACTGGCTGTAGCTCATTCCGTTCAGGCGCGCCGCTGCATTGATGCGCTGGATCCACAAGCGGCGCCAGTCACCCTTGCGCGCGCGCCGGTCTCTGTAGGCGTAGTTGCCGGAGTGCAGGACTTGCTCGTGAGCCGCGCGCAGGTGCTTTCCACGCGCTGAGTAGTAGCCCTTGGCCTTCTTGAGAACCTTCCTGCGCTTCGCTCTGCTCGGGACGCTTGCCTTGACGCGTGGCATCGAGACTCCTCCTTGAGTGTTGCGTGTGTTTTAGGTATGGCTACTTCGCAAGCATCTTGCGGATGCGCTTGGCGTCTGAGGGAGCAACCTCGGCGTCGGGCCTGCTCAAACGGCGTTTCCGCTTCGAGGCCTTCTTGCCAAGAATGTGATTCATGTTCGCTCTACGACGCCGGATCTTTCCCGTCCCGGTCACCTGGAAGCGCTTGGCCGCGCCCCGGTGCGACTTCATCTTCGGCATTGGTCTTTTAGCCTCCCTCTGCTCTGGTCACCTTTACGGGCCGCGACGGCTTCGGCGGCTCCTCGGTGGCCTCGGGCTTCTCCGCCTGCTTGGGCGGTTGCCCGCCGCCCCTCTTCGGTC
>JBOGWU010000140.1:0-6155 GCA_050693935.1 Actinomycetota bacterium | reverse complement strand
ACGCGGCGCGCGACCAGCAGGCGTTCAACGAAAGCCGGATTCGTCAGGTGCGCTCGATGATCGAGGACGCCGAGATCATTCAGACCACCGACAACGCAGTCATCGAGCCCGGCAAACTGGTGTCGATTAGCTATCAAGGCGACGACGATGTCGAGACCTATTTTCTCGGGCTGCGCGAGGAGAAGGGCGGTGAACACGACGTGCTCACGCCCGACTCGCCGCTGGGGCGGGCACTGGTCGGCCGTTCGGCGGGCGACACCGTCGTAGCCAAGGTGCCCGCCGGTGACCTGAAGGTCAAGATCGTGGAGGTCAAGGCTCCCTAGCGGAGCTACGCTTTGCGCCGCTACCTCACCCGGCGGCCACCGCGCCAGACCATGGCAACGTCGGTGAGCGATAGGGCGTCGGTCAAGGGTTCGCCGCGCACGGCGATAACGTCGGCAAGTCGCCCCGCCTCGAGCACGCCGCGGTCGTCGAACTCGAGATAGCGAGCGGAGCCAACCGTGGCGGAGGCAATGATCTCGAGGGGGGACATGCCCGCGCGACTCATGGCGTCTACCTCTCGCGGGTCGATCCCCGGCCGCGGGCCTTCGTTCCCAAGGTCGGTTCCGTAGATCACGCGTCCCCCGGCGCTGACGAACGAGCGCAGGTTCTCCACTGCGATCTCCTGATCGGATCCGAAGAAGCACGACAGGGTGGGCACGATTGCCATCGAGCGACGAACCATGCGCTCGATGGTCGCGGCTGGAATCGACTCGGGGCTCATGAGCATGTGGGCGAGCTCGTCCATGCCGGCATCGAGCGCCTTGTGCAACTCCTCGAGCGCGTAGGTGTGGCCCGTCACGCGCAGCGAGCGATCGTGGGCGGCGCGGACGACCGCGGTGAGGGTTTCGAGGTCGAGCACCGGCCCGACTAGGGGATTGAGCGCGACCTTGATGACGCAGGCGCCCGCGTCGGCCTGCGCCGCTACCGCCTCCCGGGCCTCTGCCGGGGAACGCACCGGTAACCCGGTGCGGCGGGGCGCCCATCCGGCACGCGTGGGGTAGCCGCGGGGGACCGTAAGCATCTGGCCGGCGGCCAGCACCTCGGGGCCGTCGAAGCCACTCCCCTTCGATGCCTCGACCAGCGGCCAGATCTTCTTGGGGGGCCATCCGAGGTCGCGCACGGTCGTCACGCCGTGGCTCAACACCTCGCCCGGCGCGGCGAAGCCGATGTGTACGTGAGCGTCTATGAAGCCGGGCATCAGCGTGAGGCCGTCCGCGTCGACCTCCTCGGCGTCGGCGGGCGCGGATACCTTCGCCGCGCTCCCCGCGGCGAGGATGCGATCGCCTTCGAGCACGACGGTCGCTCGTTCGACGATTCGAAGCTCCGATCCCAGCAGCGCCCGACCGCCACTGATCACCGTGGTCGTCGTCATCGGCAACAGGCTCGCGCAATTGGAGCTACTGCGGTACAACATGCCCATGCCCGCCAACGCCGGAGCATCGAGTTCGGTCCACGCGGTTCTTGCCGCGCTCGCACGCGGCGCGCTGGGCGCGGACTACACCCCGGAGGTTCCTTCACGGGTGCTCGCGTCGGTCGAGAACCTCGCTTCGAGTTCCGAGAGGTCGCAGCTGCTTGCCGCATTGCGTGCACTCGGTACGCGCGCGGGAGCTCTTGCTCTGACCGGACGGCCCATCCCCGCCTCGTGGCTTTCGGCAACGGAGGCGGAGGCGCTATTGCAGAGATGGGTCAACAGCCGGCTTGGAGTCCAGAGACGGTTTGGGAGCGTGCTCGCAACTCTGTCGGCTCGAGCGCTTTACGCGTACCCAGGGGCGGCCTGGGACCGTCTTGGCTATCCGGGCCCCCTTGGAGGACCGCCCGAACGCTCCAAAACACTCGAGCCGATAGCCATCGCGTCGGACGAGACCCTCACGTGCGACGTGGTCGTGGTGGGCTCCGGCGCGGGAGGTGGGTGCGTCGCGGCGCGGCTCGCGCAGGCCGGAGCAGACGTCGTCGTCTTGGAGAAGGGCGGGTACTACAGCGAGAGTGACTTTCATCACCGCGAAGGCGACGCCCTGCGCGAGCTCTACCTGTACGGCTCGACGCTGACAACCACCGATTTGGGCGTGCTGGTGATCGCTGGATCGACGCTCGGGGGCGGTACCGTCGTCAACTACGCGACCTCGTTCAAAACACCTGCGCACGTTCTCAAACAGTGGCGTGAGGTTTCCGGTATCGAGGCCTTCGACTCAGGCGAGTTCGATCAGCACCTCGACGCGGTGGCCGAGCGTATCGGAGTCAACACCGACTCCTCTGCGGCGGGCCGGCGCGACGAGATCGTCGAGCAAGGCCTGAAGAAGCTTGGGTGGCACGTCGACATGATGCCGCGCGCGGTGCGCGGTTGTACGCAAGACGAGGCGTGCGGGTATTGCGGATTCGGCTGCCGGGTAGGTGCCAAGCAGTCGACCATGCGCGTCTACCTTCAGGATGCGTTCGACGCCGGTGCCCGCTTGGTCGTCGGCGCGGAGGTCGACAAGGTCCTCATCGACGACGATCGGGCAACCGGCGTTAAGTGCCGGGTGGGAGCGCATCGTCTCGTCGTCAACGCACGCGCCGTGGTGGCCGCCTGTGGCGCGATCGAAACTCCTGCCCTCTTGCTGCGCTCGGGCCTGCGGGGCCAGGTCGGCCACAACCTTCACCTCCATCCCGGCACGGGGGCCTGGGGCGTCTTTGACGAGGAGGTGCGCGTTTGGGAGGGCACCACCCAAGCCCGCTACTCCAACGAGTTTCGTCATAGGGACGGTGGCTGGGGCCCGATGTTCGAGACCGTGCCTGTACACCCGGGCTCGTGGGCGATGGCGATGACCTGGCGCTCCGCCGCCCATCACCGATCACTGATGGACCGGTATCGCAAGGTCGGGTTCTGCGCGGCTTTGTCGCGCGACGCATCGGCGGGACGGGTGCGGATTGGGCGTGACGGCCGCCCGCGGATCGACTACAAGCTGAGCGTTGACGACGAGCGAAGGATCGCCGAGGGGGTTGCCAACTCCGCACGCATCATCGAGGCTGCCGGAGCGCGCAAGATCTATTCGTTTCACAAGCGGTCTCCGTCTTACGTCCCAGGCTTGCCGGGCGCGTACGAGAATTGGGTGGAGGCAACGACGCGCATGGGCTACGGGGGAGGCGCCGCCACGCTCGCGTCCTACCACCAGATGGGTTCTTGCCGGATGGGCTCGGACCCCTCGACGTCGGCGATCAATCCCGGCAACGAAACCCATGAGGTGCTCAACCTGTTCGTCGCCGATGCCTCCGCGTTCCCCACCGCGTCGGGCGTGAATCCGATGCTCACGGTGTACGGCATCGCTCATCGAGCGGCCGGCAAGTTACTAGACAGACTCGCCTGACGACAGGACGAAGACGAAGCGGCTCACGAGCCCGACTTCCTGGACAAGGTCGACTAGGGCACTCCGGAGTACGCTCGGGCGTCATGCCGGAGCTTGAAGAGCTGGTTGAAGCCGCCGACCTGAACGCGCTGCTGGGCGCGGTGGACTCTCTGGCCGGCCAGCGTGCTTGGGACCGCCTCGTGGACCTGGCAGAGATGTGCGAGGAGGCGCTCGAGCGCGGCAAGCAGCTATGGCCGATCGCCGACCACATCGACTACCGGCTCGCGCTTGATGCCCCCGGAGACTACGCGGGCAGCGTGCTGGGGCCCGATGCGTCCCGGTTCGTGCTCGGGCCCCTGACCGAGGTGGCCGCGTCGTCCCACAACTGGCGGGAGCTCGCCGACCATCTCGAATCGGGTGTGGTCGCGGCCTACGTCGCGCAGGAACGTGTCTTGCGCGGCGAGAAGCTCGCTGGTGACGAGCTCGCGCATCCCGAGGTTCTCGAGCTACCCATGCAGCTCCTCGACTACGAGCCCACCTACTGCCTTGCGACCTACCGCAGGGATGCGGTCGAGGTCTCCGAGCCCTGGGATCCGGATGATCCGATGCAGGTAGTCGAGCCGCGGGGCGGGCTCGGCCGGACCGCAGAACAATGGGCGGCGACCGAGCTCGACGAGCCGGAGCTGGCCGACGCCTTGCTCGAGCTCGTGCTGCCGTGGATCAGTGAGTCCAACGGTGCGGCGCGCGCGGCGGTAGTCGAGGGAGACGCCGCCGGCGCAGCCTCGGCCCTTGCCGTCGACGGTTTCTCGATGGGTCCGTTGGCCACGGAGGAGGCCCTGCAACGGATGGCCTGGGCGGGGGCAAGCGGGGGTGCGTACGGACGGCGCCGCGGTGCCGCGCTGGGACGCTTCCTGGCGCTGTACACCTCGTCGCTGATCTCTGATCTCCGGTGGCCCCCGGACTGGGACGAGCTGGGGGCCACGCTCGACCAATTGAGCTTCTATCGCTTCGACGAGCCGGACGTGGGCGAGGGCTGGATCCTTCGGCTGGTGGTCGAGGACTCCGAACAGGGCTGGGCGGCGGCCATCTCCGCTTCAGATCTGGTCGAGGAGGAAGCGGAAGAGGGCGGCGACGAATCCGGAGGCCGGGGCGCGTAGTCAACCGACCACCCCTTTCGAGCCGTTTGCACCGACTCGCGCTCGCCGACATCGAGCCAAATGCCACCGGCGGCAATCCAACGAAAAAGTCCCGGCCGAACGTCTGTCGTTGCCGCTCCTAAGGGGAGTGGCTCGGCACGGGAGGTCTGCTTATGAGTTCCGGTTTAGCTGGGTCATCGTTCAGCCGTCGGATTGTGATCGCAGCCCTGGCAGCGATCCTGGTCGCGGGCCTGGGTGTGAGCGCCCTCGGCCCGACCGAAGGCGGTGCTTCGAGCCACAGGGAGGCTCCGCTCATCTCGGCCGACCCCCAAGTGGACAACACGGATGTTTACGCGTTCGTGTCACCCGATAAACCCAACACGGTGACGATTCTCAGCAACTTCGTTCCGTTCGAAGAACCCGCGGGGGGCCCGAACTTCTATCCTTTCGGTGCCAGGGGTGCGCAGTACGACATCAACGTCGACAACGACCACGACGCCAGGGCCGACTTGACCTACCGATTCAAGTTCTCCAACCGGCGGCGTAGCGGCAACACCTTCCTGTACAACAACGGTGCCGTAACGTCGCTCGACGACAAGAACCTGAACGTCTTCCAGACCTACGACGTTCACTTGATCGATCGATCTGGCCGCGACACGGAGAAATCGAGGCTGGTCAACGACGCGGTAGCGGTCCCGAGCAATGTGGGTGAGGCGTCGATGCCCGACTACGCCGCGCTGCGTGACGAGGGTGTCGTGGGTTTGCGGGGACCTGGACGGGCATTCGCCGGACAGGCCGACGACCCGTTCTTCCTCGACCTGCGTGTGTTCGACCTTCTTTACGGAGCCGACTTCAGTGAGATCGGCGATGACACGCTGGCGGGCTTCAGTGTCAACACCATCGGAATTCAGGTGCCGATGGACACACTCGCCCGCAACGGCAACGCCGGCAAGCATTCCATCGTCGGAGTGTGGTCCGATGCCGCGCGCCGGACGATCGAGATCGAAGGCAGAGAGAACCGCAAGCGGATCACCCGTCCCTTCAAGCAGGTGTCGCGCCTCGGCATGCCCTTGGTGAACGAGGTCGTCATCCCGCTGAAAGACAAGGACAGGTGGAACCGTTCGAAGCCGGCCGGTGACGGTCAGTTCCTCGACTACGTGCTCGAGCCCGAGCTCCCCAAGCTCATCGAGGCTATCTACGGCGCGGCAACGGGACTCGAAGAGCCCGACCCGCCGCGCGAGGACCTGGTGTCGGTGTTCCTCACCGGCGTGGAAGGTCTCAACCAGCCTGCGAACCTGAAGAAGCCGAGCGAGCAGTTGCGGTTGAACATGTCGATTCCGCCTTGCGAGCAGGGCTGTGCCGATCGTTCACGTCTTGGTGTAATCGGCGGAGATAACGGCGGGTACCCGAACGGCCGTCGTCTTTTTGACGATGTGATCGACATCTCGTTGCAGGTCGTAATGGGTGAACTGGTCGGACAGCCGAACGACCTGGCCGACGGCGTCAACTCCAACGACGTCGCCTTTACAGGTTCGTTCCCCTACGTCGGACTTCCCAAGCCGGGCTCGGATCCGGCTCCGCACAACTAGTTGCCCGAGAGTCGTGGGGTCGTCTGCTCGAGGCCCCACGGCTCCGGCACTTCAAGGGAGTGGTGGTG
>JBOGWU010000139.1:0-31412 GCA_050693935.1 Actinomycetota bacterium | reverse complement strand
CTGGGCAAGGCGACGGATCGCATCCGCGAAGACGTCGGCGTCTCGGAGGAGATCGAGCTCGACGTGCAGGGCATGACGTGCGCGTCGTGCGCGGCGCGCGTCGAGAAGGTGCTCAACCGACAAGCAGGCGTGGCGAGCGCCAACGTCAACTTCGCCGCCAATCGCGCCACGGTCACCTACTATCCCCAGTCGGTATCGGTCGACGAGCTGTCGAGCGCGGTCGAGCACATCGGGTACGGCATCGCCCCGGCCGAGCCCGAGGACGTCGAGTCCGAGGACGTCCACGCTCGCGACCAACGGGCGTGGCTGCGGCGCGTGTTGCTCAGCTGGCCGCTGGGGCTTGCGGTGCTCGGGTTGAGCCTCTTCTACATGGATCAGCCGTGGGCGCGCTGGACTGCCTTCGCCTTGACCGCGCCGGTGCAGTTCGTTGCGGGCTGGCCGTTTCTTCGTACCGCCGCGCAGCGGGCGGCCAAGCTGACCGCCAACATGGATACGCTGATCGCCCTCGGGACGCTGGCGGCCTTCTTCTACTCGACCTACGAGCTGTTCGCCGGGGGCGACCTCTACTTCGATACGGCCGCCCTGATCATCGCTTTCATCATTCTCGGTCGCTACTTCGAGGCGCGGGCAAAGGGACGCGCGTCGAGCGCGATCAGAAAGCTGCTCGAACTCGGTGCCAAGGAGGCCCGCCTCGTTGTCGACGGCGAAGAGCGCATGGTCCCGGTGGAAGCGGTCAACGTCGGCGATGTCGTGCGCGTGCGACCGGGCGAAAAGATCCCGGTCGACGGTGTCGTAGTGGCCGGCTCGTCGGCGGTAGACGAAGCGATGCTGACCGGAGAATCGGTTCCGGTCGAGAAGCAGGAGGGCGACGAGGTCACCGGGGCGACAATCAACGCCAACGGCGTGCTCACGATCAGGGCGACCGCCATCGGACAAGACACTGCGCTCGCCCAGATCGTGCGGCTCGTCGAGCATGCGCAGGGCACCAAGGCGCCGGTTCAGCGCCTCGCCGATCGCATCTCGGCGGTGTTCGTCCCCGCCGTCCTTGTTGTGGCCGCGATCACCTTCGGCGGCTGGTGGCTGATCTCCGGTGATCCGACGGGCGGCCTGATCGCTGCGGTGGCGGTCCTGATCATCGCCTGTCCCTGCGCGCTCGGCTTGGCGACGCCGACCGCGATCATGGTGGGAGCCGGACGCGGCGCGGAGATGGGCGTGCTCGTCAAGGGCGGCGAGGTCCTCGAGAGCTCCAAGCGCATCGAGACAGTCGTGTTCGACAAGACGGGGACGCTGACCAAGGGCGAGATGTCGCTCACGGACGTCGTCACGGGCGTGGATGAAGATGCCGGCGATCTCCTGCGCCTCGCCGCCTCAGTCGAGGCGTCATCCGAGCACCCGATCGGGCAGGCGATAGTCGCGGGAGCGAAGGCGCGCGGATCGGGTATCGGTCCGGTCGAGGGCTTCTCGGCGGTGACCGGACACGGCGTGCGTGCGACCTTCGACGGTACCGAGGTTTTCGTCGGTAGTCGCAAGCTGATGATGGAGCTGGGACTCCACCTCCCCGGCGACCTGGAGAAAGCCGCGACCGACCTCAAGGAGCGCGGGCACACCGCCGTATTCGCCGGGTGGGAAGGCGAAGTGAGAGGAGTGTTCGGGGTTGCCGACACCATCAAGGAGGGTGCGATCGAGGTCGTGCGTGAACTCCACGATATGGGTCTCGAGGTGGCGATGATCACCGGTGACGACGCTAGAACGGCTCACGCCATCGCGCGGCAGGTGGGTATCGATGGCGTATTCGCGGAGGTGCTTCCCGAGAACAAGGTAAGTGAGGTGCGTCGTCTGCAGGAGGGCGGCAAAGTGGTGGCCATGGTCGGCGACGGCATCAACGACGCGCCGGCCTTGGTGCAGGCTGACCTCGGCATCGCGATCGGCACCGGCACCGATGTGGCGATCGAGTCCTCGGATATCACGCTGATGTCGGGTGACCTCGCCGGCGTCATTACCGCGATCCGGCTGTCGCGCAAGACGTTGCGCGTGATCTTCCAGAATCTTGGGTGGGCCTTCGGCTACAACACTGCTGCCATCCCGCTGGCGGCGCTCGGATTGCTCAATCCGGTCATCGCCGGGGCCGCCATGGCATTCTCCTCTGTCAGCGTGGTGACCAACTCGCTGCGGCTGCGCCGTTTCGGTCGCGTCTGACGCGCGTCGGGTCCAGCGTGAGTTCCCCGATCAGGACTCGCGGCATCGCGTAATCCCTCAGATCGTCGAAGTAGGCAGGCGCCATCACGCGTGGGCAATAGAAGATCGAGGCGACCGTGTTGATCGCGGCCACGATCGCCAGCCACTCGTAACTGGCTTCGAATCGACTCATTGACGATCAACGCTCCGGCAGGAACATGAACGACAGTGACGAACGGAACGAGGATGATCAGACGCTGGGGTGCAACCCAGCCAGAGTGACCGCGACAAGGCGGCGGACCGCGGCCTTGGACGGCAGACCGCTGGCTGCTGTGAGGGCGTGCAGGCAGTAGCTCACGAGTTCGTCCGCCGCGACATCGCCCCGGACGTCGCCGGACTTTTGGCCTTCGGTCATGAGCGCTCGGATTGGTCTTCAGGACCCGAGCCAAGGGAGGTGAGTAATGCACCGAGTGGCGCAGAGAGTCGAGGAGCTCAGAGCGGCCGACATCATGTCGACTCCCGCAATAGCGTGTCGCCCGGAAACCTTCTTCGAGGAGGTGGCAGAACTACTGGCCGATCGCGAAATCTCTGGAATGCCCGTGGTGAACGGAGAGGGCGAGGTGGTCGGGGTCATCTCGGAGCGTGATCTTGCGCACGCGCTCGGGGGTCCTCTCATGCGGTTGGTTCTGAGAAGGCCCGTGCGCAGCGGCCCCTTCCTACGGGAGCCGGTCCCGCGAGGAGGGAACCGGGCCCAGGACTTCATGACGGCGCCGGCGATGTTTGCACACCCGGAGACCCCGGTGCACACCCTCGCCGAGATCATGTTCAAGGAGCAGCTCAACCGTATCCCGATCGTGCGTGCCAACCGCCTCGTCGGCGTGGTGACGCGAGGCGACGTACTCGCGGCCGTTGCCGGTTTGTTCCAGGGTGGCGTCAAACGCGTTCAACCGCCGGTGGTGATCGGATCCGGATCACGCGACGCGCACCTCGACATCGGCAACTGAGAGTTGGCGATAACAAAGGGGACTCGATAGAGATTCACCATGGAACGCGAACCCAATGGGAAGGACGAAGGATGCCCAAGCGACATGACTCGCTGATACCGCTTTCGCACGACCATCACCACGCACTCGCGCAGGCTCGACGCCTGGAGGTTGCCGCCTCCATGACGGATCTACCCGAACGGCGTCGAGCGGCGGACGACTTCGTCAACTTCTATCTGGGTCGTCTGGTGCGCCATTTTCGAGAGGAAGAGGAACTGTTCTTCGCTCCGTTGGTCAATGACGATGAGGCCCACGACCGGGTGATGCAGGCAGTGGAGGAACACCTCCAGGTGCATGCGCTGGCGCGTGCACTGAGAAGTCAGCTGGCCGCCGGAGAGGCCGAACCCGAGACGCTCAGTGCGCTTTCGAGACTGCTGACAACCCACGTCCGTTGGGAGGAGCGCAACCTCCTTCCCCTCGTCGAGAAACTCCTTCCACAGGAGCAACTAAGGGAGTTCGCGACGGTGGGGAGACGGGATGTTTGAGCCAACTCGACGCAAACAAATGGCCCGTTGGGGCAGGACCCTATGGCTCTCCCAATCGCTTCGGTCCGGCGCGACTCTCGACACTTGACCGCTTATTGGGAGAGGAGCCGACCATGCCCAGCATCAAGGAAGCTGCATCAGAGTTTCTGGCCAACAAGCGTATTGCCGTCACCGGAGTCTCCAGACAGCCCCAGGGTCACGGAAGTAACATCGTTTACCGCCGCCTTCGGGAGCGAGGTTACGAGGTCTTCGCGGTGAATCCCAACACAGACGAAGTCGAGGATGATCCGAGCTACCTCGATCTGAAATCGATCCCCGGTGGCGTAGACGCGGTCGTGATCGGAACCAGGCCCGAGATCGCCGAAACGACCGTACGAGAATGTGCGGAACTCGGCATCAAGCATGTATGGATGCATCAGGCGTTCGGAGCCGGCAGCGTGTCGAAGGCGGCCGCTGAACTCGGCAGGAAGCAGGGCATGAGCGTCATCGATGGGGGCTGCCCGTTGATGTTCGACCCCACTGCTGATCGCGGGCACAAGGCGATGCGCTTCCTGTTCACCCTGACGGGCAAGGTTCCCAAGCAGGTGTGAGGTCAGGTGGTCAGCCGCCGGCCGACGAGCGCGGCGCGCGAGTGCCTCACGACGTGGTCGCTGACGGATCCAAGAAGCGCTCGTCTGAACGGCCCCAGCCCTCTGGAACCGACGGCCACAAGATCGAACTCCTCGCTCTCGGCTTCGTTGAGCAGCTGCTCGGTCGGGTTGCCAGAGGCGATGTGTGCTTCGGCCTCGTACCCTGCGTCGCGAAAGAGGGTTGCCGCCCCCTCTGCATGCCTCTGGGCTCGCTCGCGCTTCAGTCGCTCAAACTCCCCGACGTGCTCGACGTCCTCGGGCGAAACGAGGGGCGGGGAAAGTGACAACGCGGGCGGGGTGCTGGGCGGGATCACGGAGACTACGGTCATCTCGACCCGGGATGGATCCGCGAAACGGGCCAATGTTTGAGCCGTGAACTCGGCCCCTCGGGAGCCGTCGGTTGCCATGAGTACGCGACCCGTTCCCTCCCCCGGGGCCGCTTCATGGGCTATCAGCACCGACCACGGCGAGGAGTGGAGCACATAGGTACTGACGCTCCCGAGCAGCCGCGCTCCGAGCCAAGTGCGATTGCCGGAGCCCATCACGATCAGGTCGTACCAGTCCTTTTCTGCAACGCGCACGATCTCCTGGCCGGGATGGCCTTCTGCAGTGCGGCCGGTCGCCTTGAAGCCTGCCCCTCGCAGGCGCTCAACTGCTCCATCAACGATCGCGAGAGTATCCTCTCGCCTGGAGGGGACGGGGTCGAGCATTAGCGGCAGGTGCTGCGGTGCTGGGAGCCCGATCGGTGTGACCGACATCACCGTTACATCTATCCGATCTCTATCTCCGATCTTCTCGAGCAGAGTTGCTGCTTCGAGCGCGGGTTCGAACCCGTCGCCGGCGTAGAGAACCTTCATTTATTACCTCCTCGGGCCGGCTCGTCTTTCACGATCCAACTCTCCATCCCGGCCTGCTGTCAGTTGGCCGGCTGCGAAGCATCCGATAACAGATCGGTCATGGCGCAATGGAATTAGTGATAATTGGCGCTCAAGCCTGTGTGCCGGCTATCTTAGCGACGGCGTCGGCGACGGAGCGAGCGGTCCTCAGGGCCCCCACCAGGGCTCGGTCTCCGTCGACGGTGGTCTCATCGGCTTGCCCCTCGAGCGCGACTACGGCGGGCGACGCGGGATCCGCCGCACAACGGACCAGCGGCAGAGAGCCCGCGACCGAGCGGGCGACATCGACGTAGACCACGGCAACATCGGCGCACTCTCGTTTGGAACAGGATCGCTTTCCCTGGAGCAGCGGGCAACTCGCGTGGGCGGGGCCCTCACAGTGCCTGATCCGCCAGCCGTCGGCGAGCAACGCCGCCTTCAAGTCGGATGTTTCATCGACACTTCGTCCCACGATCAGAGCGGAGCGCGGCGCGTACCGCCCGAGCACACCGCTCAGTTCGGGGCGATTCAGGTCGAGTGGGCTTCCAATGACCTCGGGGTCCGACGAGCTATCGAGCTTGTTCATTTCGTTACCTCCTGCGATCAAGCTTGGAGTTCGGGAAGCGTTCCCGTCAGGGCCGCTCGGCCCCTCTTGAGTGAGGCAAAGGTCCCTTAGAAGGGGTCCCTAGGGCTCTACCCCACGGCTGGAGGGACTTGGAACAATTCGGTTGAAAGAGGCTCCCAACGCGAGGAGGAGAACCGATGAATGCACAAGCGATGATGACCGTCCGCTCCCTCATAAGGATCCGCGGATCGGCAACGCTCGAGGACGCCGCAAGGTTGATGTGCGACATGAGCATGGGTGCGCTGGGCGTGGATGACCCGGATCACCGCTTCGTCGGTCTCGTAACCGAGAGGGACCTTCTGTGGGCGATGGCTCAGGGCAAGGACTCCGGCCAGACGACGGTGAACGAAGTCGTCAACGACTTCCCGATAGTTGTCGATGGACCTGTTTCATATGCGAAAGCGACAGAAAGGATGATGTCCGCCCACGTACGCCATCTGCTGGTCAGAGAGGGCGATCGCCTAGGGATCGTTTCGTTGCGGGACGTGGTGAAGGAGTCTCTCGACTACACATCCGCGGGCACCCTCCCGGCGTCGACTGCCGAGTTGCGCCGGATGTTCGGCAAAGCCTTCCTCTAGCGACCTCCGCCTAAGATTTGCATGTGCTCGCGCCTCATGCAGAAACCGCCGACCATGTCGTCTCCGACCTCGACTCGGATGCGGGGCGCGGTCTGGACGAGGCCGAGGCGCGAGCCCGTCTTCTGAGTCAGGGCCCAAACGAGCTCCGAAGTGCCCGTCCGGTACCTCGCTGGCGCAAGCTCTTCGGCCAGTTTGTTGACCCGCTCGTAGTGCTGCTTCTGGCCGCGGTCGTGGTTTCCTTCGCGGTCTGGCTGATCGAGGGATCACGTGGAATCCCATTCGAGACGCTTGCGATCGTGTTGATCGTGGTCCTCAACGCGGTCATCGGCTACATACAAGAGGAAAGGGCCGAGCGGGCGGTGGCGGCGCTCAGGCGCATGACGACGACGACCGTCTCCGTGGTGCGCGACCAACGTCCGCGGCGTGTCCCGTCCACCGAGCTCGTCAGGGGGGACGTGATCCTGCTCGAGGAAGGCGACGCAATCTCTGCGGACGCCCGCCTTCTCGATGTCACCTCGTTGCAGGTTGCCGAGGCCTCCCTCACGGGCGAGAGCCAGCCGGTCGCCAAGAAGATCACCCCCGTGGCGGAGGAAGCGGTGCTCGGTGATCGCACGAACATGGTCTTCGGCGGAACCGTCGCCAGCTTTGGACGCGGCAGAGCGGTGGTGGTTGCGACCGGCATGGACACCGAGATGGGCCATATCGCGGGGATGATCCAGAGGGCTCCGGCCCCAACCACGCCACTCCAGCTCGAGATTGATCGAGTAGGCCGGCTCCTGGGACTCGCCGTCATCATGATTGCCGCCATCGTGATCGGCACGATTCTGCTGACCTCCGACGTGACTGGCACGGATGCCCTAGTCGAGGTCATGCTGCTGGGTGTTTCTCTAGCTGTCGCCGCCGTTCCCGAGGGACTTGCTACGGTGCTGACCGTCGTCCTGGCGCTGGGCGTCCAGCGCATGGCGGGGCGCAATGCCATCGTCAAGAAACTCGCAGCAGTCGAAACGCTTGGTTCCGCCACCGTCGTCTGCACGGACAAGACCGGGACGTTGACCAGGAACGAGATGACGGTGCGAACGGTTGTAAGCGCAAGCGGAAGAGTCGATCTCACCGGCGCCGGTTACGAGCCCACCGGGAAAATCTTGCTGGACGGACGTCCGCTCGGGGATGGCGCTCTCTGTGATGAAGTGCGAAGGGCTCTCGGCGCGGCGACCCTGGCCAGCAACGCTCAGCTGTCAAACGAGAACGGGACCTGGAATGTCATTGGCGATCCGACCGAGGGTGCGCTTCTCGTGGCGGCACGAAAAGCGGGTATCGATGCCGGCTACATGGACGCGCGCTTCAAACGCCTCGGCGAGGTGCCGTTCTCGTCCGAACGGAAGCTGATGACCACGGTGCAGACGGATTCGGAGAGCTCGGAGTTCGTCGACGTTTTCGTCAAGGGGGCTCCCGACGTCTTGCTGCCTCGCTGCAGTCACGAGTACGTCGGCGAAGAAGTGGTTCCGCTAGACGAAGTGCGGCGGGCTAGCATCCTCGGCGGCATCGAGGAGCTTGCAGGCAAGGCGCTGCGAACCCTGGGCATCGCCGGTCGACCGATGGCACGAGGTTCCTATGCCGGCGCCGACGAGGGCCTTGAGCATGAGCTCGTCTACGCCGGTGTTGCCGGCATCATCGACCCGCCGCGATCGGAGGCGACAGATGCGGCCACCAGAGCGCACCGTGCTGGAGTGAGGGTCGTCATGATCACCGGCGATCATCCGGGCACGGCCGCGGCCATCGCCGCCGAGCTCGGCATCGTCGAGCCTGGAGCAGTGGCCGCCACCGGCGCGCGACTGGAGGCGATGGGCGACGTAGAACTGCTCGACACGGTCCGGAACGTCTCCGTCTATGCGCGTGTCAGCCCCGAGCACAAGCTTCGAATCGTGGGCGCGCTGAAGCGCGAGGGACACGTGGTCGCGATGACCGGTGATGGCGTCAATGACGCTCCCGCTCTCAAGAATGCAGACATCGGCATCGCAATGGGGATCACAGGCACCGAGGTCTCCAAGGAGGCCGCCGACATGATCCTCACCGACGACAATTTCGCGACCATCGTCGCAGCGGTCGAAGAGGGCCGGGCCATCTTCTCCAACATCCGCAAGTTCATCCGATATCTGCTCTCATCGAACGTAGGCGAAGTGATGACCGTGTTCTTCGGCGTTTTGTTCGCTGGGCTGATTGGCTTGAGAGGGAGCGCGAGCGGAGGACTGGTTGCGCCCCTGCTTGCAACCCAGATCTTGTGGATCAACTTGCTCACCGATGCCGCCCCTGCGCTGGCCGTGGGCGTCGATCCTCCCGACCAGCGCGCTATGGAGCACCCTCCGCGCTCCCGTTCGGGTCGCCTCATCGATGCGCGAATGTGGACAGGCATCCTCGTGGTCGGCGCCAGTATGGCGGTGGCAACGCTCCTCACTCTCGATTTCGGACTACCCGGTGGGTTCATCGAAGGCGATCTAAGCTTGAGTGAGGCTCGCACCATGGCGTTCACCGTGCTTGTGGTGGCGCAGCTGTTCAACGTTTTCAACGCGCGTTCGGAAGCGGTCAGCGCAACCAGTCATGTGTTCACGAATCCGTGGCTCTGGGGGGCGGTGTCTCTCTCGCTCTTGCTCCAGTTCGCGGTCGTCTATCTCCCGCTTCTTAACGAGGCGTTCGACACCCGGCCACTCGACCTAGGTCAATGGTTGGTCTGTTTCGCGATGGCGAGCATCGTGCTGTGGGTCGACGAGATCAGGAAGCTATTCGTGCGGGCTAGATCCCCGCGATGTCCTTGAGCAGAACTCCTATTAGATAGGCGCACGTTGCGGCGCTTCCTCCGACCGCCAGCGTCTCTATTCCCCCCATCCACCACTTCATGTCGACGAAGCGGGCCTTGAGCGCACCGACGCCGAAGAATGCTATGGCAGTCATGGTCGCGCTCCATGCGAAGCGGCCTGCCACCTCACCGGATACCAAGTAGTCATAGACGAATGCCGCCAGTGGTACGAAGCCGACAATCACAAAAGCAGCGAAGGTCGAAGCTCCCGCCCGCCACTCACTGGTCACAACTGGTGCATATCCAAGCTCGTCGGTCATCATCGTGTCGAGCCAGAGCTCATCGTCCGAGGTGATGACATCGACGGCACGGTCCAGGTCTGCCTCGGTGAAGCCCTTGGCAGCGAGAATTTGACGAACCTCCTCGCGCTCGCCTTCGGGCACGGCTTTGATGTGGAGCTCCTCTTCGCGGCGCGCTCGCCGGCGCAGCTGCTGCTCGGAGCGCGTTGCCAGAAAGTTGCTCGCTGCCATGCTGAATCCATCGGCGATGAGGTTCGCAGCGCCCAGAACGATCACGATTCCCGCTTCGAGACCCGCTCCTACGACCCCCGCCACGATCGCAAACGTGGTCACCGCACCGTCCACGGCCCCATACATGAAGTCGCGGAGGTACTCGGGCGAACGGACCTCCGCGAGCCTTTCGCGTACCGCGCTTTCGGTGTGCTCGGATCGAAGGCGCTCGATCACATTCTTGGACTCGAGCCTCATCCTCCGCCGTCGAGTAAGGGCGCTCGGCTTCAGCTTCCTGCTCATGCGTGAGACTTCACAGCGTCGTGCACAACCCCCACGATGCCCGCCTGTGCAGCCAGCACGATCATCGCGAGCCCCGTCACCAGAGTCAAAAGCAAGGCGGCGAGGCGAATTCCAAACTGCTCAACGATTCTCATCTCTCTCAAACCTCCTTTCGTCTCGATGAGATCAGGCTGGCATTCGCAGGGTGGTGCTCGTCAGGTGCAATCGGCCCGCCGCCGGCGGGCCGGGTGTACCGGGAAGGGAGGGATGGTCGAGCTGAGGCGCTCGTGTGTAGTCGGACTACTGGTCGGCGTCGCGCCGCGGTGCCTTGGCCCTGGCAACGTAGGCCGCAGCCTCCGAACGTCTGTGGACCTCCAGCTTGCTGAGTATCGACGAAACGTAGTTCTTCACCGTCTTGTCCGAGAGGTGGATCTGCTCGGCGATCTGGCGATTAGTCAGCCCCTGGCCGACCATGTCGAGGATCCGGTCTTCCTGGGGAGACAGTCGAGCGAGCTTCGGATCGGTGTCGTCGTATTTTGATTTACGGAGTCGCTCGAGGACCCGCTGCGTGACGTTTGGATCGAGAAGCGACTGACCAGAGCCCACCTTCCTGATCGCGTCGACAAGGTCGCCTCCCCTGATCTGCTTGAGTACGAATCCGGCGGCGCCCGCCATGATCGAGTTGAAGAGGGCCTCGTCATCGGAATACGAGGTCAGCATGATCACCTGGGTCTCGGGGCGAAGATCGCGGATCCCCCTGCAGGCTTCGACGCCGTTCATGTCGGGCATGCGGACGTCCATCACAACCACATCGGGCTCGTGGATGCGGGCGACGTCGATTGCTTCCCGCCCGTCGCCGGCCTCGGCAATGACCTCGAGGTCGGCTTCCGCCTCCAGCAGGGCTCGCAGACCCTGACGAACGACCTCATGATCGTCGACGAGCATGATTCGCAGAGATTCACCCACGCGCCCTTGCTCCTTCCGGGAGGATTACGCGGTGCACGGTGCCTTTTGGAGATCGAGGCTCGATCTCCAGGCGACCCCCCAACAGCCTCGCGCGATCGGCCATGTTGGCGAGCCCATGTCCCCGCTCTACTGCATCTGGATCGAACCCTATGCCGTCGTCGGTGATCTCGAAAACGAGATCCTCTCCCCGGTGGGCGCAGGTGATGTGCACTTCGCTTGCTCGCGCATGGCGGGCGATGTTGGACAGTGCTTCCCGACAGATATGCGCGAGATGACTCTGGGCGTTGGGCTCCAATGACTCCGACGCGCCGAGTTCAAGGTCAACGTGAGCGGAGGAGAGTGTGTTGACCTCGAAGCCCTGAGCGAGATCGGCGATGCGACCGGCGAAGCTCTGCCGGGAGTCATCACCGGGCTTGAGCTCGAAGATGTAACCGCGTACGTCGCGCACGACGTTGTCGAGTTCCGCGATCGACTCATCGATACGCGCCTCGGAACGCTGGGGATCGTCCGATATCGTTGCGAGCGAGGCCTGCAATGACAATCCGACCGAGTAGATCGACTGAATGACGCCGTCGTGTAAGTCCTTGGAGATCCGCTCCCGCTCCTCGAGGATGGCCATGTCCTCTCGTCGCTGAGTGACCTCCTCGAGCAGCCGCGCGTTCTGCACCGCAATCCCGGCCTGAGCGGCAAACATCAGAGCGATGCGCTCGTCGTCCTTGGAGAACTCGCTGCCGTCCTCCTTCTCGGTCAGGTACAGACGGCCGTAGACGGTGCCGCGGCTGAGGATAGGAGCACCCAGAAAGGTGCGCATGGGGGGGTGGTTCTCCGGGAATCCGGCTGAGCGCGGATGGCTCGAGATCTCCTTGAGCCGGAGAGGCCGCCCCTCCTCGATGATCACGCCGAGGACCCCCCGGCCCGTCGGCAAGTCCCCGATTAGATCGGCGGTGTGATCGTCGATTCCCGAGTAAACGAAGCGCACGAGTTTGCCGTCCTCTCCCAGCACCCCAACGGCACCGTAGCGCGCGGCGATGACCTCGCGCGCTAGATCGGCGATGCGCTGAAGGAGGGCGTCCAGCTCGAATTCCGAGGCAAGAACCATTCCCGCTTCCACCAGCGCGGCCAAGCGGCGGTCGGTCGAACGGTTACCAGCCAAAGAATCCCCAGACGGGTTCATGCGCGTCACGATGCTCGCGCCGGTGGCTCCCTGTCAACCGGCCCGGAGCCCTTGGCGATCGCGAATCAGTGCTTTCCGATCAGGGCCTGTTCGCCCTGTCCCATGACCCTCACGAGATCGGCTCGCGAGATGACTCCTATCAGGTATCCATCCTGGTCGACGACCGGCAGCCGTTTCACGCTGTGTCGCTCGGTGAGACCGGCGGCTTCCCAGATGGTCATCTCGGGTGGCGCGGTGACGGCGGGCGCGCTCATGGCGTCCGAGACCGTACTCATCCTCAATCGCTGAGATGTTGCCTCGTGGGCGGCATTGGCGACGGCGTCGAGGAAGTTGGTCACGATGCCTTGCTCTGGCCGATAAGCGGCTCGGATGATGTCCGACTCTGAGATGACGCCAACTACCTTGCCGTCCTCGAGCACGGGGGCCCCGCTGATGTGGTTACGGGCCAGTCGCTGGGCAGCGTATTGGATCGAATCGGTGGGCTTGAGCGCGACGAAGAGCCGCGTCATGACTTCTTCTACCCTCGTGTCTTTCACCTGCGGCCTTTCCTTTGAGGCACGGCCACGTCGCCGGCGCCGTCTCGCAATGCGCATCGTCGCCTGATCGCGGCTGGAGACCAAGGGCCGGAAGGCCCAAAGCACGAGTGCCACTCGGCCGTGGGCGCAACCGCGAGCGGTTGCCAAGCTGGTTTCAAACACCCTATCGAGGAGGACCGCCATGAGGGTCGCAGACATATGCGCCCATGTGCTTGTGAAGGTGGGCAAGGGCGTGAGTCTCAGAGAGGCCGCGGTTGAACTGTGCAGCAACGAGGTCGGCGTGCTTGCAGCAGAGGACTCCCATGGCGTGAGAGGGATCTTCAGCGAGCGCGACCTGGCAAGGGCCGTCGCCGACGAAGCCGACCTTGACCTGGTGCAAGTGCGCGAGTACATGACGGAGTCGCCGGTCACCGTCGACCAAGACGCGCCGGTGGGAGAAGCGATCGGCCTGATGCATCGCTTCGGTGTGCGGCACGTGATCGTCGCTCACAAGGGTGAGCTGAGCGGTCTCATCTCGGCTCGCGATGTTCTGCAAATGCTGGCCCCAGACGTAGCCCGCATCAAACAGGGCTGAAGAGCGAGCCGTGATTGAGGCCGGTCGAAGGAAACGAGAGAAGGAGGAGGAGAACGATGAAAGCCGCCGTTGTCCATGATTTCCGCAGCCCATTGGGAATCGAAGACGTTCCCAAGCCCACCCCCGTCGAGGGTGAGGTGGTCGTTCGCATCGAAGCGGCGGGACTTTGCCACACCGATATCCATGCCGCCCATGGTGATTGGCCGGTGAAGCCCAAGCTTCCGCTGATCCCCGGGCACGAAGGAGTCGGCATCGTCGAGAGCCTCGGATCCGGCGTGGACAGCTTGAGAGAAGGCCAGCGCGTCGCAATCCCTTGGCTCGGGTATGCCTGCGGAATCTGTGAGTACTGCACATCGGGCTGGGAGTCACTGTGTGAGGCCCAACGCAATACCGGTTACTCGGTCGACGGCAGCTATGCGGAGTACGTAAAGGCGTCGGCTGCATATGTGGCCAGAGTGCCGGACGGTGTGGACCCCTTTGAGGCCGCGCCACTGACGTGCGCCGGTGTGACCACCTACAAGGCCGTGAAGATGTCCGGGGCCCGTTCCTCGGATCTGGTGGCCGTTTTCGGCATGGGAGGACTCGGCCACATGGCGATGCAGTATGCAAGAGTCGCCGGCGCGAGCGTGGTGGCGGTCGATCTCTTCGAGGACAAACTGCAGGTCGCCAAGGACCTCGGGGCGGAGTACGTCGTGAACGCGCGTCGACAGGACCCCATTGCCTTCATCCGAGATCTGGGGGGAGCGGATTTGGCAATTGCCACCGCGGCCTCAGCTCGGCCACTCGACCAAGCCTTTCGCAGTCTTCGGAGAGGAGGCACCCTTGTGCTCGTGGGCCTGCCGGCCGAGAACAAAATGCAGCTGCCGATCTTCGAGACCGTATTGCAGGGCATCAGCGTGGTGGGTTCGATCGTCGGCACGCGCGTTGATCTTGCCGAAGTGTTCGAGCTTCACCGGGACGGTAGGACGCGAGTCTCCTACGAGCTCCGGTCCCTCGAGCAGGTCAATGAGGCCTTCGCGGATGTGGAGGCCGGTCGGGCTACCTCGAGGCTGGTCTTCGGATTCTGAGGGCCATGCGACACCCCATGCCCTGTAGTTGATCTTCTCGGGGTCACGGGTCGGGTCGGGCCGGTGAGCCCTCCGGATTGGTGCCACCTGGACCTAACGGGGCTGCACCTCCTACCGGATGCTGGTACTCACGAACAGTAGGACGAGAGAGAGAAGGAGGAAGACGGTGACACTGACATCGAAGGACAAGCTTGACTACGAGGCAGCCGAGCTGGTTGCTCCCGGCACGGCCCCCGAGTCCCAGCCGGAGGTCCGCCTGGTCTGGGGGGTGCTACGCCTGATGATGGGATTCACCTTCCTCTGGGCCTTCCTCGACAAGCTTCTGGCACTGGGATTCGCCACCGGACGTAACCCCGAGACCGGAGCCATCGACTTCTTCGGGGACGCCGCCTGGATCAACGGAGCCTCGCCGACCGAGGGTTTCCTGACCTTCGGCCTCCACACCAAGCAGCCCTTCCTGGGCTTTTACGAGGGCCTCGCGGGCTCCGCTTGGGTCGACTGGATCTACATGCTCTCCATGGCGGCGATCGGAATCGCACTGATCCTGGGTGTCGCCACCCGGCTGTCTGCATTCGGCGGCGCGCTGTGGATGGCGATCTTCTATACGGCCTCGGCGATGTGGCCGGAGAACAACCTGTTCCTCGACGACCACATTGTCTACGCCGTCATCCTCATCGGGGTGGCGTACGCAGGAGCCGGACGTTACCTCGGCTTGGGCAAATGGTGGACGAAGACCGCGCTTGTCAAGAAGTACTCGATCCTGCAGTAAGCAGCGGTCCTTGAAAGACGACGGACGGATCCGAGAGGGTCCGTCCGTTCGTTGTGTGACAATCGCGGCTTGCCTAGTGAGGAGGATCGATGTCACAGGCCGAAGTCTCGCCCGACCCTGCCACAGGTCCGCTCTCTGATACCGAACTGGCATCGATCGACGCCTACTGGCGCGCGGCCAACTATCTCTCTGTTGGCCAGATCTATCTTCTCGACAACCCCCTGTTGCGGGAGCCGCTGCGGATCGAGCACGTGAAGCCCCGCCTTCTCGGTCACTGGGGCACGACGCCCGGCCTCAACTTCGTGTACGTGCATATGAACCGCGTCATCAGAGAGTCGAATCTGAACGCGATGTACGTGATCGGACCGGGGCATGGAGGACCCGGTCTGGTGGCGACCGCCTATCTCGAGGGCACATACACCGAGACCTACTCTCACGTCACCGAAGACGAGGGTGGTATGCGTGAGCTGTTTCGTCAGTTCTCGTTCCCGGGCGGCGTCCCGAGTCACGTTGCCCCCGAAACCCCAGGCTCCATTCACGAGGGTGGCGAGTTGGGGTATTCCCTAGCGCACGCGTTCGGCGCCGCCTTCGACAACCCCGATCTTCTCGTGTGCTGCATCGTCGGCGACGGCGAGGCCGAAACCGGTCCCTTGGCCACGAGTTGGCACTCGAACAAGTTTCTGAATCCGGTGACGGACGGCGCGGTCCTACCCGTGCTCCATCTCAACGGTTACAAGATCGCCAATCCGACGGTGCTCGCCCGGATCCCCGAGGATGAGCTCCACCGATTGATGGAGGGATATGGATACCGACCACGTTTCGTGATGGGGGACGATCCTGCCGCGATGCACCAGCAGATGGCCTCGGTGCTCGATGAATGCATCGATGAGATACGAGCGATTCAGCGGGCCGCGCGAGCGGGATCCGGGACGGAACGACCCCGCTGGCCCATGATCGTGTTGCGCACCCCCAAGGGATGGACCGGTCCAAAATCCGTCGACGGTAAACCGGTCGAAGGCACGCATCGTTCGCACCAGGTCCCGCTGGCGAAGCTGGCGGAGAACCCTGAGCACCTCGGTGCGCTCGAGGAGTGGATGCGGAGCTACCGACCGGACGAGCTGTTCGATGAAGGCGGACGGTTGGTCGACGAGCTACGCGCGCTATCACCGCGTGGGGGACGCCGTATGAGCGCGAACCCGGCGTCCAACGGCGGTCTGCTGCTGCGCGATCTGTTGTTGCCCGACTTTCGCGACTACGGAGTGAAGGTGGATGCGCCTGGGACGACATCCAGTGAGGCCACGCGCGTTCTCGGCGAGTTCCTGAGGGACGTCCTGAGAGCCAACCAACGGAACGACAATTTCCGGATCTTCGGGCCGGATGAAACGGAGTCCAACCGGCTGGGAGCGGTATTCGAGGTTACCGATCGCACCTGGGTCGCAGAGGTGCAAGCGAACGACGAGCAGGTTGCCCCCGACGGCCGCGTGATGGAGGTTCTGAGCGAGCACATGTGCCAGGGATGGCTCGAGGGCTATCTGTTGACCGGGCGGCACGGGCTCTTTAGCTGCTACGAGGCGTTCATCCACATCATCGATTCGATGTTCAACCAGCACGCCAAATGGCTGAAGGTGAGCCAGGAAATCCCCTGGCGCAGGCCCATTGCATCCCTCAACTATCTGTTGACCTCGCACGTCTGGCGCCAGGACCACAATGGTTTCTCGCATCAGGATCCGGGCTTCATCGATCACGTGGTGAACAAGAAGGCGGAGATCATTCGGGTTTACCTGCCCCCCGACACGAACTCGCTGCTCTCCGTTGCGGATCACTGCCTGCGCAGTCGCGACTACGTCAATGTGATCGTTGCCGGCAAGCAACCAACCCTGAATTGGTTGTCGATCGAGGAGGCAGTCCTGCACAGCACTCGCGGGATAGGTGTCTGGGACTGGGCGAGCAATGATGACGGCGAGGAGCCGGATGTCGTCATGGCCTGCGCGGGGGATACCCCGACGCTCGAGACGCTGGCCGCGGTCGACCTCGTGCGGAAGCACCTTCCGCATTTGAAGGTTCGAGTGATCAACGTGGTCGATCTCATGCGCTTGCAGGACGACAGCGAACATCCTCACGGCATGTCAGGTGCCCAGTTCGACGCGCTGTTCACGACGAACAAACCGGTGATCTTCGCGTACCACGGCTATCCGTGGCTGATTCATCGCCTCACATACCGGCGCTCGAACCACTCCAACATCCACGTGCGTGGATACAAGGAGGAGGGGACGACGACCACGCCCTTTGACATGGTGATGCTGAACGATCTGGATCGCTTCCATCTCATGATCGACGTGATAGATCGGGTCCCCGGGCTCGGCGCGCGCTATGCCGGCCTGCGTCAGGAAATGGTCGATGAACGCCTACGCCATCGCGCTCACACGCGCAGGACCGGTGCAGACAGCCCGGAGGTCAGCAACTGGACCTGGCCCTACTAAGGGGCAGGCCGCATGCGAATCCTCGTGCTCAACGCAGGGTCGAGCAGCATCAAGCTGCGGCTACTGGATGCGAAGGATGCGGTCGCGCGCTCGCTCGATCTCGATCCTGAGGCTCTGGCGGGACATCGTGCTCTGGAGGATGCGGTGGGGGACTCGCAGTTCGAGGCGGTGGGGCATCGCGTGGTTCACGGTGGCAGTTTGTTCTCGAGCGCGACGATCATCACCGACGATGTCCAGGACAAGATCGAGTCGCTCGAGGAGTTGGCTCCGCTTCACCAAGGTGCTTCTCTCGAGGGAATCACTCGTGCGCGGAAGGCGTTCCCCAATCTGCCTCACGTGGCCTGCTTCGACACCGCCTTTCACTCCGACATGCCCGCGGCCGCCTCGACCTACGCATTACCTCTGCAATGGCGGGAGCGCCTGGGCGTGCGGCGCTACGGGTTTCATGGGCTCTCGCACGCGTACGCATCGCGGCGCAGCGCCGAGATGATCGGTGAGTCCCTCGACTCGCTTCGCGTGATCACCTGTCATTTGGGAGCGGGCGCCTCACTTGCGGCCGTCGCAGGCGGAAGCTCGGTCGATACCACGATGGGGTTCACTCCGCTCGAGGGACTGGTGATGGCCACGCGGTCCGGGTCAATCGATCCGTCGGTGCCCCTTTGGCTGCAGGCCCATGGCGGTCTCACGGGCGCCGAGGTGCAGGAGGCTCTGGAACGCGATTCCGGCCTGGCCGGACTCGCCGGCACCGCGGACATGCGCGAAGTCTTGACTCGGGCGTCCGACGGGGATGCCGGGGCGGCACTGGCCCGCGACGTTTACGTACACGCTCTCCGGGCGGGCATCGCCAGCATGGCTGCTTCCATGGGGGGCCTCGACGCGGTGACCTTTACCGGTGGCGTCGGGGAACGCTCGCCCGAGATCCGGTCTCTGGCCGCCGCGGGGCTGGGGTTTCTAGGTATTCGGCTCGACGAGTCTCGGAACCGGCAAGCCTCGAAGGACCTGGACGTCTCTGCTGCGAGAGCAGCGGTGCGGACGTTGGTGGTCCAGGCGAGAGAGGACCTCCAGATGACGCGCGAGATCCGCGGCCTCCTTGCCTAAAAAATGTGGCCGATGACCGCTGCCAGTATCACCGCAAGCAAGATGACCAAGGCAGGGACGGCGCCCATCAATATCCAAAGGTCGCTCACTATTCAACCTCCTTAGCGAATAGTTCCGACTCAAGGAGACTCGGTATCGCCCTGCTCGCACAGGGCCGGGAGACCCCCATCCAGAGGGCCGGTTGGCGGTCGCCGATTGGCCCGGTGCTGCAAGGAGCTACCCCGCCGCTACGCGCCCGCGGCGGCTTCGCCGTCGTCGGAGGTGAAGCTGGCGTGTTGGGTGTGCTCGAAGCGCTCGCCGTTCTTGTTGACGGCACCGACACCTAGGGTGTCGAGCGGCCTGGCGACGGCCCGCGGCAGCACTTGAGGCGTCCGTGTCCGGTTCACGTCTGGCTCGTCTCACGGCGTCTCGTGGATAGCGTCCGAAGGTCCCGCGCAGGTCGGGACACATGGACCTATTGCCCATCCGTGGCTTCTGTTGGGGTGGCCCTCAGACAACCAGAACCGTAATGAAAGGAACGCGAGCCCAGATGAGCGAACGAACCAAAGCCTTATTGGTGTGGCCGGTGGCGGGATTCTTCGTCGTTATCGCCTTCGGCGTGGGGCTCATCGCCCAAGCGGCCTTCGGAGGGGCCGATTTGACCACCACCGCCCTATCGGCGGATTCCGCCGACGCCGAGGAGAACGCCACCACCGTCGAGCTGGGTGATCTCTTCATCAAACCCGCCGAGATCTCACTCGAACCAGGGGACGCCTCGATCACGGTGCGCAACGCCGGGCAGACCCAGCACGACTTCACGGTAACGGGCGTGGCCGCAACCGAGCTTCTGGACCCTGGCACCGAGGAGACGATCGCGCTCAAGGGACTCGAGCCGGGCACCTACGAGTTCATATGCTCGGTTCCGGGGCACGCCGACGGTGGGATGAAGGGTGTCATCACCGTTGCCGAGGGAGCCGGGACCGAGGGGACCTCTTCGAGCCACGGGGGGATGGACCACTCCGCACACGCCACGATGTCGCCCCAGGAGATGCTCGACGCCGACGCCGCGCGCACCGCGCTGTTTCCTGCCAAGACGAAGGGCTCCGGTGGGAGGCTCCTGGAGCCAACGATCGAGGCCGGCGGCACGAAGGTGTTCGAACTGACCGCGGACGAGATCAAGTGGGAAATCGAGCCCGGCGTGTTCAAGCAGGGCATGGCCTACAACGGTCAGATTCCCGGGCCGACGATCAACGCTGATCTCGGTGACAGGGTCAAGATCGTGCTCAAGAACGAGCTTGACGACGAGCCGACTGTCCTGCACCTACACGGCATGACACTTCCGAACGACATGGACGGGGTGCCCGCTCTCACCCAGGACGCGATTCTGCCGGGCGACAGCTTCTCTTATGAGTTCACCGTGCGAAACACCGGCTCGAACATGTACCACTCGCACTTCATGGCCGACACACAGGTCCCCATGGGCCTGCTCGGAGCGTTCATCGTCTCCGATCCGAAGGATCCGCAGGTCGATGTCGACACGACGATGGTGCTCAACGACGGGCCCCTGGGCTTCACCATCAACGGCAAGAGCTTTCCCGCCACCGCCCCGATCGTCGCCTCCGAGGGTGATCTCGTGCGCATCCGCTACATGAACGAGGGCCTTCAGATCCACCCCATGCACCTCCACGGGATCCCCCAGAGGGTCGTCGCGAAGGACGGGCACGTGCTGGCCCATCCCTACCTGGCAGACACCGTGATGGTGGCGCCGGGGGAGCGCTACGACGTGCTAGTCAGGGCGAGTGAGGTCGGCGCCTGGGCCTTCCACTGCCACATCCTGACCCATGCGGAGGGCGCCGAGGGCATGTTCGGGATGGTCACGGCCATGGTCGTGGAATGAACCCAACTGCACATTCGGCGGGCTCGAGGGCACTTCCGGTGCTGGAGGCACCTTCCCCGCGTCGATCTCCTATGGCAGATCATCACTTCTCCGCGCGGGTGTGGGCGAGTGCCGCGCTTATCGCGGTCCTGCTGCCGTCCACCTGGCGACTGGGGTGGTGGCTCCCTCTCCACTTCCTGTTGATCGGCGCCGCCTCGCAGTTGATCATCGGTGGTCAGACGATGTTCTCCGCCACTCTGGGAGTGGCTCCCGGTCCGCGGCGAGAGACGACGCTCGCCCAATTGGTCCTTATGAACGCCGGGGTAGTCGGTATCTCTGCCGGTCGAGTATTCGAGATCGTCTGGCCTGTGGCGATCGGCGCGCTGTCGTTTCTGATTGCGGTGGTGTGGTCGGGGCTCGTCGTTCGATCTCTGTGGCGCCGGTCACTGAACCGGCGATTCGTCGAGACCGGCGTCCTCTATTCCCTCGCCTCGGTTTGCGTCGTGCTGGGAGCCGGGATGGGAGTCGCGCTGGCGCTTGGTTGGACCGACGATTCGGCCAGTTACACCACGCACAAGCTCTCCCACATGGCCCTCAATCTGTGGGGGTGGGGTGGTCTAACAATCCTGGGGACCATGCTGACGCTTCTACCAACGGTGCTTCACGTGCGGGCCCCTGCACCGAAGATCGGCCGCGGCCCCTGGGTCGCCTTTACGGGCCTAATCGCCATGGTCACCTTCCTGACCCTCGAGGCATTCGTTGCCGCCGCAGTCGGAGCGACGGTGTTCGCGTCGGGCCTGGGCCGTCCACTCATGTACTTCCGCACCGTGGCGCGCAGACCGCGCCGACGACACATGCCGGCCGCCGGTCTTCACCTCGGTGCGAGCGTGGTGTGGATGATGTCGGTAGCCCTAATCCAGATTGTGCTTCTCATTCGAGAGGACGTCGTCGCTCTGCGAGATGTCTGGGTCGTTGGGATCGCGCTCGGCGTCATCGGACAGGCCCTTCTGGGCGCGTGGTCGTTTCTCCTTTCCTCGGGCCGTCCCGCGGTGGCCGAGACTCGAAGGCGTGAGCTGTTCGCCTTCGAGCTGGGAGGAAAGGCGCAGGTCGCGGCGTTCAATCTCGGACTCGTGTTCCTCCTTTTGGAACTCAGAGGTCTGGTTCCTGCACCACTCGGCGCATTCGGCATCGTGCTCGTCTGGACGGCCGGCGTGTGGGCCCTGCTCAAGTGTTGGAGCTTCCCGCTGCTCGCGAGGGTGCCGGGGATGTCCGCCCGGGCGTCCCGCTACTGGTTGCCGCTCGACGGTCGCGGAATCGATGCCTCCACGATCAACATCTCTCAGGAGGATTCCTCATGACAAACACCATGTCGCTGTTCTACGCGTTTCTTACCGTCGGGGCCAATGTGGCGGTCGTGGGGGCGCTGGTTCTGGTGGTTGGGGCACGCCGCTCTCCCGCGATTGCCGGAATGCTCGAGAGAGTTCGGGCCCAGCTCGCGTTTAACGGAACGTGGATGGCCTGGATCGTCGCGGTCGTCGCGATGACGGGAAGTCTCTTTTTCTCAGAGGTCGCTAACTTCCCGCCATGCAAGCTCTGCTGGTATCAGCGAATCGCAATGTATCCGCTGGTTGCGATCCTCTACGTGGGGGCCGCGCTGCGTGACCGCAGGATTCGCATCTACGCTCTGCCCTTGGTGGTGGTCGGCGGCGCGATCTCCTCCTACCACTATCTCTTGGAGCGCTTCCCCAACCTCGGCTCCTCGGCCTGCGAAGTCACCAATCCGTGCACCGTGTTGTGGGTGTGGAGATTCCACTACATCTCGATTCCCTTTATGGCCCTCAGCGCGTTCGCATTGATCTTGACCCTCCTGGTACTGACTCCCCGCCTCGAAACCACCGATGTCACCGAACCGTCCGTTCCAATCAAGTCCGAAGAACCTCAAGGAGAACTCGTATGAACTCAGCGTCCGCACTCGTCCGCAAGCGTGGGGGATCGACCATATGGATCGTGACCGCAGCCGGTCTCATCGCATTGTTCGCGATCGCAATCGTCTTCACGCGCCCATCGTCGACTACTGGTGGAGCCGGCACGGAACAGAGCGAAACGCAAGCCGTCTCCGTCAAAGGCGACTCTCTTCCGCCGCTTTCGGACGCCGGGCGGGACCCGGCGGTGGGCATGAGCCTGCCCGAGGTCTCGGGAAGGTCGTTTGATGGAACCAAGGTGGCGGTGTCCAACGACGGCGTCGCCAAGGTGGTAGTCGTCGGTGCGCACTGGTGCCCCCACTGTCAGGCGGAGATCCCGAGGCTGCAGGAGTGGATCGACCGACAGGGCATGCCCGAAGACGTTGAGCTGGTCACGTTGTCGACCGCCGTGGATCCTGGGCAGCCGAACCATCCGCCGTCGCAATGGCTCGAGAGGGAAGGCTGGACCGCGCCCGTAATCGCGGACGACGCATCCGGGACCACAAGCAAGGCCCTAGGGACGTCGGGCTTTCCGTTCTTCGTATTCGTGAACGCCGATGGCACTGTCCACTCGCGCTTCGCCGGCGAGCTACCCATCGATCAGTTCGCATCGACCGTGGCTACGCTCTCTCACACAACGGCCAAGTTACGTGCACGCAGCTTCGAGGACGGACCGAAGTTCGCGCTAGGATTCCGAAGGCTGCGTAGCCTCTAGAGGGGTTGGTGATCAGTTGGTTCGTCGCGGATCACGCACAACCGACATGGCGTCCGGGTTCTTTGGTGATGTCGACTGGAGGGCGAGCATCGTTGCGTCGATAGCGGCGCTCGTTCTGACGCTGGCCATCTATGTCGGCAGCGGCGGTCTGCAGAACTTCGACGCCGCGCTGATCGGATACGCGACCGCCACCATCTTCCTTGCCTTCGGCGTCACCTACCGGTATACGGTATGGGTCAGCAGCCCACCTGCGGGAAGGTACCTGCGACGCGGGTGGCGGTCGTTTCTGTCGTGGCGCAACTTCCGGCGCAGGCCGGGACTGGTTCCCCGACAGATCGTCTCCTACCTGAGCTTCCAGACCTTCATCCGAGAGCGCGGCGTAGGACGATGGGCTGCTCACCAGGCGGTTTTCTGGGGCTGTGTGCTCGCGGCGCTGATTACTTTTCCGCTGACCTTTGGCTGGATTCATTTCCGGGCCGCGGGTACCGAGACCGGTTACACCGCGTACTTCTTCGGGGTGAGGACCTTTTCATTCGACGCGCTTTCGATAATGGGGTGGCTGACTTTTCACGGTCTCGACGTGGCCGCCGTCCTAGTGATAGCGGGGTCCGTCTACTTTCTGATGCGTCGTTTCAGAGATCGAGAGGCGATGACCGATCAGCACCTCTGGTACGACCTGCTCCCGCTTGTCGCGCTCATAATCATCTCGGTCACAGGACTGTTGCTGACTTTCTCGAGCGCGTTGCTGGAGGGCGCCTACTACGACTTCCTTGCGATTGTCCACATGGGAGCGGTCGTACTCACGCTGGTCTTCATCCCCTTCGGGAAGTTCTTCCACATAGTCCAACGTCCCGCCAGTGTGGGCGTGCAGGTGTACAAGACGACGACGCTGGATTCGGACGGTGTGTTCGAATGCAGGCGCTGCGGAGCGCCTATCGAGTCCAAGGCTTATGTCGGCGACCTTCAACGGACGATGTCTGAACTCGGCCTCGATTATGAGAGCTGGATCGAATACTGCCCTCGTTGCAAGCGAATCGAGCGAGGAGAGGCCTACCGCTCGTCGGTCAAAGAGGGCTTCAAGTGAGGTTGCGGAAAAGAAGTGTTCCGATCGCTCCGGGAATCGATGATTTCCGTAGCACGGGTGCCGGTCCCGCCGACGAGTGGCGCACCGATCAGGCCGATGAACGCCAGGTTCCAACTCATTGTTGCTTCTGCGGGGTGCAGTGTGGGATGTACCTCCGAGTAGACGGCCACGGCCGCGTGTTTGGTGTCGAGCCGCGCCTTCACGACATCAACAAGGGCAAACTCTGTCCCAAGGGCGTCGTCGCCTATCAGCAGGTGAACCACCCCGACAGGCTCACCTTTCCGCTACTGCGCGACTCGCGCGACGCCCCTCTGCGCCGAGCCACCTGGGACGAGGCGCTCGATCGCGTCGTCGCCGAGATACGGCGCATCCAGGAATCGCACGGGCGGGACGCCTTCGGCGTGTACTCGGGTTCCTCGCTGACCACCGAGAAGACCTACCTGATGGGTAAGTTCGCCCGCGTGGCCCTCGGCACCAAGCACATCGACTACAACGGGCGGCTCTGCATGGTGTCGGCCGCGGCCGCCAACAAGAAGGCGTTCGGCATCGATAGGGCCGCCAACCCATGGGCGGACATGCTGGAGACCGACGTCATCCTCGTCGCCGGGGCGAACGTCGGCGAGTGCTTTCCGGTTGCCATGCAGTATTTCTGGGGGGCCCGAGATCGTGGGGCCAAGCTCATCACCGTCGATCCCCGTCAGACACCGCTGGCCCGCACCGCCGACGTCCACGTGCCGCTGCGTCCGGGGACGGACGCAGCCTTCTTCAACGGTGTCTTGCACGTCCTGGTTCGCGACGGCCTCATCGACGAGGACTTCATCGCCGCGCGAACCAACGACTTCGATGCCGTGCGACGGGTGGTGGCGGCCTACGATCCTGAGGGCGTTGGAGCGATCTGCGGCCTCGACCCCCTCCTGATCGAGCGCGTCGCGGAGTTGTGGGGTGGTGCCGAGCGGGCGATGGCGCTTCACGCTCGTGGAGTCGAGCACCACATTCAGGGAGTGGACAACTGCCTGACCATCATCAACCTCGTGCTGGCGACCGGACAGATCGGCCTTCCGGGTGCCGGGTATGGCACCATCACGGGCCAGGGCAATGGTCAGGGCGGCCGCGAGCACGGCCAGAAAGCCGAGCAGCTTCCCGGCCAGCGCATGATCACCAACCCAGAAGCGCGCTCCCACATAGCCGAGTTCTGGGGGATCGACGAGGGGGAGCTGCCGGGCGAGGGGACCTCGGCGGTCGAGATGGTGAGCCAGATGGCTTCGGGTGAGATCAAAGGCCTGATCGGCATCTGCAACAACCCGTTCGTTTCGATGCCGGATCGTGAGCAGATCGAACGCGATTACGACCATCTCGAGTTTCACTGCCAGATCGATTTCTTTCTGTCCGAAACGGCAACGCGCGCCGATGTCGTCCTTCCGGGAACGGTCTGGGCCGAGGATGAGGGAGTCACGACGAACGCCGAGGGCAGGGTGGTCAAGCACAACAAGGCGGCCGAACCTCCCGGCGAGGTGCGAACCGACTGGTGGATCGTCTGCGAGATCGCCCGGCGGCTCGAGCGGCATGCGGACAAGTTCGCGTTCGACTCCGCCGGGGCGATCTTCGAGGAGTTGCGGGGCGCCTCCCAGGGAGGGAACGCTGATTACTCGGGGATCACCTACGAGCGACTCGACGAAACCGGGGGAATCTTCTGGCCCTGCCCGAGCGAGGACCACCCGGGAACCCCTCGGCTGTTCGAGGAACGCTTCTACACGCCCGATGAACGCGCGGTATTTCATCCGGTTGAATGGCGTCCGCCGGCGGAGGAGATAGACGAAGGCTTCCCACTGCGACTGACCACGGGGCGAACCGTCGCGCAGTACCTGTCGGGGAACCAGACGCGTCGTCTGGGGGCCTTGGTCGAGCAAACGCCCCGTCCGTGGATCGAGGTGCATCCATCGCTCGGTTTCTCGAACGGCGATGCGGTGACGGTGACGACCCGTCGTGGCTCCACGACGCTGCCGGCGCTGGTCACCGAGACCATCAGATCCGACACCGTCTTCATCCCCTACCATTGGGCCGGAGCGGTCGCCGCGAACCTGTTGACGGTCAACGCTCTCGACCCGACCTCCAAGATCCCCGAATACAAGGTGTGCGCGTGTCGCATCGAGCGCGGATCGGAGCTCACCAAGGTGCCGGCGGCGCCGGTTCCACCCGGCACCGAGCCCTACGCGGATGCGCTCGGACCAATCGGGGATACGCGACCGCCGACCATGCCGCAGGGCAGGGGAACGTCGGAAAGATGATCGAGCGAACGCTGTTCATCGACCCCGGGCGCTGTATCGGATGCCAGGCCTGCGTGGCGGCTTGCCGCGAGTGCGACTCTCACCGCGGTCGCTCGATGATCCACCTCGACTACGTGGATGAAGGTCATTCCGTTGCGGCCATGCCCACCGTGTGTATGCATTGCCAGGATCCCGTCGCGCCATGCGCGGAGGTATGCCCCGCCGATGCGATCCCGGTCGGCCCCGACGGCATCGTGCACACCGCGGCCAAGGAGCGTTGTATCGCGTGCGGGAACTGCGTCCATGCATGTCCCTTTGGCGTTCCCAAGATCGACATGACCCAGATGATTCAGTTCAAGTGCGACATGTGCTACGACCGCACGTCTCGGGGCGAGTCGACCATGTGCGCCGCCGTGTGCCCCACAGGGGCGCTGTTCTACGGAACCTATGCCGAACTGGTGGCGGATCGTCCAACGGCGCACGCGTCGGACGTCTTCGGGTTTGGGAGCCAGACCATCACAACCGGTTGCGCGATGGTCGTGCCTGCGGGGCGCGAGGCTCCGGTGCCGGGGAGCATGCCCGGTGCATAGACAGGACGATGTGGCCGCCAGAAGTCTGCGCGACCGCATCAGTGAGAACGCTCTCGTCACCCGCCGCGACTACCTCCGCCTGTTGGTAACGGTCTCGGGCGGGCTGCTCGCCGGAACGGCGGCCGTAGCGGCAGGGGTTTTCCGGCGTCATGGTGAAGGCGGTGCGCCGCCGAAACGCATCGCGTCCGACTTAGCTCCAGGCGAAGCGGTGGCCTTCGACTACCCGGGCGACGACGATCCGGCGATTGCGGTGCGACTCGACGACGGGGCTCTGGTCGCCTATTCGTCGGTCTGTACCCATCTCGCGTGCGCCGTGTTGTGGATCAAGGCGAGCGGTCGTCTCGAGTGCCCGTGTCATGACGGAGTGTTCAACGTTCGGACTGGAGGGGTCGTTGCCGGCCCGCCACCTCGACCGCTGCCCTCAATTCGCCTCGAGGAGCGCGATGACGGGATTTACGCTGTGGGGAGCGAGAGCACATGAGGAGCAACGAGCGCGGTCGCGATCATCCGGACGAGGCTGCGGCGCTCGGCGCACGCATCGCCATGGTCGCCTCGATCATCCTCGGCCAGTTGTGGGCGCTGACCGTCGCACTCGATTCATGGCTCGGAGGCGAAGCCACTCCGGTTTACTGGCTGTTGCTGTTCCAAGCCGCATCCTTCGGGGTCGCTCTGCTCATCTGGCTCGCATCGCCGAGGAGGTGAGCATGTCCGGCGACGATCGCCACCCGCTCGGGGGAGAGATGTCGGACGTCGCTCGCGGGCTGTTCGGAAGATTTGAGCTGGCTGCTCTCGAGAAGCGCTACAGCTCGACGGTCGTGCTCGGGTTGTTCGCCTTCGTCAACGGCTGCATCTCGATCGGGTTGATGTCGCTGGCGGCGCTGCTCACGGGGACACCGCTGATCTTTCCCTCGCTGGGGCCCACCGCATTCCTGCTCTTCTACACGCCGCGGGCGCCCGCCGCGAGCCCGCGCAACACCTTCGTCGGCCACTTGATCGGAGTGGCATCGGGCTATCTGTCGTTGCTGGTGTTCGGCCTCACCGACGCAGGTCCTGCGCTGGCCGAGGGTGTAACCGCGGGACGAGTCGGCGCGGCGGCTCTTTCCTTGGGCTTGACCGCGGGGGTCATGGCCTGGCTACGGGTACCCCATCCACCCGCAGGAGCCAGCACCCTCATCGTTAGCCTGGGCATCCTATCCACGCCGTCCCAGCTCGTCGTGCTGATGCTCGCGGTCGTGGTGCTGATCGCTCAAGGTTTCGCGATCAATCGTCTGGCCGGCATTCCCTATCCGCTATGGGGCCCGTCCCGCTGAAGCTTGGCGGTTTTGCCTGTTGCTAGGCTCGAGTGGCCCTTCGCTCTCCCAGGCTCTGGTGAATCGCGGGGCCTCTACCGGGGTCGAGATGCGCGGCCGCCGCCTTTGTCGTTCCGACCACGCCACGCACTCGCTTCGATTCGTTCATAGCCTTGTCGAGGCAGCTCGAACAGAGCATCTCCCGAAGCCGCAAGCGACCCTGTTCGTAGACGATCTCCTTCAGGCGTCGTGCCGGTAGTTCGGCTCCGCATCGTTCACACGAGGACATCTCCGTCACCGCTCACCTCCATTGGTCACGATCGATGATAGAGGATCGAAGCAAGCCGTTGGCCTCAAATGCTCTCTTTTAAGACCGGAATGAGCCCCCCGGCGACCACCATCTCCACTTGGCGCGGCGACAATCTGTGGATCAGGTCGTAGGTCGCGTCTTTCGTAGTGTTTTCGACCTCGATCCTTTTCTCGTTTCCACCGAGTGACTGCGCGGACAGCCCTCGCAGCGCCAGGACATCACCCTCTTCGATTCCGTCGTAATCCGAGGAGTCCGAGAACTCCAGAGCGAGCACACCGAAGTTGGCGAGGTTCTGCCAGTGGATGCGGGCGAAGCTCTTGGCGATCACCGCACGCAGGCCGAGGTAGCGCGGAACGATGGCCGCATGTTCGCGGCTCGAGCCCTGCCCGTAGTTGTCGCCGCCGACGATGAAATGGCCGCCGTCGTCTCTGGACTCGGCGGCGCGACTTGGATAGTCCTCGTCGACCTGGGCGAAGACGAACTCGGAGAGCTTGGGGATGTTGCTCCGGTAGGGGAGAACCTTCTGTCCGGCCGGGAGAATCTCGTCGGTCGAAACGTCGTCGCCTACCTTCAGCAGCACCGGCGCCTTGATCTCGTCGGGCAGAGGTTCGAACTCCGGAAGTGAGGAGATGTTGGGGCCCTTGATGAGCTCTATGCTCTCGCCGGACTCGGGTGGTTCCACGAGCATCTGAGTGTTGACGATCTGTTCCTCGGGGAGCCGGAAGGCCGGGTAGCCGAGTTCGTAAAGAGATTCGAGCTCGCGCGGGTCAGTGATCTTGCCGGTCAGCGCGGAGGCCGCAGCGGTCTCCGGGGAACACAGATAAACGGCGTCTTCTCGCGTTCCCGAGCGTCCTGGAAAGTTGCGCGGCATCGTGCGGAGACTGATCTGGCCGGAGGCGGGTGCCTGCCCCATTCCTATGCAGCCCATGCAGCCGGCTTGATGAAGTCGCGCGCCGGCGCGGATCAGCGGCGCAAGCAACCCCATAGCCACGAGATTCTCGAGCGTCTGACGCGACGTCGGGTTGACGTCGAAGGAGACGCGTGGGTGGGTCTGCTTTCCGTCGACGATCATCGCCGAGATCCCGAAGTCCCGAAGCCCAGGGTTGGCCGACGAGCCGATGACCACCTGGGATATCTCCGGCCCCGCCGCCTCCCTCACCGTGACGACGTTGCCCGGGCTCGACGGTTTGGCGATGAGAGGCTCGAGCGTTCCAAGGTCTATCTCGTCGTGCTGGTCGTAGGTCGCGTCGGGATCGGCCACGACCTCGACCCAGTCGTGCTCCCTGCCCTCGGTCGTGAGAAAGCGCCGGACCTCTTCGTCGGATGGAAACGTCGTGGTGGTGGCGCCGAGCTCGGCCCCCATATTGGCGATGACGTGCCGGTCCATGCCGCCGAGATTCGCAAGCCCTTCGCCGTAGTACTCGACGATGCGACCCCGACCGCCCTTCACACCGTGGCGCCGCAACATCTCCAGTACGACGTCCTTGGCGCTGACCCAGTCGGGGAGGCTCCCTGTCAACCTCACGCCCCACACCTCGGGCATGGTTACGTACAGAGGCTCACCCGCCATCGCCATCGCGACCTCGAGTCCTCCGACACCGATTGCGAGCATCCCGAGCGAGCCGGCGGCACAGGTGTGACTGTCCGAGCCCACGAGGGTCTTCCCCGGGATGCCGAACCGCTGCATGTGCACTGGGTGGCTGACGCCGTTTCCTGGTTTCGAGTACCAAATGCCCAGTCGCCGGCACGCGGTGTAGAGGAAGAGGTGATCGTCGGCGTTGCGTTCGTCGGCCTGAAGGAGATTGTGGTCGACGTACTGAGCCGAAAGCTCGGTCTTCACTCGATTCAGTTCCATGGCCTCGAGTTCGAGCATCACCAGCGTCCCGGTCGCGTCCTGAGTCAGGGTCTGGTCGATACGGAGTCCAATTTCCGTTCCCGGCTCCATGGAGCCCGCGACGAGGTGGGACTCGATCAGCTTTTGCGTGACGTTCTGGCCCATATGACCTCCAGGATTTCGATTGATCCCTGATGGGTCGCTAGGGACTAGACATTCCCGCGCCGCCTCCACCCAATCCCGGCCGCCACCGGTCGCTGTGCCGCCAGTACAGGTATGTGATCGCACCGAAGGGGATCTGCACGAGATAAGTCAGAGCCCTGAACACGAGGACCGCCGCCACCACCTCGGCTCTGGGTCCGCCCGCGTAGACGAGTGCGGCCGAGAGGCCGAGCTCTATGACCCCCAAGCCTCCCGGCGTGATCGGAAGCGCGGTCAGAAAACGAACGAAGGCGAACGCGCCGAGGGCCTCGGCCCACCCGATCTGCTCTCCAGAAACGCCGACATGACGCAGGGCGAGCAACAAGACGATGAAAAGCGACACGTGGCTCATCACAGACGCCGCGAGCAAGATCCACCCACGCTGGGTGATCATCGTGATCGTCTGCTTGCGAAAAGCGGCGAACGTGGCTCCCCAATTGCCCACCGAGCGACCGCGTCTTTTCAGGAACGGCGCGGCCGGTCGAGCGAGAGCCTCGCCCACGCGATGAGCGGAGTGATCGCTTCTTAGGGTCATCCATCCAACGACGATGAAGCCGGCGAGCGCGAGCGCTCCGACCAGCGCGGCCGTGATGAGCCCGGGCGATGAGTCCTCGTACAAGACGATGAAGATCAAGGCGACCGCGGGCATGGCG